>CAWUKD010000005.1:0-56243 GCA_963922815.1 uncultured Gammaproteobacteria bacterium
AACGCCACCAGCGCATCGCTCGCAGGCGCCCAGCCGGACATCGACCACACGCTGCTGCAGAACGCGGTGTGCTACGACATGATGTACGGAGCCAGCGCGCAGCCGTTTCTCAAGTGGGCCGGCGCACAGGGTGCCAGCGCGCTGCACGACGGTCTTGGCATGCTGATTGAACAGGCGGCCGCGTCGTTTTTGCTGTGGCACGAAGTACGTCCGGACACCGCACCGGTTCGCGAGATGCTAGCCAGGACTCAGCCGAAAACCCGCTGAACCTCCAGACCAGGCATCTGGTCAACAGTCAATCGATATTGCCTGACGCGCTTCAGAAAAAACGCAGGACGCACGGACTAAGGTTTGGCAGGTTCCACTTCTGCACTGCACGTTTGTTTGATGCCCTGCTCAATGGCGGGCCAGGCCGTGTTCAACAGTATCGGCTGCGCCTCGGCGTTGGGGTGAATACCGTCAGGCAGCATCAGATTTGCTTCCAGCGCCACGTCTTCCATCAAAAATGGAATGTAGGGTAAGCCGTGTTCGCCCGCGAGCTCGCCGTAAATCCCATGGAACTTTTCGGTGTATCGCGGTCCGTAGTTGCTCGGTATGCGCATTCCCAAAAGTACAGGAAGCGCGCCGTGCTCGGCGGCCAGCGTGATCATGGAGGTCAGATTACTGGTCATCGACTTGAGCGGCAGTCCGCGCAGGCCGTCGTTGCCACCAAGCGCAATGACGACAAGTTCGGGTTTGAGTTCTGGAATCGCGTTGCGTAATCGCGACAGGCCACCCGATGTGGTGTCTCCGGAGATGCTGGCATTCACTACACGATAGTCCATGTCGCGCTCTTGCAGCCGGTCGCCAAGCAACGCTACCCAGCCGTCGGCTGTGTCGATACCATAGGCAGCGCTAAGGCTGTCGCCCACCACAAGGATCACCGGTTTTTCATCGGTGGTATGGTCACATGCTGCGGCAGGCAATCCCGTCAGCAGCATTAACCCGATAATAATCCAGCGTTTATTCATGACTACAACAGACCCTTTGGCGCTACGCGCCGTTGCTTTGTCCAAACAGGTTACCAGCCCTGAAGGATCTCTGACCATTCTTGACGACGTGAGTTTCGAGATTGAACGAGGTCGTTCCGTCGCCATCTGCGGCCCCTCGGGCGCCGGCAAGTCTACCTTGCTGTCGCTGATGGCCGGACTCGACCACGCCAGCAGCGGTGAAATCTGGCTGGACGGCACGGAGCTGGGCGGGCTCGACGAAGACGGTCGCGCCGCGCTGCGGGCGCATCGCGTCGGCTTTGTGTTCCAGTCGTTTCACCTTGTTCCGTCGCTGACCGCGCTGGAGAACGTCATGCTGCCGCTGGAACTCGACGACTCGGGCAACCCCCGCAAACGCGCCACGGACATTCTGACGTCGGTCGGACTGGCTGCGCGCACCGGCCACTATCCCAATCAGCTGTCGGGCGGAGAAAAGCAGCGCGTCGCGATTGCGCGCGCGTTTGCCGGACATCCCACGGTGCTGTTTGCCGATGAACCCACGGGAAACCTCGACAGCGCCACGGGCGACACCATTATCGAGCTGCTGTTTGCGCTCAATGAACAGCAGCACACCACCCTGATACTGGTGACCCACGACGAAGATCTGGCGGCACGCTGCGATCGGCGCCTGCGTCTCGCCGCTGGCAAACTGGTCGCAGACGAATGAATGTAGTCCCGACATGATCAAAGCCGTTCGATTTGGTCTCAGATCGCTGTGGCGCGACGCCAGAGCCGGAGAACTGGCGGTGCTGCTCGCGGCCCTCGTGGTGGCCGCCGGCACCGTTACGGCCATTGGCTTTCTGACGGACCGCATTAATCAGGCCGTACAGCGGCAGGCCTCCGAAGTACTGGCCGCCGACGTACGCCTGCGCTCTGCGCGACCGCTCGACCCGGTGGTGTTCGAGCGCGCCCGGGAGCTGGGACTCGCCACGGCCCGCATTCTGAATTTCCCAAGCGTCGTTTACAAAGGCGACGACAGCGTACTGTCAACCATTCAGGCTGTCAGCGACGCCTACCCGCTGCGTGGCGAGCTGCGTACCGCGTCGGCGATTGGCCAGTCCGGGACACCGCGCAACGTGATACCGGAGCCTGGCAAGGTCTGGTTTGATTCAGCGCTGCTGGCGCGACTCGGCGCGCAGCCGGGCGACGTGGTCGAGATTGGCGCCGGTACGTTCACCATTGACGCCGTACTGAGTTTTCGTCCCGATCAGAACCCCGGATTTTCAGGGCTGTCACCCACGCTCATCATGAACATCGACGATGTGCCGGGCACCGAGCTGGTCCGCGAGGGTTCCCGGGTGCAGCATTTCGGTCTGATCGCCGGCGAGTCGGGGTTAGTTGATCGCTACGTCGGTGACATCCGGGCGCTCGAGATCGAGGGGCTCAGAATACAAAACCGCGGCGACGCCGGTAACCAGCTCAACAACGCCATCGATCGGGCCGGTCGCTTTCTGGGGCTGGCCTCCCTGATCAGCCTGCTGCTGGCGGCGGTTGCGGTGGCCATGTCGGCCCGTCGCTACGCGCAGCGTCGCCTGGACACGGCGGCACTGATGAAAACCGTGGGCGCATCCCAGCGTTTTGTTCTGACCAGCGCACTGACCCAGCTCCTGGTCATTGGCGTACTGGCCAGCCTGATTGGTGCGTTTCTTGGCTTTGCGGCAGAACGCATTCTGACCACGATTCTCGATGATTTGCTGCAGGATGACTTACCCGGCGCATCGCTGGCACCGTTTGTGCTCGGGTTCGGCACCGTTCTGATTCTACTCGTCGGATTCGCGTTGCCCGCGGTGATGCGGCTCGGTGACACGCCGCCGGCGCGCGTCCTGCGCAAGGATCTGAAGCCCGCGCCAACGGGCGCGTTTGTGACCTACGGGCTGGCCGTGCTCGCGCTGGGCGGTCTGGTGTACTGGTCCGTTCGCGACCTTGCGCTTCTGGCGGTGATTCTCGGCGGTACGGCGGCAACCGGTCTTGTGCTGTTTGTGGTCGGTCGCCTGCTGGTTCTGCTGCTGTCGAAACGCACGGGTCGTGTGGGCGTCGCCTGGCGCTACGGCCTTGCCAATATTGCGCGTCGCGGATCCGAGAGCGCGGTGCAGATAGTCGCGTTTGGGCTGGGACTTATGGTGCTGCTCGTTTTGACGATCGTTCGCAATGACCTCCTGCTGGGATGGCGGGCAACACTGGATGCCACGGCGTCCAATCAGTTTCTGATCAATATTCAGCCTGATGAACGCGATGGCCTGCTCGAACTGATGCAGCGCGAAGGTCTGCCTGATCCCGAACTGGTTCCGCTGGTTCGCGCCCGCATGACGCATGTCGATGGCGTTGAAGTACGCGAACGCCAGTATGATTCACCGCGCGGCAGACGGCTGGCCAATCGCGACGCCAACCTGACCTACAGTAACTTGCTGCCGGCTTCCAACACGGTCACGGCCGGAAACTGGTGGGGCACGTATGCCGCAGGCCCGCAGTTGCCGGATGGCACTGGTGAGCCAATGCCCGCAACCGGATCGAAGAACTCGCAGACAGCACCGCAAACGACAGCTGATGCAGACATTGCCGATGCATCCGCATTGTCGCCGCCCACGAATCATCAGGTATCGGTTGAAGCAGACGCGGCACGCGACATGCACCTGGAGCTCGGTAACGTTTTGACCATTAACGTGGCTGGCACAGAGATCAGCGCCACGGTTACCTCGTTCCGGGAAATAAAATGGGATTCATTCGAACCCAATTTTTTCATGGTGTTTACACCGGAAGCGCTGTCCGACGCCCCCCAAACGTTTATCACGAGCCTGAACGTCACGGACGAACAGCGGCCCGCTCTGATTACACTGGTCAGGGCCTATCCCGGCATTTCGGTGATCGATATTGAAGCGACGCTGGATCAGGTGCGCCGCGTGATCGACAAAGCGGTACTGGCCGTTCAGGTGGTCTTTATGTTCACGCTTCTGGCCGGGATTGTCGTGCTGTTCGCTGCCGTGCAGTCGACTCTTGATGAACGTCGCTATGAAAGCGCGCTGCTGCGCACGTTCGGCGCCAAACGTCGCACGGTGTTGGCCGGACTCGCTACCGAATTTATCGTACTCGGCTTTGCCTCCGGCGTGTTTGCCGCGCTGGGCGCTACCATTGTTGGTGGCCTGGCCGCCGTACAGCTGTTTGATATGCCGTGGTCGATCAACCCCTGGCTGTGGGTCGCCGGCGCGTTCGCCGGTGCGATTATCGTTGGAGTCAGCGGCATCATCGCGACGCGCGACGCCGTCGAAACGTCACCCGTTACGATTCTGCGGTAGCCTCGCTTATCAGAACGGCAAGCCGGTTTGCTGCACGATGCCATATACGTACACCAGCAAAGCGACGAGTCCGACGATCCAGATCAAAGAGCGCAGGATAGTGACCCCGGCAGCATAGACGAGGAAATAGGCCAACCGGGTGATGACGTACACAACGGCGGCTCGCTGCGTCCACGGATTCGAAATACCGCCGGCGGCCGAGATCACGACCAGCGGAATAAACATGACCAGCCCTTCGATCTGATTGCGCACATTGCGATCGAGGCGCCCTCCCAGGTCTCCGATGCCGGAAGGCGTGCCGTCGCGGTTGCTCAATCCGTACGCCGCGCCGGCTTTGACGTCCATATAGACCGCCTGAGCCACGATTGACAGCAGCATGACCAAACAACTACCCAGAAGCGCCCATAACTCAATACTCATCAGGTGTTCCTCGTCGCAATAATGGTTGGGTTCAGTCTGGGTAATTGGCCCAATAATTACAAGTGCAACAAATTGACGTGAATTTCACATCACCGGATTCACATTGAGCGCCAGTTTTTCAAGAGCGGTCCGCGTACCGCCGAGCGAGTTTGAGGATATGTCTATGAAAGCAATCTGGAACGGACAGGTCATCGCCGAATCAGACGACACGGTGATTGTTGAGAGCAACCACTATTTTCCGATGTCGTCGGTCAACCGCGAATTTCTCGAAAACAGTGACCGAACAACCGTGTGCGGCTGGAAGGGAACGGCGAACTACTTCGATGTTCGCGTAGACGGCAAAGCCGTTCCGGAAGCGGCGTTTTATTACGCCGATCCGAAGGAAGCGGCTGCGTCAATCAAAGACCGCATCGCATTCTGGCGTGGCGTCGAGGTCGTGGCCTGACACGGTATCTGAACGCATACGCCAACGACCAGAGTCGCTGCACTCAGACGTTGATACCCAGCGGGACCGTGCAACCACGGCAGCTTCAAACGACATGGGGGGCTTTCGCCCCCCATCTTAAGATCAGTACTTGACGCGTACCGTGTAGGTCAGTTTCTTCGAACTCTCGGCCGGTACCTTGATACGCCATTCGGCGGTGCCAGCGGCCACTTTGAGATGTTTTTCGCTTTCGGACAGCATCTCCCAGTCGCCCGGAATGGGCTCCCGAACCACGACTTCGACCACTTCTTTTTTGGCGTTCTTGAGCTCAATCTCAAAACTTGAGTCAAATACGTTGCGCTTCATGATGCGTTCGCGCACTTCAAAATCAGTCTGTTTTTTATTGGCCGTTACGTCGAACGACTCGCCAAGCTTGAGTCGTACGCGCTCTTTGTTCGGCGTATGGTCGATATTGTCTTCGCCGACAAACTGCGCGTTTCCGCTCGAGTCTTTTTTGTACACGCGCACAATGCCTTTGGGTAGCGGCACTCCGAGACCTTCTTTTTTCTCGTTCTGGAACTGCACGAACACGCCCAGCTTGAGTTTCTGACCAATGTCGCCATAGCTCGAGCTGTAGTAGTAGTTGCTGCCCTGAAGAACCAGCTCTTTTTTGACGCCCACGTCAGACGCGGTTAGCAGGGACACCTGCTTGGTTTGCTTGTCGGCGATAGTGGTAGGCCGGCCCAGCGTGTACAGGTGATACTCGAACAGGCTTTCCTCGGCCATGCCGGCGTCGGCCATTGCCGATTCAGCCATCATGGTGCGCGACTTCATCATGCGCTGGTTCATTTCCGGCTGCACCTGATTCACGTCGCCGGCCACGAGCTGCATGGTGGCGTTGTTGTAGGTGGCCCCGCTTTGATTGTTCAGCGTCACCCAGCCCATCAGATCCAGTTCATTGTCGTCGTTGCTCAGTTCCGCCACGTAGTCGGCTTTCCAGGACAGTCCGCCGGTCAGGTAGCTGAGCTCCAGGTCCTGTGCGCCGCCGTCGCTGTCCATGGTGATGGAAAGCGTTGGCTCATCGCGCAGGTTTTTGGGTACGTCGCCAAAAATAAACCGGCCGGTGGGATTAATCTCGATGCGATCACCAATGCGAACCACCGTACCGCCGTTGGTACTGAGCACCGTGGCCTCTTCGATGGTTTCTTTACCCGTTGCCGGGTTCATCGTGGCAATGCGCACCTGTTTGCCCGTGTACTTTTCGAGAAGCTTTTGAGGCGTGAGCAAATCAAAGTCAAAGTTTTGTTCGATCACCTTGACGCCGCCCGACTTGGTCAGGCTGCGAATCAACGCCGTTTCCGGTCGCATCCGGGCACTAACGCCCCGGTACGCCAGCTGATTGACGCCTTTGCTCGTGCGCACGTTGCGAGCGTCTTTCACGAGCGCCAGGTTTTCGTTGTAAATAGTGACGGCGACCGATTTTTGGTCGTCGAGCGTGGTTCGAATTTCGTCTGCTTTCAATGGAGGGGCCTCTGCAAAGCAACCGGCGGTCAATAGTACAACGGCCAGAGTGCTCAACCGCACATCGGCCAGCTGTCGCTTGAACGCCGACGCCGGGTTAAATGGATTCAACGTGGCTGCACAGGCTTCTGATTCGACAGCGCTTGTGCGTGATCCGGTAGGGGTACCGGTCGGATGAATTGAAACGTGGGTCATGAAATACACTCCGGTGTTATGCCGTGATGTCTGTATTAACGCATGAAGCCATGAAAAGGGGTCAGGCAACGGTGAAAATTTGTCAGATGACGCGATAAAGGAGCGCGCTACGAGCATTCAATCTTACACCGCACAGAAATAATGTCATCAAGACAATGACTTAGATTGATTTTGTGGGGTCCAGGTAGGCGTTTTTAAGGGTGACGTAGTGGGCTGCCCCGGTGCGCAGCTTGTCGAGCTCCGCCTCGGTCAGTTTACGCACTCGCCGCGCTGGCCGGCCCTGGTACAGATATCCGCTCTCGAGGACCTTGCCAGGCGCCACCAGGCTACCCGCCGCCAGCAGTACATCGCTGTCGATAACCGCCCCGTCCATGACCAGCGCGCCCATGCCAATCAGGCAGCGATCGCCCACCGAGCAGCCGTGCAGCATGACCTTGTGGCCTACGGTCACATCCTCACCCACAATCAGCGGATAGCCGTCCGGCAGAGCGTTTCGTTTGGAGGCCACGTGCAGCACGCTGCCATCCTGGATATTGGAACGTGCGCCAATCTCGATATAGTTGACGTCCCCCCTGGCCACGACCAGCGGCCAGATCGACACGTCATCGGCCAGCGCCACCCGACCAATGACCACGGCGCTCGGGTCGACGAAAACGTGTTCGCCCACTTCTGGTATGTGGTGCAAAAAAGGGCGCAGGTGCTCGGGTCGATCCATCTTTGATATTCCTTGGCTCAGTATTCCTTGGCTCAATAATGCTTGGCTCAATAATCCAGGGCCCAGTAACTCCGGGCTATGACAAGCACGCTGAAAACACCGTGCTCGCCGGTGTCGGCGGCTGACGCGTCGCGAACTCGTGGATCACCGTATGCAAGCATCCGGAGCACCGTTTCATAATCTAACCGGGTTCAGCGTACGACTGGCATCTTACACAGGGTTCCCGCTTCTGGAAACGGCTGACCCGGCACTGAGCAGACTAACTCATCCGCCGGCCCGGCACGATTCAGGGAACGATCGAAGGCCGCGTTATCCTCGCCCGCACTATCGTATACTTCCGTGATGCTGCCCATCGACCTGTTTACCGAGCACCAGACCCTGCTGTGGCTTGTGACTCTGCTCATCGATCTTGGATTTGCCGTGCTGTGCTACCGACTGTTCGGTCGTATCGGACTTATCGGCGTGATTATCTTCAGTTTGCTGATGGCCAATATCCTGGGACCCAAGCTGACCATCATTGGCGGCCTGCAAACCAGCATGGGCGTTATTTTGTACTCCAGCATCTTCTTCGCTACGGACCTTTTGAGCGAACTCTACGGTCGCAGAGCCGCACAGCGTGCCGTGTTGCTGGGGTTTCTGGTCAGCGTTGCGCTTGTGGTCATGACCCAGATCAGCATGCTGTTCCTGCCGTCCAACGCGCCGGAGACAGCGGAGTTCGCACAGTCCGTACACGGCGCAACGTTAACGCTTTTCGACTACACGCCGCGCTTCGTGTTCGGCTCACTGATCGCCTACCTGATCAGCCAGTCCTTCGATGTCTGGATTTTCCACCGCATCAAACAGGCCACCGCCGGCCGCCACCTGTGGCTGCGTAACACGCTGTCGACGCTGCTCTCGCAGCTCGTGGATACCGTGATCTACGGCCTGATCGTGTGGTGGGGGCTGGTCAGTCTGAGCACCGCCTTGCAGCTGGCTGCAGCCAAATACGTGTTCAAATTCGCGATTGCCGTGATCGATACGCCGTTTATTTACTGGGCGCGGAGCTGGCACGACAAACACGACAAAAGCCGTGGAGAGTCGCTATGAACGACATACAGGCGTCTGCGTTCGGTCGAAAATCACACCTCAGTGCAAGGACAACAGCTTCCCTGACCGACGCCGCCATCACTTAAATGTTTGACGATCTCGCGCTCCGTGTTCGCTTGCGCACGGAGCGCTCCCAAACCTACGGCATCGTGACAAACTCTTCCGCGCTCGTCGGGTGTATCGCCACGGTGTTGTCAAAATCTTCCTTGGTCGCGCCCATTTTGATAGCAACGGCAAAGCCCTGCATCATTTCGTCGGCGCCATCGCCGATGACGTGGCAGCCGACGATCCTGCGATCTTTGCCTTGCGTGATGAGCTTCATGGCCGCCGGCAGTTTACGCTCGGTGAGCTGATAGTACATCGGTGTAAATTTGGAGGTGAACACTTCGACCGCATCACCATAGGCTTCGCGCGCTTCAGGCTCGGTCATGCCCACGGTGCCAATCACGGGGTGCGTGAAGACCACGGTGGCAATGTTGCTGTAATCAAGATGACGGTCGGTCATCCCGGCGTACAGGCGATCGGACAGCCGTCTTCCGGCAGCAATGGCAACCGGTGTGAGCGCCACGGCGCCCGTTACGTCACCAATCGCAAAGATTTGCTCAACGTTGGTGGCCTGATATTTATCCACCGGCACAAACCCGCGAGAATTACTGGCGACGCCGGCCGCCTCAAGATTGAGGCCTTCGACGTTCGGCGCCCGACCAATGGCCCACAGAATCTCGTCGAACCCGCCAATCACATCGCCGTGATTGGTAGTGACCGCATAGGTATCGCCCGTTTGTTCGACTTTGACCGGCCGAGTGTTGGTGTAGAAATTGACGCCCTGCTCTTCCATCGTTTGCGTGAGCGTCTCGATGAGCATCGGATCAAAACTGCGCAGCACGGATTCTTTACGCACAAAATGGTGCACTTCGGAGCCCAGCGCATTGAGCATGCCGCCAAGCTCCACCGCAATATAGCCGCTGCCGACAACCGCGATTTTTTTCGGCTGCGTTCTGAGTTCGAAGAAGCCGTCGGACGTAATTCCGAATTCGCCGCCCGGAATATCGGGCCGCATGGGATAGCCCCCGGTGGCAACCACTATGGTCTGAGCCGTAATGGTCCGGTCACCCACCTTGACCGTATGAGCATCGACGAAGCTGGCCGCGCCGGCCACGTATTCGACGTCTTTATTGGCGAGATTGCGCTCATAAATGCCGTTGAGACGCTTCACGTAGGCGTCGCGTCGCCCCACCAGGCCCGCCCAGTCCGAGCCGGTCTGGCTGGTCTGAACCCCGTATCCCGGGGCGTCGTGTACGGCGTGTGCCACGTGAGCGGCGTACCACATAACCTTTTTGGGCACGCAGCCGACGTTGACGCAGGTGCCGCCGAGCGGCCCCGACTCAATCACGCAGGCCTTGACGCCATGCAGTGCCGCCCGTTGAGCAGCGGCCAATCCTCCGCTGCCTCCGCCGATTGCCAGCAATTCGAAATCATAAGCCATGACGCAATTCTCTTTCCAAGTGGGGCCCAATGATATACTGGGCGCAGACTCATTTTACAAGGGCCTGACTATGGTTTCTCTGCTAATAATTCTTGCCGTGTTTGGACTGATCTTTGCTTACGGCGCCGTGCTCTATAACCATCTGGTGGCGCTGCGTGAAAACGTTAAGAAAAACTGGGCCAATATCGACGTACTGCTCAAGCAGCGACACGATGAACTCCCCAAGCTGGTGGACACCTGTAAGGAGTACATGGGCTACGAGCAGGAAACCCTGCGGCAGGTCATGGAAGCCCGAACGCGCGTTTCCCAGGCGCAGCAAAGCGGCGATGTCAATGCCGTCGGCAAAGCCGAAACCCAGCTGCGCATGGGTCTAGGAAGCCTGTTCGCGGTAGCTGAAGACTATCCGGACCTGAAGGCCAATGAATCCTTCCAGCACCTGACCAAACGCATCAGTTCGCTCGAAGAATCCATCGCCGATCGCCGGGAGCTCTACAACGCGTCGGTCAACCTGAATAATATTCGGGTCGACCAGTTCCCCGATCTGCTGATCGCCCGGTTCTTTAATTTCGTGAAATCGGAGCTGCTGGAATTCAGTGACGAAGAAAAAGCCGACGTTGACGTAAAGTCGCTGTTCAACTGATTGTCATGCCAGGAGCTGTAAGCCAGCGCCTCGACACTCAATGTCATTTATTGCCGACATAGGCCACACCATCGCGAGCGCGGAAACCCGCGGTTTCGTCATGATCACCGGCGGCATGCTGGCGTTTCTGGGCGCGTCGGTTTACGCGGCCTTTCGCTATCTGATTCGCGCCCGCACGCTGGAAGACGTGCCCACGTCCAAGGCCCGTTCGGCCGAACAGGGGTACGTGGAACTCGAAGGCCGCGCCGAAATGCTTGACGGTCCGCCCGTGCAGTCGCCGCTGTCGCGGCGCGAATGCGTCTGGTGGTCGTATTACGTCGAACGCTACAGCAACAACGACTGGGTGCGAGTCAAGAGCGAAACGAGTGACTCCCTGTTTGCGATTCGCGATGACACCGGCATCTGCATTGTGGACCCAGAAGGGGCCGACGTGTACCCGGAACATTCACGCACGTGGAACGCCAATCAGGCGGCGAATCTGACCACGCTCGGCACCTACAGCAGCTCAAACTACCGCTATCGCGAGTACTACCTCATGCCGCACGAACTGATTTGCGTGATCGGTGTGCACAAAACGTTTGCGGCCATCGACGAGTGGGACGACGCGCATGAACTGCGCCGCCTGCTGGCCGACTGGAAGAAAAATCAGGCCGAGCTGGTCAACCGGTTTGATCGTAACAATGACGGCGTACTCGACCAGGAGGAATGGGAAATAGCGCGGGAAGAAGCCCGCAAGCAGCTGGCCGCAGAGAAACTCAGACATGCAACCACGCCCGGTGTTAATGTCATTGGCGCGCCTCCCGACCGGCGCCCGTTTTTAATCGCCCCCCTGCACAACATGGATTTTGCCAGGAAAATGCGCTGGAAAGCGCTCGGCTCTCTGGCCGCAGCTGTGCTGCTGGCGACAGCGCTCACTTATATCGCCACCCTGCGCTTCGGCAGCTGAGGATTCAATGAAAACCATTCAGATCACGCGTCAGCCGATAGAGCTGTACAAACTGCTTAAAATCGAGAGCCTGGCCTCCAGTGGCGGAGAGGCCAAACAGATGATTGCCGATGGTCTGGTACAGGTAAACGGTGAACCCGAAAAGCGCAAGCGTCGCAAGATGGTCCACGGCGATCAGATCGAATTTGATCTCGAGCGTTATCAGGTGGTGTGCGAGGCGGACCCGCCAGCCAGCCCATGAGCACGTTCTGAACGCTGATGGCTTCCACGACCCCGAGCAATAATGACGCGTCCGTCATCAACGCCGTCAAGCGCTGGCTCGACCAGTTTATTATTGAACTGAATTTGTGCCCGTTCGCCAATCGCGAGCGTGTTAACGACCGCATCCGGTTCTGCGTATCGACAGCAGGCCGGGATGACCGCCTGATTGACAGCCTTATCGACGAGCTATGCTATCTGGATGCACATCCGGAGGTCGAAACCACGCTGCTGATTCACCCCGGCACTCTGACCCGGTTCGACGACTACAATCAGTTTCTGAACGACGTGGACGTGCTGCTGGAGTCTTTGAATCTCGACGGTATCTATCAGGTCGCCAGCTTTCATCCGGACTACCAGTTTGCCGGCACGGCTCCGGACGATGCCGAAAACTACACCAATCGCTCACCGTATCCGATGCTGCACATTTTGCGAGAAGCCAGCGTCGCCAGCGCCATTGAACACCACCCGAATGCGGACGGCATCCCGGACGCCAACATCACGACGCTTAACCGTATGGGCGGCGACAGCATCCGTGATCTCCTGCGCTCGATTAACCCGGACGTCTGATCCGGGTACAAGCTAGCTATCTGTGGCCGCCGACCAGGCCCTACAGGTCGATCCCCAGCACATCAAACATAAAGGCGTACTTGCGGGCGTAGTCTTTCTGACGCGTAAAGCGCCCCGCCGAACCGCGATGGCCCGCATTCATGTCGGTGTAGAAATACAGTTTGTTGCTGTCTGTCTTGGTGGCGCGCAGTTTGGCGACCCACTTGGCCGGCTCCCAGTACTGAACCGCCGGATCCCAAAGCCCCGTGCTGACCAGAATATGCGGATAGTCCATGGCATTGACCTGGTCGTACGGCGAGTAAGACAGCATGTAGTCGTAATACTCTTTGTCCGTTGGATTACCCCATTCGTCAAACTCAAACGTGGTCAGGGGAATCGTCTCATCGAGCATGGTGGTAACAACATCAACAAACGGCACTTCGGTCAGCAGGATACGAAACGTGTCCGGCGCCATATTCGCCACCGCGCCGATTAACAGTCCGCCGGCGCTGCGGCCCGAACCGACCACCTTGTCCGGATGCGCCCAACCGCGTTTGACGAGGTCTTCGGCGACATCAATAAAATCGGTGAACGTGTTCTTCTTGTTCAGAAGCTTGCCGTCTTCGTACCAGTCCCGGCCTTTTTCCTGGCCACCGCGAATGTGCGCCAGCGCGAAGACAAACCCGCGGTCGATCAGGCTGATTCGGCGACTGCGAAAACCCGGTTCGTACGACGAGCCGTACGAGCCGTAGCCCAGCAGATACATCGGATGCGACCCGTCAGGCTTCAGTCCCTTTTTATAGAGCAGCGACACAGGCACCGTGGTGCCGTCGCGCGCCACGGTATTTACACGCGCCGTTTCGTACTGGCTCGCGTCGAAGTCCTCGCCGGCAAACACCTGTTTACGAACGGTTTTTTGCCCGGTTTTGAAATCGTAATCAATAATGGAATCCGGCGTCGCCATCGACTCGTAGCGGTAGCGGAAAAACGTCGCGTCCATATTGGGATTGCTGTCGATCGTGGCCGAATACGCGGCCTCATCCGAATCGATGACAAAAGGATCGCCGCCGTTTTCCGGCACAATCGTCAACGTGTTATTGCCTTCTATGGTTTGTTCCAGCACCAGATAGTCATCAAACACCTGAGCCCGACTCAGAAAGACCTCCGGATCACCCGGAATGACTTCCTGCCACGTACTTTTATCGCCCACGGTATCCAGGGTCGCCTTCATCAGGCGAAAATTTTTCGCTTGCCAGTTCGTCACGATGAACACGTCGTCGCCACGGGTTTCGATCGAATACTCGTGGTTGTCCTCTCGCGGCAGCACCGTTTTAGCCACCGCAGTGGCGCTGTGCGCGTCGATCAGCTGCAGTTCGTTCGACAGCGTGCTGGAGGAAAACAGCTCGATATGGTTGCCGTCGCGCGTTCGCGACAGCCACAGATAGTAGGTGCTGTCTTTTTCTTCAAACACTTTCTCGTCATTGGCCGGATCACTGCCAACGGTGTGCCGATACACCTGATAGGGAATCAGCGTTTCTTCCTGGAGACGAACGTAATACAGCGTCTGGTTGTCGCTGGCCCAGGCGGCCGCGCCCGAGACCATCGGTATCCGGGTGTCCAGCGTGTTTCCGCTTGCAAGGTTCTTTAGCCTCAGCACATATTCGCCCCGGCTCACGGTGTCTTCGGCGTACAGCAGCCATTTCCCGTTATCACTGACCTCCATGGTGCCAATGTCGTAGTAGTCAAACCCGGCGGCCAGCTCATTCACATCAAGAATGGTGTTGGCGTTTTCGCCGTTCAGATCACGTCGCTTGTAGACCGGGTAGTCGAGCCCTTCGCGGTATTCCACCCAGTATTCGAACTGCCCGTAGCGTGCGGGCACGCTGGTGTCATCCGGCTTGATGCGTGCGGTCAGTTCGTCAAACAGCGCTTCCTGCATCGCGTCGGTATGCGCCATCTCGGCGGTAATGTAGGCGTTCTCGGCCTTCAGATAGTCGAGTACCTCCTGGTTTTCGCGCAGATCGTCGCGCAACCAGTAGTAAGGATCGACGCGGGTATGTCCATGCGTCGTAATGGCATGCGGCACAGTTTTGGCAACAGGCGGTGTATTCATGGATTTGGCGCTCACGTCCGGTAGACTCCCTGCGGGCTCATAGGTCGAACAGGCGGAGCCTCCGAACAGCAGCGTTCCAGTGAGTATCAGGCTGAATGACGCTATTCGCATGGCGGGTCCCCGTTGGGTTAATAAAAATGGTTTCTTGCCGCTAGTCTATCGTGCCAGACCTCTAAATGAGCGATTTTCGATCAGCTAGTCGCCGCCTGGCTTTTGCTTTACCATTTCGGCTGTCTCAATTAATGCATTCATACGGAAATTCTATGCCTATCCAGTACGATACAACTGTCAGCCCGCTTTTGGACCTGGCCGACCTGCCCGACTTTACCGCCGTTAACGGACCCAACGCGGTGGCTGCCATCGACCACGTTCTTGCGCAGTCACGCGCTCTGATTGAGACTGTTCTCAGCCCCGACACTCCGCGCACGTTCGAAGACGTTGTCGAGCCGCTGGAGATCATGAGCCACCAATTTAGTCGCGTATGGTCGCCCGTTCGGCACGTCAACTCGGTCATGAGTAACGACGAACTACGAGAGGCGCACAACGCCTGCCTCGAGAAACTCACGGCCTTCTGGTCGGAAGTGGGCCAGAATCAGGCGCTGTACCAGGCGTACAAGACCATCCGCGATCACAACTCCCTGACGGCCGATCAACAGCGTCTGCTCGATCTTGCCATCATCGATTTTGAACTGGCGGGCGTCGGACTTGAAGAAAAGCAGCGCAAGCAGTTCACCGACATTCAGCTCAAACTGTCGGCCCTCAACGCCAAATTCGAAGAGCACGTACTCGATTGCGCCAACGCGTGGAGCTATCACACCGAATCTGAAGGAGCGCTCGCCGGCCTGCCGCAAAGCGCGCTGGCTCGCGGCGCCCAGGAAGCCAAAGACCGGGACCTGAAGGGCTGGTATTTCGGCCTCGACTTTCCGGCCTACCTCGCCGTGCTGTCTCACGCCGAAAACCGCGAATTGCGCGAAACCTTCTATAACGCCTGGGCAACACGCGCCTCCGACGCGGGCACTCACGACGCCAAATACGACAACACGCCGGTGATTGAAGAAATTCTGAGCCTGCGTCAGCAGCTCGCCGAAACGCTCGGATATGCCAACTATGCGGAATACTCGCTGGCGAAGAAAATGGCCACGTCCGGCGAGCAGGTCGTTACGTTTATTCGCGATCTCGCGCGTCGCAGCCACGGCGCCGCCAAAAAAGAGTTTGAACAGCTCAAGCAGTTTGCCGGCCGCGACCTCGATCCCTGGGATGTGTCCTTCTACGCGGAGCGTCTGAGAGAGGAACGCTTTGAAATTTCCGATGAAGCGCTGCGACCCTATTTCCCGCTGGAAAAAGCGCTCAAAGGCATGTTCAGGATCACCGGGGAAATTTTCGGCATTACCATTCGCGAAATTGCGGCCACCAACGTCTGGCATGACGATGTACGCCTGTTCGAAGTGATCGGCAGCGACGGTCAGCGCGCCGGGCGGTTTTATACCGACCTGTTTGCCCGTGCCAAGAAGCGCGGTGGCGCCTGGATGGACGAGTGCATAGGCCACAATCGGATCGACGAGCCGGACAGCTCGGCGGTGGCCTTCCTGGTGTGTAATTTCATGCCACCCTCGGGCGACAAGCCGGCGCTGCTGACGCACAACGAAATCGTGACGCTGTTTCACGAGTTTGGGCACACGCTGCATTTACTGCTCAGCAAGGTCGCCTATCCTGGTATCGCCGGCATCAATGGCGTTCCCTGGGACGCGGTTGAATTGCCCAGCCAGTTCCTTGAAAACTTTGCCTGGCAGCCCGACACGCTTGGGCTCATCAGCGGCCACTTTGAAACGGGCGAGCCTATGCCCGAAGAACTGTTCGCCAAACTATTGGGCACACGCACGTTCCACGCCGGCTTGCAGTCGGTAAGACAGCTTGAGTTTGCGCTGTTCGACATGCGCCTGCACAAAGAGCAGCCGGCAGCCCACTACGAGCAAATACTGACCGAAGTACGCGATGAGGTGTCGGTTGTGCCGGTGTCGCCAAACAACCGGTTCGCCAACGCCTTTTCCCATATTTTTGCCGGTGGTTATGCGGCGGGTTACTACAGCTACAAATGGGCGGAAGTTCTGTCTGCTGACGCGTTCAGCGCGTTTGAAGACACCGGCATTCTCGATCAGCCAACCGGCGAACGCTTTCGCAGCTGCATTCTCGAAAAAGGCGGATCCGTGGATGCCATGGATGCCTTCAAGCGATTCCGCGGCCGCGAGCCAACGGTGGACGCGCTGATCCGGCACAACGGACTCGATCTCGCGTCATGAAAATAGCCAGCTGGAACGTAAATTCATTACGCGTCCGGCTGCCTCAGGTTCTCGACTGGCTAAACACGGCGAAAGTAGACGTGCTCGGTCTGCAGGAAACCAAAATGCAGGACGCGGACTTCCCGGTTGATGACATCAACGCCGCAGGGTTCGATGTCGTGTACAGCGGTCAAAAAACCTACAACGGCGTTGCACTGCTCGCGAGGCGAGACACCGTCACCCGCCGCTTTGGCGCACCGCACTCGATCGTCACCGACTTACCGGACTTCGACGACCCGCAGCGCAGAGTGCTCATTGTGACGCTCGGAGAGCTGCGGATTGCCAACGTGTACATTCCCAACGGCGCATCGCCCGAGTCGGATAAATTCATCTACAAGCTGAACTGGCTGGAAAAGCTTCATCAGCACATCGGACAGGAGCTGTCGACTCACGACAAGCTTGTCCTGATGGGCGACTTTAATATCGCGCCCGCGGATGAAGACGTTCATGATCCGGCCGCCTGGGAGGGTCACGTACTGGTCAGCCCGCCGGAGCGCGAAGCGTACGCCAACCTGCTGGCCCTGGGCCTGCACGATACGTTTCGCGAATTCGATCAGGAGCCGGCTCTTTTCAGCTGGTGGGACTACCGCGCGGCCGGGTTCCGGCGCAATCGCGGGGTTCGCATTGACCTGATCCTGGCCACCGAAACCATGACTCGTCAGCTGGTCGGCAGCCACATCGATAAAGTGCCCCGCGGCTGGGAAAGGCCGTCAGATCACGCTCCGATTGTGGCCGAGTTCACATTTTAGAACTTTCGGACCAAAAACCGTCGAAAAAACAGGTATTTTTGTCGTTCCGCGCCTCGCGTTTCACCTTTAGATTTCCTAGACTTGGACGCTAACTCCGGAGATACCGTTTGGCCACACCCATCGATAGCGATTATGACGTCACAGGTAACGTTCAGGTTTCCAGTCCTGACCGCGTGCGCGACGCCGTGCTCGAGATTTTCGACGAGTGCTTTGAAGGCCAGGACCACTCGCGCATGGTGGTGGCATTCGATATTTTCCGTCAGCTCTTCCAGGGCGAACTGCCGGGCTTCGCGGGCTGCGATACGATTTATCACGACATGCAGCACAGCCTCGATGTCACCCTGGCGATGGGACGCATTCTCGGCGGCCAGGAGCGAGCGGCTCCGGCCAGCGAAAAACTGGGCCACGAACTGTGCATGGTAGGCATTGTCGCCGCCCTGTTTCACGACGCCGGCTACATTCGGCGAACCGAAGACGAGGATTTCGTCAACGGCGCGCAGTACACCAAGAGTCATGTGTCGCGCAGCGCCCAGTTTCTTGAGCAGTTCATGCCCATGTTTGGCATGACGGATCATATCGCCGACACCGTGCAGCTGGTGCACTACACCGGCTACGAAGTAGATTTGAATTCACTACGATTTTCCGACCCGCGCTACCGCATCATGGGCAAGCTGCTTGGCACCGCCGACCTCGCCGCCCAGATGGCCGACCGCTGCTACCTCGAAAAATGTCGCGACCGGCTGTACTCCGAATTTGTACTCGGCGGTGTTGCCATTACCGAACAGAATGACGGCACGACCCGCATTGAGTACCAGTCGGGTGAAGACCTGCTCGAAAAGACGCCGATGTTTTACGAAAACGTGACCCGTGAACGACTGAAGGGTACGTACGACAATGTCATGCGCTTCTTTGGCGCCTGGTTCCCGGAAGGCGATCCCTACGCCGCCGGCATCGAAAAAAATCTCGGGTTTCTGAAAGACCTGCTCAAGAACAACGAGCTGGATCGGCTGCGGCGAACGCCTCCGGTCTTCACCGTTGAAGAAGATACGCTGAGTGACACCCAGAAAATGGTGGCCCTGAAACTCAGCGAGCTCCCGCGAAAAACCTGAGCGGCCCACTACGGTCCTCGCGCGAGCGGTATCGTCTCTCGATAATCCACGGACAATAGAACCGGCGATCGGCCGTCGCCCGATCAGCAACAACCCGGTCAATTCCTCTTTTGTCAGCACTGCCATACCCTTGGGTGCCGCGCTCCGCCATCGATCCAACATAACCTGTGCCCTAACTGGACCCGGTGACCACCGATCGTTTATAAATGTCAGATGATTGATCGCCCGGGAAGCCATACGCTGGCAAGGTGCCTTCAGGCTGTAGCAACAGCCTGTGCGCTACTGTGCATGACGCTGGCGGGCGCTGAGCCGCAGCAGGTGCAGGGTACGCGCGCCATACTGACCGCTCCCGACGGTTTCGGGCCCTCCGAGTACTTCCCGGGACTTCAGCACAATTCGGTAACCGCCGCGATTGTCGTCAATGAGATTCCGAACTCATACCTGGAGTTTTCTCGTCAGTACAGCAATATCGGGCTTGAAAAAACCGGCATGACGCTGATTAGTCGCGAACACGTTGAAAAGGACGGTCTGTCCGGTCAGCTGATTCTCGTCAAACAGGACATGCGCGGCAAACGCTATGAGCGCTGGATTCTGGTCACCGGCGACACCAACGAAAGCGTCATGATCGCCGCATACTATCCCGCCAACCTTCGTCATCAATTTCGCGAATCGCTCGAAAAAACGCTGCGTGATTCACTCTGGGATTCGTCGCGCGAGCTCGATCATTACGACGGCCTTGGTTTTCGCATCGACGACGTGCCCAGCCTTCGCGTTGTCACGCGCATGAGCAACAGTCTGATTTTTACGGAAACCGGACGCCTGCCCGATCTTTACTACACCGACGCGCTGCTGATGATGTCACTGCGACCCGTGCCGGAGGGCGTGACCCTGGAAGAGAGCTTTGCTCTTGAACAGTTTGAGCGCATAACCCTGCTACAGGAACATGATCTGGACGTCATTCAGAGCAAGACCATTGCCGGAAAACCGGGCATCGTTGTTGAAGGCAAAGGTCGCCATCGTCACCTCGGATACGATGTTGCGGTCATGCAAATCATCATAGAAACAGAGTCGGGCTTCTTCGTCGCCCAGGGATTTACCAAACTTGACGACATGGAAAACGACTTTGACGTATTCCGGGCCACCATCGGTTCGTTCAGACTGGAAAACGCCAAAGATCCCACCTGATTCACCGGCCTGCCTGCCATACCATTTGGCCTGCGTCCTGCCACCCCGTTTGTTTCCGTTTCATCTGACTACTGCCCGCTGGCGGCGGCGTTGTCATGGACATTGATATTCGTGGTCGTGAACACCTGCTGGTCACGCTCCTTCGCAAGGTTGGTTTAACGTCACTGATTTCTGAGTGAATCAGACAGTAATGCGAGTGTTGGGATCGTTACAGTCACGCTAGAGTTATCGCTCGACAAACACTGTACTCACACTACTGACCCACGGAAGGAGTCTTCAATGAAATACGCCACGTTAAAACTGGTTCTGCTGGTACTTGGACTGTCCGGTGCGTCCTCACAGGCAACGCTTTTTATTAACGAGTTTCACTACGACAACGCCGGCATGGATGTTAATGAAGGCGTGGAGCTCGCCGGCACCGCCGGCCTGGATCTATCCGGCTATCAACTGCTGCTCTACAACGGATCAAACGGCACCGTGTACTCGGAAATCTTGCTTAAGGGCGTCATTGCAGATCAGGAAAATGGCTACGGCGCCGTATTTTTCACCACGGCTTTGCAAAACGGTCCGGACGGGCTCGCGCTTGTAGACGAAACCGGTGGCGTGCTGCAATTTATCAGCTACGAAGGCAGTTTCGCGGCAACCGACGGGGCGGCAGCCGGTATGACCAGCGTAGACATAGGCGTGTTCGAAGCCACCAACACCAAGCCCAATGCCAGCCTTCAGTTGGCCGGCAACAGCATTGACCAGTTCAGCTGGATTCTGGATACAGCGAGCAGCGGACAAATAAACTCGCAGCAAAGCTTTGGCACCCCGGTCCCTGTTCCGGCAACGTGGCCGCTACTGGCCGCCTCACTGGCCGTGCTGCGACTCTTTCGCAAACCGGTATCGGTGACGGCATCCTGCTCGCCTTAGGCCGCTCTTGAATGGGCCAATCAGGCCGTGTCAATTGTGTAAGGCACGTATAGATGTACGGGCAAGCTGTTGGTAGGTTCAAAGAGGTAGAAAAGTGCCTGGCGCCGGAGTTTATCCGACGGCGCCAGGAACCCGGCCTCTTTTACGAATCAGACTGTTGAACAACAACACAGCCATCAGGAAACCAACATGATCTACGAAGTCTCGGGAGACATTCTCCTTACCAAAGCACAAATGATTGCTCACGGCATCGCCTCGAATGACCCGATGACTCAAGGGCTGGCACTGTCGTTACACAAGTTTTATCCGGCCATGCACAAGGATTTTCATCATTGGTGTCATGTGCACAACCCCAAACCGGGCAGCGCCTGGATGTGGGGAGGCGCCGGCGGCGTTCGCGTCGCCAATCTGATCACCCAGGAAAGCAGCGGACATGGTGGTCACCCGGGCAAAGCGTCGATAAAATACGTTCGAAAGTGCTTGAAAGAACTTAAGAAGATGATAGAAAAGGAAAAAATCACATCGGTAGCGCTGCCCAAGCTCGCCACCGGCGTGGGCGGCCTCGACTGGAAAGACGTTCAGCCCCTGATTAACGATATCCTTGGCGATATGGATGTTCCGGTTTACGTGTACACCCTGTTTCATGCTGACCAGAAAGCGAAGGAACCCGGAATCATCTAGCGGTGGGACCGGACGTGACACCATAACCTGACGGTACCGGGCGCGGTCAGACCATCGCGTTTGGCAGCCGCCAGGTTGCAGCACCGCATCAGCGTGCCCGGTGTCGGACCGGCGTATCGGCGTACCAGCGTGATTGCATCGTGAGGTATCGCCATAACGGGAGAAGTGGATGACCGACGACGACAAACCGTTTTTTCCGATACGGGCCGCGCGCGAGCTCATGATTCCCCTGGACATCTATCCAAGCGTGCTGGAAAGCGCCACGCTCGCCGAGGCCATTTCCACGTTCAGCAATGCACGCATTGATCGCAAGGGCACGCTGTCACTTCCGCGCATTCTGCTCGTGTTCAATGACGATCAGGAGCTGACGGGGCTGGTACGCCGCAGAGACATCATTTCCGGTCTGCTGCCCGACTTCCTGACCCGGCAGGAAGTGCCGCACGCCGAAAGTCACTACGACAGCGATCAGACCTCGAATATCGATCTTGCCGAACTGTTTAAAGACAAAGAGCACAAAGTCATGTCAGCCAATGCCAAAGCTGACGTCACCACCATCATGCATGAGATCGATATCGTGGTGGATGCCGACGACGACCTGATGGATCTCGTCGCCCATATCTCGAGAACACGCAGCCACCTGCTGCCGGTCATGGAGGACGGACAGGTAATTGGCGTCGTTCGGACGATTGAACTTTTAAACCAGATTCGCAGGCTGCTTGAGCTTTGACCCCACCCGATATCGACACCCCTGCCCGCGGCGGTGAAACGCCGGATTCGTCCCGGCGAAAATCCCTTGTCGCTTTGTTGAAATCGACCGAGTTCAGGCGCTGGGCATGGCTGCTTCTGGGCGTACTGTCGTTTGCAACGATCTCAATCTGGGAAGGCATTCCGTCCGTCACCGATCCGAACGGAGACGTTGTTTCTCTCAATCGTGAAGCACAGCTGGCCCTGGCACTGTTCACCCTCGCCGCCATCTGGTGGGTGTTTGAGGTTGTTCCGATTGGCGTGACGGCCATTGCTATCGGGGTACTACAGGCGGCCTTCATGATTCGCGACCCCCGGGTCGCGTGGACGGACTTTTTCGATCCTTCCGTTTGGTTTATTTTCGGTTCGGTCATCATCGGGCTGGTCTTCATGCAAACCGGCCTGACCAAGAGAATTGCCTATGCCATGCTCATGAAGGTTGGTGAGAAAACACGTAACATTTACCTCGGTGCGTTCGTCATGACCGCCGGCATGACTCTCGTGATGGCGCATACGGCCGTTGCCGCTGCCGTTTTTCCCGTGCTTATGGCGATTAACAAACTGTATTCCGACGACGATGCGCCCACCCGTTTCGGGGCCGGGCTGTTTGTCGGCATGGCGTTTACCGCGGGTGCAGGCAGCATCATCACGCTGTTCGGTGCTGCGCGCAGTGCCGTTGGTATTGGCTTCTTCCGTGAACTGGCCGGGCGTGAAATCGATTTTTTCGAACTCACCTGGTACATGGCGCCGCTCGGCATCCTGATGGTGATTCTTCTGTGGGTTTACGTGGTGATTGTTTTTCCACCGGAGCGCGCGGTCATTCGCGGCCTCAAAGAGCGGGCCGGTGCGCTGTACGACACGCTGGGACCCATGAGTCGCAACGAAATTCTGGCGCTGGTTATTACCGTGGGTGCGGTTTTGATCATGGGGCTCAGTCAGTTCATACCGGCCTTGTCCGGCCTCCACAAGAGCGCGGTAATCCTGAGCGCCACCGTGCTGTTCTTCGCCTTCAGAATACTTCGCGCCCGCGACCTTGAGAGCGTGTCGTGGAATATTATCCTGCTGTTTGGCGGCGCGATGAGCATAGGTTTTTGTCTGTGGCAAACGGGCGCGGCCGAGTGGCTCGCCATTATCTGGCTTAACGCGCTGAGTGACGCGCCTGCACTGATGTTCATTATTGGCATCGGCTTCTTTGTCATGATCATGACCAACCTGATCATGAATGTGGCCGCCATCGCCATTTCGCTGCCCGTGGCGCTGGTCATAGCCCCGTATCTCGGGGTTGCACCTGAGCCGATACTGTTTACGTCACTCGCCGCCGCCGGCATGCCGTTTCTGCTTCTCGTCGGAGCTGCACCGAATGCGATTGCCTACAACTCAAAACAGTTTACAACCGCGCGCTTCTTTGTGAGCGGTATTCCCGCGAGCATTATTCTCATGGCGGTTATCGCGCTGTTTGTGTGGAAAATCTGGCCGTGGATGGGGATGCCCATTCGGCTCTAGAAACCTGCCTAAACACCAAAGGTCGCGGCGCAACCGCAAAGTGGCTGCACCGCGACCGTACTGACCTGACCGTACTGGTCTGACCGTACTGGCCTGACCGTACTGGCCTGACCGTTCGGGCCTAGAAGTCTGAACTGATCGCTATCCGCTCCAAAACCGACAGACGACTCTGATCTTTCAGCGTGACAAACCTGAGCGAGAACGGTGCCGAAGCCCCTGAACCGGCCACATGTTCATCGTTAAACGTCAGGCGAATCACACCGGCTCCTCTGGACACCCACTGCGCCGTTGCCGACGTAGCCACGGGCACACTCCCGGATTCGGTCGTCCCGTAAAGAACTGCGCTGACTTCGTAGCGTCCCGCGCTGGCGACCTGCACACCAACATCGAAACGGAAACCCTCACGTTCCACAGTGCCGTCCAACCGGGCAGTTGGATATGCGGTCGCAAACGCCGTTTTGACATCACGCTGCAGGCCTGTCGCATCAAGCGCCGACACGTGCAGCTCCCACAGTCCCGAGTCGTAGGACGTTGCGTCCATCGCCCTGGCCAACACGGAATAGGCGTCACCCCGGGTACTGACCTCCGCTTTGAATCGCTCGCCCTCAGGACTCAGCACAAATGCCGAAACCGACTTGAGTTCGACGTCAGCACCTGAGTTCACGAACTGACCGCCGGCTTCGAAGGTCTGCCCGGCCAGCGCCTGTTCCGGCGCCCGCAGGCTCAGCTCGGCGCTGCCTTTTGCATCAAGAACATGAAGCTGGTAGCTCGGTGCTAAGGCCCCTTTGTCGGCGCGCAGAACAAACGTACCGCTGCCAAGAGCCCGATTCAGTCGAAAGCCCACCATGCCGTTGGAAAACGGTACACCGGTTGCCTGTATCGCCGCCTGATCAACCAGCTGATCCATGCCGTCTGCACCACGCAGCACCGTTCCTTCTGATGTCGCAATGGACAAGTCGAGCGGACTTAGTCCCGCTCCTTTGGCTTGCGACAGCGGACTCAATGCCACGACGGCACCCGCACCGGTCGTGCGAATGGTGACGCCCTCATTCAGCTCGCGGGCGCTGACCGCCGTTCGATACTCGCGACTGACAGCAACAAACGGCTCGTTCACAGACAGTTGCCGATTGTGATGGATATGATTGCGCTGGACAGGCATGTCAAAGCTCACCGTGTCGCGGCTGGTATTGGCGAGCGGTCCGGTCGGAGCCGCTACCAGATTCGCTGCCCTGAGATCGTGTTCACCGGCTTGCAGCGTCACGCTATCGGCCACCGCAGTTCCCGAAACACACCCAAACATTGCGCATAGCAGTAATGATTTTATTGGTTTCATGACATCCCCCTAAAGTGCGTTGCGCAACAGAACGTCGATGCCAAAACACTTGCGCCGACTTTGATTATGACTGAGCGGCTCATTGGTAAAGCTCCAGTCGTAGGTGGTACTGCTGCCGGCTCCTGCCTGAGAGCTGCAGTTCAAGAACCCGTCCGAACAGCTGTTTAACCAGTTCTGGGTAAACTCAAGTCCGACATTCAGCGAGTAGCCGCCACAATAGCTGTCGCTGTCCCAGAACGCCGATTCGACATCGGTACCCACGATGTTCTTGAACGGTTTGGGTAGCGCCGGACGCCCGGACGTGCCGCTCAACCAGTAGGCGTTGTAGTACGCCATCCATGACACCTGCTGCATGCGCACGGCGTCATTGGCATAGCCCAGCAGCCAGCCGAGTGAAATCTCGAACACGTTGCCATTGGTAACCGCATCGGCGAGCGGTGTTCCGAGGCTGGACGCGGCCACGGCATACACTTCCCGGGTCTTGCTGATGATATTCGGGTAGCGGCTGTCCCACGTCGGGTTCGACAGGATCCAGCGCATCACGTTACCGCCATTGGAATGCGTAATGACAACGAGGTCGGTGATATTTTTGCTGTTAATAAAAGTGGTCAGCTGATCAGCCAGACAGCCCGCGGCACCGGAACGCCACATGTACTGGGTGAACTGACAGTTTATAACCGTATAGTTGTTTTGATTGGGCAGCCCCTGGCGAACGGAGTTGATGTTGTTCCACTGCCAGTAGTCCGCGGCCGCATTGGTCGCGTCACCGGTTCCGTGGACGAAGGCTACCCCTGTATTGGCTGACGCGTTGCCGCAGACAAACAGCAATGCGCACAGTAATGCACTAAACGATAATCGTCGCATAAATCCCCCTGATTAAGGCTTGCGCAGATCACGCCACGCAAGCAGAGTGAGCGCACGTGACATAATCCCCAACACGTGCTCATTGAGTATAACCGGGTAAATGCGTTTGTCTGCGAATGCGTCAGACAAAATGCGGCAAACGCTTACACGCGGGAATCCGCGTTTTACGAGCTCTTTTTGTCCAGAGTTCTGACCAGACCTTCCTGCGCCGTTGAGGCGACGAGTTCGCCCGCACGATTGTAAATCGTTCCGCGCGCAAACCCTCGCGAGCCCATCGAGCTTGGGCTGTCCATCACATAGAGCAGCCAGTCGTCGACTCGCGAGTCGCGATGAAACCACATGGCGTGATCCAGACTGGCCACCTGAAGGTGCTTGTCGCCTACCTGCACGTCGTGGGGCAGCGTCGCGGTGCGAATCAAATGGTAGTCCGACACGTAGGCCAGCAGCGTCCGATGCAAATCGGTGTCGTCGGCAACCGGGCCGACGGTGCGAAACCAGAGATAGGTGCGGGGTTCCGGCCCCGAGTCGGTCGCCAGGTCTTCGCCCCTGCCAAAGCGAAACTCGAACGGTCGTTCACGCGTGTAAAAGTCTCTTATGGACGGTGCGAGCCGGTCCCCGAGAGCCGCTACAACCGCTTCGGCATCGGGCAGTTCTTCCGGCGGGCGCACGTCCGGTATAGGGAACTGGTGCTCCAGGCCGGTTTCGGCTTTATGAAACGATGCCGACAGGTTAAAAATCTGATGCCCGTGCTGGATCGCCGTAACCCGTCGCATGGAAAAACTCAGCCCATCCCGGGCGCGATCAACTTCATAGACGATAGGATGCTTGATGTCACCTGCGCGCAGAAAATAGGCGTGCAGCGAATGCACCGGGCGATTGTTCACCGTTCGCAGCGCGGCACCCAGTGCCTGCGCCAGCACCTGCCCGCCAAACACGCGCGGACTGCCAATATCCCTGGAATCACCCCGAAACAGATAACGTTCGAGCTGTTCCAGCTCCAGGTGGTCCAGAAGTTCTTTGAGTATGGGTTGCATGGGGTCAGGGCTCGGCCGGGTAACGAACACAGAGTTTACCGTGTCTCACGACGCAGGTCAGCGTACGTCAGGTTCGAGCCTTCGATTACGGGAATCGCCGGGCCTGGAGGTTACCGCCGATCGCCCCTGAGATTACTGACCAGTTCGTACAGGTACTCCTTTTGCGCGCGCTCGGGAGGTACAGCCGGCCCCACCACCACCTCAACGGGTTTGAACAGCACGCCCGGCAAACGCCCCCAAAACCCGCCCGGCTGTCTACTGAACACGCTGTCCCAGAATCCACGCAGCCCGACTGGAATAACAGGCACCGGGTTGCGCGCGATAATGCGCTCTATGCCGGCTTTGAACTCACCGATCTCGCCATCCCGGGTCAGCATTCCCTCCGGAAAGATACACACCAGTTCGCCATTGTTGAGCGCCTGGTGAATTTCTTCGTAAGCCGCCTCGAGTAACTCCGCGTCTTCTTTGGCTGGCGCAATCGGAATGGTCTTGCCGGTTTTGAACACCGGGTTGAGCAGCTTCGAATAGTAGATCTTGTGATACATCACGAAGCGCGGCGGCCGGCGAGAGCAACTCCCCACCACCAGCGCGTCGATAAAGCTGACGTGATTGCAGACCATCACCGCAGCCCCTTCCAGCGGAATGTTATGCAGATCCGTTTCCCTGAGCCGATAGAAAATACGTACCAGCACCCAGGCGACCAGTCGCAGCACGAACTCCGGCACCAGGAAAAATATAAACAGAACAACGGCAACGTGCATCAGTGCCAGCACAATGAACAGCTGCGAAATGGTAAGGCCCGACTTGATCAGCAGCAGCGCCGTCACGGTCGCTGCGATCATGAAGAACGAATTCATAATGTTCAGGCCGGCAAACGTTCGCGACAGGTGGTTGCGATTTCCACGCGTTTGAATCATCGCGTAAAGAGGCACGATGTACAGCCCGCCTGAAATGGCAATTCCCACCAGATCGATCAGTATGCGAATGCTGCCATCGCGCTGCAGAAACTCTCTGGCATTCACCAGATCCGCTGAACCGGATACCGTGGGCGCGAATCCAAGATGCAGCGCGAACAGCGTCATGCCCAGCGCACCCATCGGAACAAGGCCGATTTCAACGGCCCTTCCGCTCCATCGGGCACACAGCATGGAGCCGATGCCAATGCCAACGGAAAAAGTCGCCATGAGCGTGGTCACGACCGTTTGATCGCCGGCGAGACTTTCGGACACGTAGCTCGGTACCTGATTCAGAACAAAAATTCCGAAAAACCAGAACCACGAAACGCCCATGATGGCCAGAAACACAGAGTGGTTCTTGCTGGCGTACTGAAGAATGCGCCAGCTCTCGCGCGGCACGTTCCAGCTGATTTTCAGGCCCGGCGCCGTAGCGGCGGCATCGGGAATAAACCCGCTGGCAACACGTCCGGCAACCGCCAGCATGACGGTGGCAGCAGCCACGACGTAAGTGCCCACTTCCGGAATGGCCGACAACAGCCCGCCCGCAATGACGCCGAGAATAATGGCCAGAAACGTGCCCATTTCCACCAGCGCGTTCGCGCCCATTAACTGGTCGTTGCGCAAGTGCTGCGGCAGGATGCTGTACTTGAGCGGCCCGAAAAAGGTGGACTGTGTACCCATCAGGAACAGCACGCCCAGCAGCATCCAGAGCTGCGCGGTCAGCAGCGCCACGGTACCCAGCAGCATGACCCCGATCTCGTAGTTCTTGATGTGCTGAATCAACACCGCTTTTTCGTATTTTTCCGCCACCTGACCGGCGATGGCCGAAAACAGAAAAAACGGCAGGATAAACAGACCGCCGGCAATATTGATCAGCGACTGGCTGTGATCGGCATCCACTCCGAGCGTGTATAGCTGGTAAGTGAAAATACCAACCAGCGCGTTTTTGTACACATTGTCGTTAAACGCTCCCAGAAACTGGGTGGTAAAGAACGCCCCGAATCGCCGGAGTTTGAGTAACGCCCACGCGCTGGGATGGGCGCTGCCGCTATGATCAGCGGTGTCGGCGGATTCGTTCTCGCGTTCTGTGGTCACAGGCTGGCGCTCCCTGGCGTCTATTCAACCACCGTTATCGTAATTTTGGGTGACAGCATGTCTTCGCCGAGCGGTATGTGAGCAAAGTCGCCCAGCAACAGCTGAAGCGTGTGTTCACCGGGCGCGAGAGTGACTATGGCTTCGGTCTGACCACCGCCAAAGTGAATCACCTGCTCCGTGGCCGGCAACGGCCGACTCATGTCGGGCAGCGCATCCAGGTTGATCAGCAAGTGATGATGACCGGTTCCTTCTTTCACCGTACCTGCCGGTGCGACACCCATACCGTCAAGTCCAAATACCACTTTGAACGGAGACGTCACTTTCGCGCCGTCAACCGGACTAATAATATACGTGCGGGGCGAGTCCGCCGTCAGTGCGGCGACATCCGCCGACGCCAGCGCTGTGTTCGCCGGAGGTGCGCCCGCCGGCGCCTGTTCGGGTGAACATCCTGCCGTCATCGCAAGCGCAGAAACTGCCAGCACCAATCCTGTAAACCTGTTCACATATCACTCCTGTTGTTGACCACCCGTTTCGCAACGCATGGGAAATTAGCTGGATGCCAGCGTTGAGTCTACGGCATTATCCATGACGAGGACCATTCGGTCCCGTCGAATTGAACGACAGCTCGCTGATGCCCGGCCCTTGAAAGCATTAACCATTCGATTCTGTCGACAACACACTGAACTACCGTAAAGTTGGGTTTCCCCTGTTCTGCATCTTCGATCTGCGCGCACGGTGCGCCCTCGCGTATTTCATCGACCGGCGTACCGGGACTCAGCACCTGCGCATAGGCTCTCCGCGTGTGAACGTTGAGCGCCTGCCAGCGGTCGTTGATCAGCGACTGATCCGTACTTGCCGCACCCCGACCATAAGCACGCAGCTGCAGTTTGTGGGTCGGGTCGTAAAACACCCAGGCCATCGCCGCGTGGTGTTCAAGCTGGATAAGCTTGGCCGAGCGTCTGTCGGTGTGAAACTCCAGCGTCCGCTGTGCTTTGTCCGCGCGCCTGAGTACCAGCACGCGCGCATCAACCGTTTCCGGGGATGACGTTGCCAGCACCGGAAAACGCATCGGATGAGACGCGCTTTGCGCACTGTCTTCCAACAGCATCCAGCAAATCTCCCCGATGGTATCAAGCCGCGCATCCGCAACGGTCACAGAACGATCATTCATTGTCGCAGGTTCCTGGTGTCGCTATGGTGTAAAGGACCAAACCGATTCGTAACGACGCCCCGGTTGGCCCGCACAAGGATGTCATGCGGCCCCGATGCGCGGTGTTGTTCAAAACGTATATTGGAGCCAGCAGGCATGCGCCGTTTTCTCATTTGAGGGCAGTCTGGCTGCAGCCACCGGGTGTTGCCAACCTGTTGGCGCGATGAGGTGCAGTCTGAAGTCGATGTTAACGTGCCTCTTCAGAGGCCAGGTCAGTCGACTGACGGAATTTGGGGCTGAACTGACCGTTCGCCAGATAGTACAGAACTTCATTAATAACGCGTTTTTTGCGCATGATCATCGTGTGCCCATACGGTACGACAATAAAGTCATTCATGCCTTCCAGTCGCGTGCTGCGCACCGCTACCGTACCATCGCTGGGCTCATCGAATACCCAAAGTCCCATCGGGTTCGATAGCCCTTCGCCGGCAATAACGCCAACGTCGAACAGGGCAGGACCGAGGCGCAGGGGCAGACTGTTAACGTCGGTACCTAACTGCGTCGCCACGTCACCCATAACCCACCGAAACATTCTTGAGGTGCGGTGCAAATCAACGATTTCACTGCCTTTGTTCGGCGGGGCAATCATAACAACCCGATCGATGTTTGGCGGGTTCTCCGATTCAGCGAGCGCCCGCACCATGATGCCACCCATTGAATGAGTGACAAAGTTCACAGGCCCTGCATCGGCCCCGAAACATTCGACGATGTGCGCTTTGATGAACTCGACAAGTTCGGTGGCAGGCAGCCGGTTGGTCGGATAGCTGATGTTGCACGCATGATAGCCCGCCTTGTCCAGCGCCCTGGCTAACTTGTTCATGGAATAGCGCGAGCGCTTGAGGCCGTGCAGCAACACGACCGGCTCACCGTTCGTGGAGTCACCTGACGAACTGGCCATGCTCGATACCTCGGGAAAAGAAAAGGACAATAGCGTGCACAGAATCAGCGCCACGCGCAGGCGGCCGGGTATCAGCGTGAACTCAGAGCAGCGACTTGGCACGATTAATCCATTCTTTGTGCGTTCGCAGGTAGTGTTTGGGAGACAGCTCTACCGTCTCCATAACCTGCTCGCACTGCTCTCTTGCGCCATCGTGGTCGCCGGTTTCTGTCAGATACTCAGCGTACCGAACACGTGCTTCAGGGCCGGTGAAGTAGCCCACCAGAACATTGTATTCTTCAATCGCCTTGTCTTGGTGACCGGCACTGGCGTGGGCACGTGTGTACAGGAGATGCCCGGCCTGACTCCGGTAATCCGGAACTTCGTTGATGAGCTTGTCCATAATATCGATGGTTTCATCAAAGCGACCCAGCTCGAACAACGCCTGAGCCTGCCCCTGCATCAGCACCGGATCGAACTCAAACAGCCCCGTTCGGGATTCCTTGTACAGCTTCTCGGCTTCGGCGAAATCACCACGCTGCATCAGCTCTTCGGCCAGCCGGTGCGTTGATTCGGCGCTGCGGGCCCGGGCAAAATCCCTGGAACGGTTTTTGAGCTCACCGCCAGGGTTCAGCGTGTGCCTGACCTTCCGCGTAATTTTGCGGCCGGTGAGACTGCGAAAAAAATCGGGCAAAAGTTCGATCAGAATATAGGCGGCCGCACCCAGTCCCGGCGCGATCATCAAAAAATAGATCCAGTAGCGTTCCCGACCGGTCTTGTAGCAGTGGTAAACAAGCAACAGGGTAATGATGCCACCCAGAATTACAAAAGGCATTGCGCACTCCGCTTACAACAAAGGGCTCGGGCAAAACGCCCGAACCCCTTTTTAACAGCAATGAGCTGATCGCTCATCAAAACAAGACCCGCTGCAGACGAAACAATCAGTCGCTGTAAAACGAGGTCAGAAATCGCAGCATGTACCACGCCATCAGCATGATCGAAGAAAACAGCTCGAGTCCTGCCGAGACGTAGCGATCGTCGGGGTAGTGATGAATGATATTGGATGTCTGGTATAGCACGGCCGCGCCCGCGTACAAAAGCATGCCGGCAGAGAACCACATTCCAAGAGACAGCCAGCCCATGACGCCGGCGACAATCATGCCAATGGCAACCAGTCCGCCCCAGCGCAGGAATCCGCCCAAAAACGAAAAGTCCTTGCGGGTTTGAAAGGCGATGGCAGTCAGTCCGACAAAGCCAACCGCAGTAGCGATACCCGCAGTCTTGGTCACACCAGGTACCCGCATTTCGGCCATGACAATCAGCGGGCAAAAGATAATCGCTTCAGCGATCGAAAATCCAAACAGTGCCCCGTATTGAGCCCCTTTGGATTCGGCTCGTGCCGCAACGCTTGACGCCATGTAGGCCACCAGAACGAATGCACCGAGTACCAGCAACCACGAGACACCGGTAAGCGCTGCAGCAATTCGATAGGCCAGGCCGCTTGAGAACAGGTAGGTTTCAAGTGCGAGAAACGCGCCGATGGCCAGCAGCAGGTGCTGATAGGCTTTGGTAATGAAGGCGTCGCGACCCTGCGTTTTATCGCCAAGTCGATCCAGTGTGTCAGAAAACATATGTGCGCTCCGTGGCAGCTAACGTAATCAAAAAGTGTAGCTGACCGCGGACAAAGACGAAAGCGTAACCGGTAATTAGTCGATTTCTATGCGTTTAAGTCGCTTTTCACGTTCGCGCTCGTCGCGCCGTCGTTTGCGGGTATCCGGTCGAAACTCCAGCTTCAGGCGCACGTTGCCAGGATCGTTCTGGTTTTGGCTCAGGTTGGCTTCCACAGACCAGGCATATGGATCCATAACGCGGGTTAACAGCTGGGTCACGCGTAGTGAAAAGCGAGTGCCTATAGGCTGAAGACGCGCAACAAAGTAGTCGTGTAGCAAAGCGACACCAGGCGACTTCTCGGAGGGGTTTTTGGCAATGTAGGCCAGCTTCGACTGGTACGAGTCAATTTCAGCCGACAGCACGCCTGACGCTGCGAGCAGGCGCAGCGCTGACCAGTGCAGCTGGCGACCGTAGCGGTTGTCGATAAAGTCTTCGAGCTGCTCGATCATGATGACGCAGGAGGCAATGACGTTGTCTTTAAACACGCCCCACTCGTTTAAACCTAGCGGTAAAGTGTTTTCACGATCGACGACCTGCACCTCAAACTTGCGTTCGATAACCGCGATGTCTGTTTGGAGTTCTTTAATATCATTGGTGAGTTTTCGGGCTTCACCAATAAGCCAGGCTTTCATGTCCATGCGTACTGCCCTGAAAATACGGTGACAGCCTCAGAGAATAGGTCAATACAGGACGAGATTCAGTAACAACTTCACAGTTTGTGACGTGGGCTCCGTCATTTTGCTGTTGTGCATCGTGAAAAGCGATATGACGCGCATCGTGTGGCCAGAGCAGCTCTGCCCAGCCTCCGAGGCCACGCAATGCGCGTCAAGTACGACATACGTAAATCATCGTACTACGTAGACTATCGTAGAAACTCGACGGACTCAACCACGTCGCGCTCAACGTACGGCGGCAAGTCGAATATCCACAGACCGGTCACCAGAGGTAAAAAAACGCCCGAAAAGGCACTTCAGAGGTTTTTAATAGACGTTACTCACAGATTTTACTGCCATTATTGTCTATAGTCGGTCGATAATCATCGAGCCACTCGCCGACGCAATGAGTTCACCTGCTCACCACAAATTGCTGATAGACGCCTCATCTCGTCAGGGAGAGGGGCTCTATGGCGTGCTTGCGAGAATTCTTCAGGCCGCCACTCCGGACCAGTTTGATTTTGCCCACGTCACGCTCGTTACTCCGGCGGGCAATGACACGGACTGGCCGCAGGCCTCCTGGCTGGACATTGTCCGCGCGTCTGATCACGGGTCTGAAGGTGTCACCCCTTACGCCGATGTTCAGGCCCGGCTCGATCGCGAGCCCAATACGGTGCTGATGTCGCTGAATACCGTTCGGTTCAATCACGAACGCTCCGTTGTATTCATGAATGACGCCGCCAGCGCCACGCTCGCAAATGACCACAGCGCCGGTGGATTTTTAAAGCGACTCAAAGAGAAGATTATTGCCCGATCTCAGCTGCCGCAGCTCGAAGGTGCCAGTGGCATTATTTCGATGAGCTGCTACGCCACCGCACAAACTGCCAAACTCAAGAAAATGCAGCATCTGGTTCCGCTGGGCATTGCACCGGAATTTTTTACGACGCTGCGTGAACACCGACTGATTCAGGATGTTGCCGTCGACAGTCCGTTTGTCTGGCTTACCGCGGCGGATCCAGCGTCTGATGCGGTCGCCACCGTGATCGCTGCCGTTCAAACGCTGCGCGACTATGGTGCGTGTATTGAGCTCAAAGTGATTTTACCGGCTCCCGACGAGATTCACGAACGCGATGCCGAATTCACGCGTGATCTGCACAAGAAGTACAAAGACCGTAGCTTCGTCGAGTTGATTGACGAACATGAGCCCGCCAGGCTGGCACAGCACTACCATCAGGCAGACGGTTTTATCTGGGGAGACCGGTCGGATCATTCGCATGCTGCGCTACTGCGCGCCATGGCCAGCGCCTTACCAGTGGTTGCGCCCAATGCCGAAATGGTCAAGAAACATTTGGGCAGCAAGGTGCGGTTCTTTATGCACGGCGATGCCAATGACCTGGCCAATACGCTTGAGCGCTCCATGGCCGACATACACTTTCGTATTATCGGCAGCAGTCGCAATCACAAAAGATCGATGGCCTACACCTTTGAGAAAACGGCCGCCGAACTGTTTCGCGTCGTACGTGCTTACGCCGCCGCCGACCTCAGCCCCAGCGCTGCAGCGGTTGATAGCTAGCCTGCATCAGTGCGAATCACCGCACACCGATACGGCGTCTCTCGCTTTTAAGGTCGACCTTCACACGCAAGACAGTCCAGAGTTGCGGCCCGATACCTGACGTCCAATCTACCCATAAAAAAAGCCGCGACACCGTGAAGTGCCGCGGCCGATTTACTGCGTCATTCCGTATCAGGGAGCGACACCACTGGGTCCTGGTGGATCCAGGAAGAAGGTGCTAAACAGCACGTAGTCAACAAAATTGACCAGGTTGTCGCCGTTAAAGTCCTCGTCCAGACCCACGCCGCTTGACGGGAAGACCGCGCCAAACAAGCTAATGTCGACAAAGTTTACCGTGCCGTCATTATTCAGATCAGGATCACAGGCGTTACCGTATCCGTCTCCGTTGGTGTCACGCTGATCGGTGTTGCTGATAAGCGTGCAGTTATCAGCGCTGTCTTCTACACCGTCGCCGTCCGTATCGACCGAACAGTCAAGCGTAGAAATCGTTCCCAGCGGAATGATAATGGTTTCGATCAGGTCCTGATTGCGGGCGCGCGCCTGGAAGTTGTAATTGGTTTCACACGTCAGTCCCGTCGAATCCCAGCTCAGCCCGGAGATCCAGCCTGAAGAATCACCTGTAGTTGTGTTCTCAATCTCGTACTCGGCTTCCTCATTGCCATTGGCCTGAATATTGACGCGAATGGCCGAATCCGATAACGCACTCAGAGAACTCGCGGCTGGGGGATTAGCCAGCGTGTACACCACGGTGGTATCCGACACGCCGGAAATAATACCGTCGCCATTTCGGGCCATGGCTTCAAACTTGTGCGTGGCCGAAGCGGCTAAACCACCCAGTGAGAATTGAGTGCTCGACTGCAGCCAGCCCGTGGACAAGCCATTGGCCGTTTCGTCAATCTTCAATCCGGACAAACCAAGGGTCAGGTTATTCAGAACCCCCTGAGGCTGAACCACAATGGTGCTGCTGGTTACCGACGTTGCCACTACCGGACTTGGCACCACCTGATGGGTATACACACACTCGATCGCCGAGGGCGTCGTATTGTTAGGAAAGTTTGCGCTGTCACGGGCCCAGGCGCGGTAACAGTACTCATCATTCGTTTGCAGGCCGACATCAACGAATGAACGGCTTTCCTGCCACCCGGAGTCCGTACCACCAAACCCTGCTGACGGGCTACTCGTATAGTCCAGATAGTACTGAATGGGATCGGCGTGAACGTCATTTGCAAACGACGCTGTCATGCTGATCGCACTGGTGCTGTCTGCCGTTGGGAAAGTGCTAAAGCTCATTGGATTCGGGTTAGGCGGCGTGTTATCGACCTCAACCGTCGTACTCAGGTTCCAGTTAAAGTTGCCATATGGCTCGTTGTATGAGGTGTGACTGTGGGCAACAGCAAATGACACAGCGCCCACGGCGGTGGCCGGCGCCCTGATAGAATAGTTAACGTGGTTGGACTGCCCTCCTGACGCGATGCTACCGACATTCTGCGTTGTCGGGCCGCTTACCAGCGTAAAACCATTGTTGCCCAGGAACTCGAACACGTTGGCGTGGCTCGCAATTTCCGAGTCATTGCGCAACCAGAACTCAACCTCAAACACTTCGTTTGGCTCGACGCTCGTAGGCCAGATGGCGATACCCTGGAACTGCGATGGATGATCGACCCGGGTAAACCCGTCCTCGGTGGCCAGCGCGAAGGTTTCAGTGGCATTGCCGTTCGCGAACGTCGTAGACCACGCATAGGCGTTAATCACGACTTCCGTATCCCCGCTGCCCGCGGGCACCCGAACCTGATGCACATTGTCATTGCCATCGGTGTCGAGATCCAGTAATGCATTGTTCGTCTCGTTGTACAAACGCAGATTGAGATCTGTCAGCGAGTAGTAGGTGCTTGGCGCCGCGGCCGTGGCGTAAGTCGCCGCCCGGTTCCAAACCATCGTGGCGCGGTCCCGGCCTTCGCCGGCAGCACCCTCGTCGCGCATCACCCCGCGATACAGCTGGTAGTCACCGTCAGTATTTCGAGGTGCGACCGAATCGATAAAATAATCGAATCGGTGGAAATACGCTGCAAAGGCATTGACCATGCCCCAGCCGATCTGCGGATCCCAGCCGTCTGCATCGCTCTCAATATTCATGCCCGGCAGGTTCTTTTGCGCGGTGTTGATCAGCACGGCCTTAAGAGCCAGTTCGTCAAACAGCCCGGCGTCCATCAGATCCATGATGATACCGAGCACCATCGGGGCCGCCATGCTGGTTCCGGTTTTATTCACATGATCAGCACCAAATCCTTCCCAAAGGTGATTTGGAGCACTGATTGAAGTGCCGGGAGCCGCCAGGTCAGGTTTTCTACGATTGCTGGCAGTCGGGCCAACCGTAGAGCCGGCGTTGATAATGTCGTCGTTACGCGACGTGGTTCCGCGATCATTGGCGTTGGCAACGGCGATAGCGTTGTAAGAAACCGCGGGGTCGCTGAACAGCGTATTTGACGGGCCACTGTTGCCGGCCGAAATAGTTACCGGTGTATCTGCAATAGTACTGATCACGGAATCCCAGAAACGACCACCGTCGGTGTCATCCAGGGTGGTGCTGCCGCCGTAGCTCAGGTTAAAACCATCGACGTCATCTGCGAACGTGCCGCCTATCAGTGCGCCGGTATTAAAGAGCGCCCTGTCAACCAGGTTGTATTTATCGGACCAGAACATGGAGGCCGTTCCGGATGTGTTTCTCCAGCCGGCTTTCAGATTCACCAGTTTCTCAATGCCGTGCGCCATACCGAGATTTTGCGTGAAGCCCGGGCTGCCGTAGCTACCAACGATTCCGGCCACGTGCGTACCATGACCCTGCAAGTCGTCCTGCGTAAATGAATCATCCCAGTTGGCCGATCCGACACCCGCAACCAGATACCACGAGCCAAAATTTTCTCTGAGCGGCGTCGTGCTGTTAGCCATCGCCGGGTGCTGCAGATCCAGGCCTGAGTCGAGTATGGCAGGGTCGTATATCCCGCCGTCTCGACCGGCATCCCACAATCCTGTCAGCGTGGTATCTGCCGGATCAACCATTGTCGAGGTATCGGCAATATTCAGATGCCCCTCCATAATGCTGTCTTCAATCATACGCAGAATGCCAGGGGTTTTACCCAGCGGCTCAATAGCGGATGGCGGAATCAGCGCAACAATAGTGTTGTTGGCAATCGTGCCAAATTCAAACACACCGCCCAATCGTTCAATTTCTTCGATGATCGGTTTTTGCGACTGATCAATCATGCCGCGCAGCTGGGACGAAATGGACTCCTTGATTTGCAACGACACAGCCTCGTTTTGTTCGTGTAACGCCTTCATTGCTGCCCGCTGGTTGTCGGTCATGGTGAACATGTTGGCGTAGTCTTCGCTATCGCGCTCGGTGTCGCGGCTGCGGTTAGCTTCAAGCTCGTTAAGCAAAGACACCCGGTTTTCTTCAACCGCGTTAACTTCGTCCTCGAATACACGCATTGTGTCTCGAAGCACTTCGCCATGAGGTAAATAGTCGAGGTGTATCAACACCCGAATTTCCTCGTCCGCCCTGGCGGTAGATGCTCGCTGCGCGAGCTTCGTGTCAACCACCGGCAGGTCCGCGATCGGCGATCGCTGCATGGGCGTGCCGTCCTCGGCCATATCCTCTTTATGATGCTTGATCATTTCGGCGCGCATTTCAGAGGTGCGGTCATTGTAATAACCACTCAACTCGACGCCCTTGACGTTCGTGGCCGCAGACTGACGTGTCTGCGTACCGTCCGTTTGCGCGTTCGCTACGGAAATGGAGCCGGCGGGCACGGCCGCAAAGAGCGGTTGTGTCGCGAGCAGCCAGACCATCAGCAGCGCTATATTCTTATTAAATGTTTTCATGTCATCTGTCTCCCCGACAAATAAAAATTGCGGTCCCCGAAATAACTATACCGGGCATCCCCTATCCAGAACGGCGACTTCCAATAGTAAATTCCCTCAATTCAGGTAAAAAAACTCGGATTCAATCACTTAGAGGCAAGACTCGTTCCACCCAAGACCTGGTCTTGAGTAATCCGAGTCTCAGCAGCGACATTGACATCTGATGGGAATGGAACGGGGCTGTACAAAAAAGCAAGGCTGAAAGCGCCCCTGCTACCGGACATCCGGCAGCAACGAGCTCAGAGTTGAAGAGCGTCAGGGCCGCCGGGTCAGAACGTGGTAGTGATTAACGGCAAGGTCTGAAAACACCTGGACGTCACCGTCCGGCCACTGCACACGAACGCTCTGTGGCTGTGTGGCATCGTCAAGACCGAAAACCACGCGAGGATCCGATGCGCTCATATAACTGCCATCGGTTCGTACCACTCGCCGCAGGACGACTCCCGACGGTAACTCCAGACTCACCACCGCCCCCAGGGCGTCACCTGAAGAGCGACTCGCAAACGAAACGCCAAGCCAGGCCCGCTCCTGGCCCGCTTCATTAATATACAAACGGGCGCGCGCGTCTTTATTGCTGATCACAACGTCAACATCGCCGTCATTGTCGATGTCGCCAAACGCAGCCCCTCTTCCCGTGTGCGCCGGCCGTGTCGCATCCCCCGCTTCCTCGGCCGCATCGAAAAACCGCCCCGTGTCGGTATTCAGAAATACCTGGTTCCTTTGACCGTACCCATCGCTGAGCTTGCCGGAGCGATCGATGTATCGTTGCACGGCGCCATTGGCCACAAACAGGTCAAGGTGACCGTCGTTGTCGATATCAAGCCACTCCGTGCCGAAACCGGTATGCGCCAGACTCGGAGTCGCCAGGTTAGCCCGATTCGTGACATCCAGAAAACCCAGCTTAAGATCGTTGCGATAAAGCGTATTGGTTTCATTGTCCCAGTGCGTAATAAACAGATCATCGTCTCCGTCGCGATCGAAGTCACCCGCCGCGATTCCCATACTGCCTTCGCTCATGCCGTTGACGTTGATGGCAACGCCGGTCAGCTGCCCCTGTTCTTCAAACGTTTGATGATTCCGGTTAAGCCAGAGCAGGTTGGGCTCGGCGTCGTTCGCAACGTAGACATCGGCGGTGCCGTCCTGATTGAGGTCACGACACACCACGCCCAGCCCGGTTGATGCGCGCGTGTTGACCGACCACTCTTTGCTGCGATCCACAAAACCGCCAGCGCCGTTATTCAAGAACAGGGCGTCAGTAATCCCGGCATACGACTGCGGGCCGCAGTAATCCTGCTGCCCGAGCGAATCACGACAGATGGTTTTGTCGTCGGGCGAGTACCGCACGTAGTTAGCGACGTACAGATCCAGCCAGCCGTCGTTATTCACATCACAGAAACTGGCGCTCGTGCTCCAGCGGCTGTCTGCTGCACCCGCCGCGTCAGCCATTTTTTTAAACACGCCGCCGTCGTTTCGATAAAGCGCGTTGTCATTATAATTGGTCACATAAATATCAGGGTCACCGTCATTGTCAAAGTCTGCGACGGCAACGCCCATGCCGTAGCTCTCCCCGACGAGGCCGACCTGTTCAGTGACATCGGTGAACGACAGAGCGCCATCGGGGATGAGCCGATTGGCGAACAGGCGGTGGCCGCCTGCCTGACTTGCTGGAAACGGGTACAACGCTTTCCCATTGCCGGATCCATCTCGAAAATAATCGTTGGACTGTACAAAAAAAACGTCCAGATCACCGTCGTCATCGTAATCCAGCAGGGCGACGCCGGAGCCGATAATTTCTGGGACATGATATTGACCGGTCGCTCCGGAGTAGTGCTGAAAATCCAGTCCGGTTTCATCCGTCAGGTCGCGAAACAAACGTACAGATGAGGCCTGTGTATCTTCATGGGACGGCAATGATTGTGCCGCTTCCTGCTCGGGAGAATCTCCGGCGCCACAGGCGCTGGTGCCAAGCAGGATCAGAATAACCAGCGCTCCGGCTGCACCGGAAGGCGGGATTGAGTGGACAGGGGTACGACTCAATTTACTGGCCTCGCCTGATCGCCTGAAGCACCGTCGCTGCGAAACCCCAGTTCTAAGGCAACCTGTTCAAGCGCACGCGCCGCGCTTGCGTTTCCATAGTGCCTTGCGAGTTCCTGACCCGAGGCCAGAGTCCTTCGAGCCTCGTCGATCTCTTCGGCTTCAGCCAGACAGCGCACCAGATCCGGCACGAACGCTGGCGTACGCGCGCTTTCGATTAACACGCTGGATCGCAAGTTCGGCAGTGCCGTCGCACAGTTTTGCGTACTCATCAGGTAGCGGCCGAACAGATAGTGGGCCAGAGTCTGGGTCGGATCGTCCTGAAGAGCCTGGCGATATTCTTCAGGTTCGACGGGAGCACCGAGTAACTCCGAACAGTAGGCTGCGAGCGTCCGCGCCTCCGCGTGCGTGGGCTGCAACGCTATCGCTTCCTTAAACAGGGCTTGTGCGTTTGCAAAGTCTCCACGTTTCATGAATACCGTGCCCAAAGACACTATCGGCATCACGTCGGCAGGATTCAACTCACGTGCGGTAATCAGGTGACGTCGGGCACCAGCCAGATTGCCAAGCTCGGCATAAATTCCTACGAGGCTTGCGTGACTACTCGCGTTGTCGGGATTGGCAGTGATGGCACTCTCGTATGACCGGGCAGCCTCGCCGAGACGACCCGCCTTGAAATGAGCACGAGCTTCGCGGACATGGCGTGCGTCGCCAATCTGTTCATCCTGAATGTTCCAAAGCACTGAATCTACAAACGGAATCTTGGCGTCTGTGAACCGACTGGCCGCCGCCGCATGAAACGCCGCTGCATCCACGGCGCCCTCCTGCCGATTGAGCGTTGCCAGTGCTGCGTGCACGATGCCGAATTGACGGCCGTTCTGATGCAGGCTTTCAAGCAGCTCACGCGCTCTTTCCAGATTCCCGCTCTCCATCACCGACATTGCCAGCCCGTAAACAGCTTCAAGGTTTTTCCTGTCTGACTTTACGGCCCGTTCAAACAGCGGCAATGCCAGATCGGTTTGACCCTGGTCCCGATAGGCCGCAGCCAGCACGGTCTGCGCTCGCGGAAACGCGGGTTTTCGTTCAACCAGGGTTTGCAGCAGGTCTATGGCCTCTTCGTTGTTTCCAAGCTGGCGCAGCGTCAGGGCTTCAAGGTACAGGCATTCCAGATCGCTGGGTCGAAGCAGCCGACACCTCTCGTACATTATCGCAGCCGGTGCATGTAACGAATACGCGTGGAGCAGCCTGGCAAAGCGGGAATTGTAGTGACCATCGAGTGGCGTTGATTTGAGCTGTGCCTGTACGTCTGCGAAGAGCACTCTGACTTCTTCTGACAGGTGTCCTGTTTCAACCGTCGGAACAGGTGGAAGTTCGGAACTCGACTCGATCTGCGACCTGTCAGGATGCGTATCGGTACAGGCAGCCACAACGGTAAACACCAACGCACCGATAAACAGTCGCAGAGGATTACGCGCTACCGGTATATGAGTCGTCATAGGTATTGGTCGCATGTTGAAGTCAGAACGTATGGCCGTAAAAAAATCCCGGGGAGCAAATCTGCTGTGAGCCTCGGTCGCAACTACTGGGCCTAAACAGAAAATCGAGTGTACAAAAAAGCCCCGCAGAGCGGGGCTTTTCTTTAAGTCGATGGTTCCTGATCAGTCGCATCCAGCCAGACGCTGCTCAACAGATCTTTGGTAAGTCGATCTCAATGACGTTGCGGCAGTTTCGCAAATCCGCCGCAGCTCAGTACTAGTGAGGACCGATAGACCGATCCTGCGCAATGGACAGGCACTCGGGATGATCATGGTGCCGCCGCAGGAAGCCAAGCGCTTTAACCGCCTGCTGCAGGTTTGGAAACGGCGTTGGAAGTTTACGCGACGCCAGATTCTCCGGGTGCGTGTCGACAATGAAATAGGCAATTTGATGGTTCATGAATAAACGTTAACCAAAGGCGGATTCGCGGTCTGTGATCGGCGTCTAATTACTATAAATGACCGAAAACTGCGCACATCTATTCGAATTAGACCGCGTATAAGACCTGTCGGGCTGATGTGCCACTATGGTGTAATCAGGCCTGACAACGGTCTTTTACTCTGTTTCCTGTTATGTAATGCGGCGCAGCATAATTCGCACACCATGAATCAGAGTCAGAAACTGGAAACCTGTTTCACACTGCGAATATACTTTTGCCAGGGTTTATGTGAAACGGACTAGCCTCTTTTTAACGTAAATCAAGAAGAACTAAGTAAAAAGGTCAGTACTTAAGGGAGACCAATAATGAACAACAAGTTTAAGGCAGCGCTAATGCTGGCTGGTGTGATGGGGTTATCAGCACCTGCATTCGCCGGCACACTCACATTTTCAGATACGCTGGACGGAACCGAGCCGACCTGGGACAACCCGGACACCGGGGCGACAACACTCACAGGCTACGACACGTTTGAGTTCACCGTCGACACAAGTGGTACCTATTCGATCCTCAGTTTTTACCCCGGCGATACGTCAGTGGACGAAAACCTGGATGGTTTTCTGAGTCTGTTTGCCAGCCCATTCGACGGTGGGGCACCCGGCGCATCTTTGGCATTTGATGACGACTATAGCGCCGGCGGAATCGCAGGTTTGGCTGCCTTTGACGGCGCCTGCGATGGCTCCAACTGCTCCGCGTTTGAAGCGACTCTGACGGCAGGTACAACCTACACGCTGGTTCAGACGTCGTTTACCGATGTGGCGAACTCATTCGGCCAGCCGCTGGGTGATTACACCACCACCATCACCGGTCCGGGCGAAATTACCGGCTCTCCAATTCCGGTTCCGGCTGCCATCTGGTTCATGCTGAGTGGTCTGGTAGGACTGTTTGGTATGAAGCGACGCAGCTAAACGCCAGACGTTTTACGTACGAACGAAAAACCCCGCCAGTGGCGGGGTTTTTTTTATGCCTGCATTTCCGGTCGGATATGGTGATGGGTATATCAGCCTCCTGGCGTACTCCTGGCGTACTCCTCGCGCCAGTCTCTCCGGCACGGTCGAACGACAAATGGAATTCCAGGCGCCAGTCTCTCCGACAAGTTCGAACGCCAGATGACTCACAGGGAGCTAGTCAGCTTTTGGCCAGGCCTGGCCTTCGCCTTCTACTAGCGTTAGACGATGCACATCGGCGGATGAGTCAACGCGAAACCGCTCCCGCTTGCCTCGAGGCCAGATAACACCTATCTCGAACGCGGTACGCTTGGCGCTATCGCTCTTGTCACGGCCCAGTCCAAAGCGCACACGTGCGTCGTTCGCGCTCAGGTAGCTGCCATCGGTACTGGCGTGCCGCCAGACCGGAGCTGCGCCGGGACGCAACAAGGCCAGGCGTGCACCCGTGGCATCGCGGCTTGACTCGGTGCCCTGTAAAACAACGTCTACCCAGTCACCCCGATCCGGAGCGATATTGCGCAGCAGGCGCACCGGACCGTTATTGTTGGTCAGCACGATATCCATCCCGCCATCGTTATCCAGATCACCGAAGGCCGCGCCGCGGCTGACTTCCAGGGCAGTTATCCCTTCACCTCCCTGAGCCGATACGTCGACAAACCGACCAGCCTTGTTCACGTACAGCTGATTGGGTTGCTCGAGTGGGTAATCGGATACGGCCACGCGTTTTTCTTCCAGCTTGACGTTGCCGTTAGCGACAAACAGATCCAGCCAGCCGTCGTTGTCCAGATCAAAAAAACGCGAACCGAACCCGGTACTCGACAGGCTGCTGGCTCCAAGGCCTGCCCGGTCTGTGCCGTCGAAAAACTGCGCCTTACCGTTATTCACATAGAGCGTATTGGTTTCCTGGATCAGATGCGTCATGAACAGGTCGAGGTCTCCGTCATTATCATAATCACCCGCGGTAACGCCCATGCTGGCCTCGGCGCCGCCCATGGCGTTGTAGGCCGTGCCTGAACGCAAGCCGGATTCTTCGAAGCGGTCACCGTTTTGGTTAATCCACAGGCGATTGGCCGTTCCGTCATTGGCAACAAACACGTCGAGCCAGTCGTCGCCATTGAAGTCGGCCCACAGTACGCCCAGGCCCGGACCCGCTGACTCTCCGATACCCACTTCCCCGCTAACGTCGCTGAAGACTCCGGTTCCATCGTTGCGATACAGCTGATCGGTCATCGGCGGAAACACTTGTGGACCGCAATAATCACGACGGCCCCCGGAACTGAAGCACTCGGTGTTTCGGGATGCGTCGAACTCCACGTAGTCGACCGAAAACAAATCCAGATCTCCGTCCCGATCGTAGTCGGCAAACGCCGCGCTGGTCGTCCAGCCAGGCGCATGGATTCCGCTGTCTTCTGTCACGTCGGAAAACGTGCCGTCGCCATTGTTGCGGTAAAACACGTTGGGCCCGAAATTGGTGAGATACAAGTCGGCATCGCCATCATTATCAACGTCACCCACGGCCGCGCCCATTCCATATCCTGCGTGATCCAGACCGGAAGCTGTGCTCACATCGGTAAACGTAAGCTCTCCCCCGGGAATCCACTCATTGCGAAACAGGCGGTTGGTCAGGGGCCCTTCGGGTGCCGGAAACACGGAATCCTGAACGCGGCGATCCGGGTCGGCCATCGCGCCCTGAATCAGGTAAACGTCAAGATCACCGTCATTGTCATAGTCAAACAGGGCCACGCCCGACCCCATCACTTCGACCATCAAATACTCGCCGGTAGCCCCGACAAACTGTTCAAAGTTCAGATTGGCGGCTCTGGCCACGTCTTCGAAGAACGGACCCGAGGCTGTGTACGCACCGTCGTCGGTGTTATCCGATACATTTCCGGGTTGCTCGTTAGCCGGACCACGAAGATCCGCGGGATTCGACGCACTGTCATCCGTGGCGCTATCCCCACCACAGGCTGTCACACCCAGCACCGCCAATAACACGCCGTAACGCGATGGTTTCAAAGTCAGTCGCCCCCTTCGTGCTGTCGTTGTAATTTACCCAGCATGGACCTGGCCAGATTGGCGGTTGGAAAATTGTCAAAGCGATTGGACAGTTCGATCGACTCCTCCAAGGCAGCCATGGCCTCGTCCGATCGACCGGCATCGGCATACGCTTTGCCGAGATCAAGCAGTATTTCAGGTGATGCAGGATCCACACGCTCCCGAATGGTTTCCAGATGTTCAATGGCGCCGGACGCGTCACCACGGTTTAGCAATGCCCGCCCGAGTCGCCAGTGGGCAACGCGGTTTTCGGGCGCGTGAGTTAACGCGTCCCGGTATTTTGCTATGGCTTCATTGTCGCGCTGCTGTTGCTCAAGCAGCATGCCAAGCTGAACGTGTGTATCGGCATTGCGAGGATCAATGCTCAACGAGCGCTCAAAGGCCATGGTCGCTTCCGTTCGCCTGTCTTCGATCAGGCGCGCGATACCAATCGCGTAATGCAGTTTCGGATGATCCGGATCGATAGCCGTCGCTGCCGCGATGTGTCGATCAGCGTCGGCGAAGCGCCGGCCGGACGCGTAGACGCCAACCAGCGTGACATGCGCGGCCAGGCTATCGGGGTCGTTTTGTACCGCCTGTTCGAGCAACACTAACGCATTCCCGGTATCGCCCCGGTCGACCAGAGCTTTCGCACGCGTCACCAGTTGATCAACGCTGATATTCAGGGCATGCACATTACCCATCACCGGATCCACCACGCCGGCCGTGATCTCTCGCATCTGCTCGTATCGGGCCAGATGAAAATCGGCTTTCTCATGCTGGCCGAGCATTCGATTCATCTGCGAATACTGATAATGGAGCGCCGCGAACGGACCAGACAATTGTTCAACGCGCTGCAAATGGCCAATCGCCTGTTCAGCCTCACCTTCGCGCCCGGCCAGCTTGGCGAGTATGAAATGCGCTTCGGGGCGATTCGGCTCGGTTGTTAACACGCGTTCGACCGCAGCTCGTGCCTCCGCGTCGCGACTGACCTTTAAATAAAGCTCCGCTAACTGGACGTTGATCGGTCCGTACTCCGGATTAAGCTCGAGCGCGCGCAGCATCGACGCTTCAGCCGCATCGGTCTGACCCAGCTCTGCCTTCGCTCGCCCTGACAAATAATGCCACTCGAATGCGCGCGGTTTCAGCGCGCCGGCCCGATCGAACATGATCGCCGCCGAGTCATACTGTTCATAGGCGTACAGGAGCATTCCGAGCTTACCGTTCGCCTCCGCCTTCCCGGGCGACTTTTCAACTCGCGTCATGGCTGTGGTGAGCTGCTGCTGAATGACAGGAAGGTAGCGCTCCGTATCAATCTCGGGCACGGGTGGCAGATCAGACACCCGGGCACCCTGTCCACAACCTGCCAGCGCACCCAGTGCCAGCGTCGCTGTCAGTATCAGAAGTTTAAGGAGACGCGACATCGAAGACCCTTTTATTAACGCGTACGACGATACAGCACGAAGCTCAGGTCGTCCGGCTTGCATGGGTTACCTTCACCAAAACGGGTCATGCGTTCATGGATGCGCTGTCGCAGTTGCTCGGCAACGGCTATGAGCTTGCCTTTTCGAATCGTCTCGACAATTTCCTGTATGCGCAGGTTGTCGAGCAGACCGTCGCTCGCGAGCAGTAGCGTATCGTACCGCGCCAGTTTCACGATCGGACCCACTTCTATACTCATCTCACTGCTGCCAAGCACGTTCGACACGATGTGCCGACTCTCGTGCGCCAGGGCCATTTCTTCATCGATCAGCCCGCTGGCCTCCGCGTGACCGACGGGTGAGTGAGCAATGGTTTTTAACTTGATTGCCCCGCGCTGTCCTACCAATAGCCCGCCGGAATCACCAATGTGATAAACCCGCAGTTCCTTGTCATGCACCAGTGCACCGATCAACGTAGTAGCCGCGCCGCCGCCTACGTGCATGACTTCCTGGTTACCGTGCTCCAGTCCATTCATCATGGTGGCACGAAGCGGTCGCTCTTCGTTGTGGTTGCGAAGGCTTTCAAATAGCGATCTGATGGCCGTAGCAGAAGCTTCAGCCCCGGCACGGTGACCACCCAGCCCGTCCGCTATCACCAGCGCCGACACATCGTCGTTGATTTGCATAACGCCAATGCTGTCTTCGTTGCCGGTCTCTTTATCCGGACTCGACAGGGCAAAATAGGCGACTTCTCCACCGTTGAGCACCTGGTGCCCAACCTCGTCGAGGTCACCACCAATCAGCAGCTCGGTATTCGAGCCTGTCGCGGAAGCGGTCATTGACGCGCCCGGTTTGCGCTCGCGCACCACGGACAATAGCTCCAGTAATCGGCCGCAAGGCCCCACTGGCATTTATGGCAGCGCTGCATGCCTTTGAACGTCCATTTTTGCTGCGTTTTGGCGTGACACCAAGGACAGTACTTCATGAAGGGCATTATAGGCCCACTGCAGCTCTTTCGCTGACAAACGGCGGTATACCGCTTGTCGGCACGACGCTTTGTATCGGTTTCAAAGCCTGAGCCGTAGCACCAGGGACAGTACTGCCAGTCGTTTTTGACCCCGTGCTTGCAGTGCGGGCAAACCGCCGCGTAGCGGGTATTGTCAGGCTGTCCGGCGGCCCTGGCCTTGCACCACGGGCAATACGTCATGGCCTCGGACACCGGCCCCTGGCACTGTTTGCAGCTTAAATGAGCGTCGAGCGACCGTCCAAAGCCGCGCTGAAACTGCTTGAACTGAATCTCCCGCCAGTGACGACCGTTTTTGCCGCCGGTATAGGTACGCCCCGACGCAACACGACCATTGCTGCCGCGCGATTTGCCGTGCAGCTGTCCGCGGCGTTCGAGTGCTTTCCACGCGTTTCGCATGGCGACACCGTCACGAAAACGCTTGTTAGGTTGAAACTCCAGCGCGCGTCGTAAAAACTCAACCAGGTTCGGATGCAGCCGCTGCTTGAGGCGCTTGTGCCCGGAAGACGGCCAGCGAAACGGCCACTCGTACAACACGCCGCAAAACATCTGATGCAAGATCAGGCCTACGGCAAACACGTCAGAGCGAAAGGACGGACGCCCCATCGCCTGCTCCGGTGCCAGGTAACCCAGCGTTCCGGATCCCGATGCCTGAATCGTCTTGTAGGTAATTTTGGCGATACCAAAATCCGCCAGCCGCAGCCGGCCGTCACCAAACAGAATCAGATTGGCGGGCTTGATATCGCAATGCATGATGCCCTGTTCGTGCGCATAGGCCACGCCGCAGATCAGCTGGCGCGCGTAGTCAAATCCCTTTTCGGCGGACAGCCTGCGTTTCAAGCGGTCTTCCAGAGTTTCGGTGCCGAGCGGAGTCACCATGGTAAACACATCGTCAACGAAACTGGCGTCTTTCAACGGCAGGACATTGGCATGATCGAGCCGTGAGGCAATGCGTGTTTCGCGCAAAAAATCCGCCAGGTAGTCTTTGTTCGACGTGTCTTTGTGCGGCAACTTGAGCGCCACCTTCACCTGTTCGATGGTGTCGCAGGCGCTGTAGACATTGGCGTAAGGACCACGCAGCAGACAGCCCTCGATACGGTATTTACCGTGACGCTGGCGTTTACGAAAGCGAATTTCCTGGTGCATGAAGCTGGTTATATCGTCCTGAATAGTGAATCTGAAACGCGCCCGTCGGTGGCGCCTTCAAGGACTCGATAGTTTACCAAAGTCTGCCATGGCACGGGCCACGTCCCTGATTCAGAGCCGCGGTTGTAACCGCCTGGTGTGTCGGTTCTGAAGGCCTCATTCCTGCCAGCACCCACCGGCGACGGCGACGGATGATCACAGGGTCACAGCGGCCAACCGCTAATGACCTCATCAACAAACCGTCCGCCGACAGGCGCCACTTGCCAACATAAAGCGCGGATCCCTTGTGACCTACTTTCTCCCGGGTGCGAACCGCACTTCGTTCAACTCCCCGCGTGGCCGGGACGGCGACGAAATCGATGCCTGCGGAAGGTCAGTACCAGAAGCGACGCACTGTGGCCCAAGCTGGCTGCCTCTTTTTGAAAGCCGGCCGCCAGAGCGCTTTGGTTTCAATCAACACCAAATTGCGCCTTGAAAAAAAACCTGACCTCTGTAGCATTAATCGGGCGACGGCGGCGCAAACCGCCAATAACCAGAGGTTACACATGACTACTCCACTTCAGGGTGGGTCCGGGCGACCGTCTATGCGTCCGGCAGACCCGCGTTTTTCTTCGGGCCCGTGCAAAAAGCATCCGGGCTGGACTCCCCAAACATTCACCGACCAGTATCTTGGCTTCAGCCATCGTGCGCCCGCGCCCAAAGCGCGCATCAAGTCCGTTATTGACCGCCAGGCGCAGCTTTTGGGCCTGCCGGAAGGCTGGCGACTCGGCCTGGTGCCGGCGTCCGACACCGGTGCGTTTGAAATGGCCATGTGGTCCATGCTCGGCCCGCGAGGCGTTGATGCTCTGGTCTGGGAGAGCTTTTCGTCGGACTGGGCCAACGACATTAAATCCCAGCTCAAACTCGACGATGTGAACTACCTGCGTGCCGAATACGGCGAGCTGCCGGACTTTGGCGCCGTTAAAGCCGATCGCGACGTGGTGTTTGTTTATAACGGCACCACCAGCGGTACGCGCGTTCCAAACCTTGACTGGCTGGACCAGAACCGGGAAGGGCTGGTGCTGTGCGACGCCACGTCCGCCGCGTTTGCCATGCCGCTTGATTTCGCCAGGCTCGACGTTGTCACCTGGTCATTTCAGAAAGTGCTCGGCGGCGAAGCAGGCTTCGGCATGCTGGCGCTGTCACCCAAAGCGGTGGAGCGGCTGGAGTCCTATGCTCCTGACCGACCGCTTCCCAAGATCTTCCGTCTGACCAAGAACGGCAAGATCAACGAGGGCATTTTCAAAGGCGCCACGATCAATACCCCGAGCATGCTGGCGGTTGAAGACATGCACTCTGCCCTGGACTGGGCACAGGACGTCGGCGGGCTCGATGCCCTGTTCGAACGCACCGGCGCCAACTTCACCGCGCTGGACACCTGGGTCAATGACCGCGACTGGATTGACTGGCTGCCTGCTGATCCGGCGACCCGCTCAAGTACCTCGATGTGTCTGAAAATAACCCACCCCGTGTTCACCGGGCTGTCTGACGATGCCCAGCGGGACGCGGTTAAAACGTTCTGCGGCTGGCTCGCCGAAGAACAGGTAGCGTTTGACATAAATGCCTATCGGGCAGCGCCGCCGGGGCTGCGGATCTGGGGCGGCGCCACGGTCGAAGCCTCTGACATCGAGAACATGCTGCCCTGGCTCGACTGGGCGTTCGCACGCTGGTTACAAGAACATTCACAAGGAACACTCTAATGACGACTCCACTACGCGTACTTATTTCAGACACCATGTCCAGCCAGGCCGCTGCGGTCTTCAAGAGCCGCGGCATAGAAGCCGTATCGGCGCCCAAACTGTCACCGGAAGAACTCGCCGACATTATCGGAGACTTCGACGGACTGGCCGTGCGCTCTTCAACCAAAGTAACGCCGGAGCTGTTGAAACATGCGTCGCGTCTCAAAGCTGTGGGACGCGCCGGTATTGGTACCGACAACATTGACAAAGCGGCCTGCACCGAGCAGGGCGTGGTGGTCATGAACACGCCGTTTGGCAACGCCATCACCACGGCCGAGCACACCATCGCCATGATGTTTGCGCTCGCTCGTCATATTCCTCAGGCCAATGAATCGACCCATGCCGGAAAATGGGAAAAATCGAAATTCATGGGCACCGAACTGACCGGCAAGATGCTCGGCATTATCGGTTCGGGCAACATCGGTTCGATTGTGGCCCGCAAGGCCATGGGCGTTGGCCTGCGGGTGCAGGCCTATGATCCGTTCCTTACCGAGGAGCGCGCGGACAGCCTCGGCATACGCAAAGTCGAACTCGACGAGCTTCTGGGAAGTTCCGACATCGTCTCTCTTCACGTTCCTAAAACCCCCGAAACACTCAACATCATCGACGCCACTGCGATCAATAAAATGAAGCAGGGTGCCATGCTGATTAACTGCGCTCGCGGCGGCCTGGTCGACGAACTGGCGCTGCTCGCCGCGCTAAAAAGCGATCACCTGCACGGAGCGGCGCTCGATGTCTACGTTGAAGAGCCCGCGAAAGAAAACCCGCTGTTTGGCCTGCCCAACATTATCTGCACGCCTCACCTGGGTGCGTCAACGCAGGAAGCACAGGAAAAAGTAGCCGTTCAGATCGCCGAGCAGCTGTCTGACTATCTGCTCGACGGCGCCATTTCAAACGCGCTCAACGCGCCGAATCTGACTGCTGAAGAAGCCATTGTGCTGACGCCCTATCTGAATCTGGCCCAAAACCTCGGCGCCTTTGCCGGCCAGCTCTCGCGCGAGCCGATCAAGGGCATCACGGTGTCGTTCTTTGGTGACGTGACCCAGCTCAACACGGAACCGCTGGTCACGCAGGCCGTTCAGGCTGTACTGGCGCCCAGCAACTGCAACGTTAACGCCGTCAACGCGCAGCAGGTCGCACGTGACATGGGTATTCGCGTTACTACGGCCAGCTCAGAAGTTGAAAACGAATATCACAACCGGATTACGCTTGAAGTTAAAACCGAGAGCAAAACCCGTTCCGTGAGCGGCACCATGTTCAAGAAGGTTGGCCGGATTGTCGACATTACGGGCGTCAAACTCGAATCGGAGTTTGGGCCCCACATGGTGTATCTGACCAACGAAGATCAGCCCGGCGTTATCGGCTCGATCGGCATGTTCGCGGCCCAGCACAAGATCAACATAGCGAATATGCACCTGGGTCGCAGGAACAATGGCGGCAAAGCCATTGCACTGCTCGAAGTGGATGCTCCACTGGAAACCGAACAGCTCGCCGGCCTCCGCACCCTGGAACACATTCAGGATGCCCAGAGCCTGCGGTTCGGCGGCTAGCGGGACCGGGCGGTACGTTCAGCGACGTGTGTGCTATCGGGAATTGATCTGGCAAGCGACGAGAGTGCAGCAATAAGACCTGCGCTTTTGACTCGCAGCGTGCAGTCAGACCGATCCGCAACATCCGCTGATACTGCCCGGCATCGATATGATTGATAACTGCATCGGCGGAACCGGCCACAAACCGGTTCCGCTCTAACTCTCACAAAAACAGGTTCGCCGTGACGCCATCAACAGACCACTCATCGAATCCAGGCCAAACCGCCACAGCCGCGATTGCGGGCGACTCACCAGGCTGGGCCGCTCAGAACGCGGCCGGCGACTACCTGATTAAACTGGCGGCCCCGGAACAGGCGCTGGCGGGACACTGCGAGACCATAACCGCGCTGATGGCGCGGTCGGGTATCACCTCTACCGGAGACTGGATACCGACCCCGGCAGGCAGCGAGCTGCACATCACCGCGAGTGGCAGCGGTGCCTGGGCTTTGTGGCAGGCCCTCACAGAGGCCATATCATCGGCCGATGTCTGGCTGTGCGCCGCCGGGCAGCCGGTCACGCGCCTGCTGATCTGCGATATGGACAGCACCCTGATTACCACCGAATCACTCGACGAACTCGCGGCCTTCGTAGGCATTGGCGAACAGGTGGCCACCATTACCTCGCGCGCCATGAACGGTGAGCTCGACTTCGTCGAAGCGCTCAACGAACGCGTGGGACTGCTAAAGAATCTGGACTACTCGGTCGTGGAGCAGTGCGTAGCGGAAACCCGATTGAATAAAGGCGCCCTTGAACTGATCGCGCACGCGCGCAATTGCGGTGCGCGAACCGTTCTGGTGAGCGGCGGATTTACCCCGTTTGCCGAGTTCGTCGGACAAAAGCTGGGCTGCGATCGCATCGTAGCCAATACGCTGGAGATCGCCGACGGCGCCCTCACCGGCCGCGTCCTCGATCCGATTGTCACCAAAGACACCAAGCTCGACGTACTGCATGAAGAGTGTCAACAGCTCGGCATCACACCCGAAGAATGCTGCACCATTGGCGACGGGGCAAACGACATCCCGATGCTCGTTGCTGCGGGTACCGGCGTGGCCTACCGGGCCAAAAACGTTGTGCTCAAAGCCACTCCGCATCATCTGAGCCACGCCGATCTCAATGTGCTGAACCACTGGCTGCGCTGGCCGTAACCCCATTGACAGCGGTTCGGTCACGGCGACCGGCTGTGCGGTCTACACCGGTTTAGCCCGGCCAGAAATCGCTAAAAGCTAAATCCATGTTTTTATTGGCCATTGCGCGCTTATGTAAAAGCATCCCGGAAGAACGGCCGTTCATCGCCCGGGACTCTTGCATCATTGAGAACTATTTCGGCGCTAACCTCAGCAAATGTGTACATTTTCTGGTAGAACGTTAATCTATAGTTTCTCAATTAACGGTTTAACAGATCGATGATCACAGCAGGTACGCAATGAGCCGCCGCACGAAGCCTACGGACGTTACCGATCCGGACTACTTTCATAAAGTCGTAGATTGTCAGTGGGCCTGTCCAGCTCATACCGACGTTCCCGAATACATTCGACTCATCGCGCAGGGTCGCTTTGGCGACGCTTACATGAGCAATCGTCGATCGAACGTCTTTCCAGGCATTTTGGGGCGCGTTTGCGATCGCCCCTGCGAACCCGCCTGTCGACGCGGCCGGGTCGAAGACAAACCCGTCGCTATTTGCCGATTGAAGCGCGTCGCTGCAGACCATCGGGAAGACATTACCGACCGACTGCCCACCGCGCCGACTGAAAAGAACGGCAAGAAAATCGCGCTGATTGGTGCCGGATGCGCGTCATTGGCCGTAGCCAACGATCTCGCACCACTTGGCTATGACTGCACCATTTTTGAGGCGCTGGATACCACGGGCGGCCTGATGCGCACCAATATTCCGCGTTTTCGCCTGCCGCCAAACGTACTGGATGAGGAAATCGGCTACATCCTCGACATGGATGTGACGCTGAAAACCAATTCACCGGTCAACAGTTTTAAAGAATTCCTCGACACCAGCGATTACGACGCGGTATTCGTCGGCACCGGCGCACCCAAGGGCAAGAATCTCTCTTTGCCGGGTCGCGACGAGGCGAGCAATATCCACATCGGTATTGCCTGGCTTGAATCGGTTGCGTTTGAGCACGTGAAGGAAATTGGCGAACGGGTGTTGATTATCGGCGTGGGCAACACGGCTATGGACTGCTGTCGTACGTCGCTGCGACTCGGCGCGACCGACGTCAAGGTCATGGCGCGCAAGCCGCGAGAGTTCTTCAAGGCCAGCGCCTGGGAGCTCGAAGACGCGGAAGAAGAGAACGTTAATATCATCGTCAACCACTCGCCCAAAGAATTCGTTGTTGACGATGGCAAGCTGATTGGCATGCGTTTTGACGTCATGGAATATAACGTCGACGACAACGGCAAAATCGACCGCGGTACGGCCGTCGATGAAGTGTTAATCGAATGCGATGATGTCATTCTGGCGATTGGCCAGGACAACTCCTTCCCCTGGATCGAGCGGGATATCGGCCTCGAATTTAATGATTGGGACTGCCCTGTTGTTGACGAGACAACATTAATGTCCACGCGCGAAGGCGTATTCTTCGGTGGTGATGCCGCGTTCGGACCCGGCAACATTATTGAAGCCGTTGCCCAGGCGCATGAAGCCGCAATTTCAATCGACAAGTACTGCCATGGCCTCGATGTCGGTGATCGACCGGCCCGCGGAGTCACGCTTTCGAGCCAGAAAATGGGCATTCACGAATGGAGTTACTCCAATGACTATGACGGCTCCGACCGTCGTCTGATGCCCCATGTTGACCTGAAAGAGCGGTTCAAGAACATTGATATCGAGGTTGAACTGGGCTTCGGAGCAGATCAGATAGCCACCGAAGTCGAGCGCTGCCTGAACTGCGATATTCAGACCGTGTTTGAAGCCAGGCTGTGCATCGAGTGCGATGCCTGTATCGATATCTGTCCGGTCGATTGTCTGACCATGACGCCCAATGCGCCTGAAGACGAATTACGCCTGCGTCTGAAAGCACCGGCTACCAACACGGATCAGGATCTGTACGTGTCCGAAGACCTTCCCCAGACCGGTCGGGTGATGGTGAAAGACGAAGACCTGTGCGTCCACTGTGGATTGTGTGCCGAACGCTGCCCGACAGGCGCGTGGGACATGCAAAAATCGAACATCTTCCTGCCTCAGGTAGATGACCTGCCAGCGCCGGCAC
>CAWUKD010000006.1:0-54951 GCA_963922815.1 uncultured Gammaproteobacteria bacterium
TTTCTCGCCGAATCACTGGGAGGGGTTGAGAGTCTGATCGCACACCCCGCCAGCATGACCCATGCAGCCATGACCCCTGAAGCTCGCGAAATAGCCGGTATCACAAACGACCTGATCCGCATCAGCATTGGCATAGAACACCATCAGGATCTGATTGACGACCTGAAGCAGGCTCTGGATACAGCCGCCTGGTCAAACGCCGTTACCGTTGGCCGGCTAGGTTGATGGTTCAACTTTGTCTCAAATCTTGATCATTCTGGTGAGTATTTACCGCATCTTGAGGTGCAGGGTGTGCTTTATGCCTGTCCATTAGGCGGTTGGAGTGCCTGTCCATGTGCCCTCGTCCATGGGCCGTCGGAGTGCCTGTCCATGTGTACTTTGTGCCTGTCCATGTGCCCAGTCCATGTACCTCAATTAATTGACTTCGATCAGACGCGTCAGTCGGGTGGCCGCTCTGTTCGATTGCATGTCACTGACGGGTATACTTAATCCACTATAAGTATCTGAATATTTTGGCGGGGCTAACGTGAATCCAGCAGTAAAATGGATAGGTGGTGCATTTCTTGGTTTTCTGGGCCTGCTATTTGCGTTTTTTCTGATGATAGGCGTCATGATTCAAACAGGTGTGCTTCCGTCGGATAGGGTCGTCACCGGTGAAGATCTCAGCAAAAAACATATGACCGTGCTTATAGAAGCGGGCTTGCTTGATGCCGACGAAACTCTGGAACTGTTTTTCTCGGAAGGACTATTCTCGATTAAAGAAGGCGGCTCACTGTTAACTGATCGCCGAGTCGTTGTTTTTGGGAGATTCGAAAACAATGACGAAGTCGAAGCCTATGAAATGCGGCATGAAGACATAGTCGCGATCAAACAAACGCAACAAGGCGATTTTAGTAGCTATGCCGTTTATCAGGTACATTCACATGATGAGGACGCCTGGATAGAACTTTGGCTGCCTCATGAATACGATGATGACAAGCGCTTTGTGGATGCTATAAAAGAAAAAATTCCTCATAAACTCAGAGAGTTACCCTTTCTCAATTTGCCAGACACATAGTCTGCTAAAGTAATCTGGTCGTGCTTGTCCATGAGTTTGGGCGATGAAACTGGAATAAAGAGGCCTGTGCCTGTCCAGGGAACCATCAGTCCTGTGCCTGTCCGGAGAACCAAGGCCGTTCTAATAACAAAAACAACGGGCAGCCCTACGAGCAAACGTCTCAGCATCCGAGGAAGCGATCATGAGCAACCTAATAAGAGCCAGATTCCACCAGTTATTGCTACTGGCGTGTGCGGCATGCCCAATGATTGCGTTCCAGGCAAATGAACCCAGCTTCGGACGCAGCTCCGAGGTGTGCCTGTCCAGTTCACAGTGCACATCAGTGGTCGAGTCTTCAACCCAGGATACTCTACTGTACGCTGCAGGAGTAACCGCGGCGTCCCCGATACTCGGCGCAACCTGCGGCAACGGCTTCCCCGACCCTGGTGAGGAGTGCGACGATGGCAACACAATCGGGGGTGACGGATGTTCCCCTATCTGCACGCTGTCGAATCTGGAATGTAAGCCCGGCGAGCCTGCCACCATAACGACAAATCTTGTTAGTGACCCAAGCTTCGAGCTCAATGATGGTTCATGGGCGTTTACTGGCAGCGCATTCTCTCCTCTTTGTACGCCGCAAACGTGTGGTCCCGACATTGCACCGGACGGCTTTGCGTATTTGTGGTTGGCTGGAGGACTGCCTGTATCCGGCAATCAGGCGACTGCGACGCAGAACGTTTTTATACCGATTGATGCAACAACGCTAACGTTTGAGTGGAGCGCAGCATTTAGCCCAGCGCTCGCAGAGTGTGAAAGCCCATCGCAGGATCGGGTCGAAGTCACAGTTGATGGCGTTCAGGTTTTCAGGTCGCCAGACCCATGCACGGCCACATCCGGATTTGTCGTCGAATCGATCGACCTTGCTGGCCTTGGCCTGAATGATGACCAGATACACGTTATCGAGTTTCGCGGGATCAATGTCGACAACCCGACCGACCCAGCGGCCGGGTTTACCAATATCTTCGTCGACAGAGTTTCCATGCTGGTTACTCGTGACAATCCTGACGGGCCAACTGACACTGTCTGTATCGACGCCTACTGTAGTGATAGCCTGCTTTCGATGGGAGAGCAATGTGACGACGGCAACACGCTCGACGGCGACGGTTGTTCGAGTAACTGCGAGATCGAACAGCCGAACTGGGTATGTACGGATCCGAATTTCACAACTTCGGAGTTTCTCTGTGCTCCGGCTGCGGACGCTGTTACTGATGGCAGTTTCGAAAACGACCGGGGGCTGCCTACCGATGCCTGGAACCAAATTCGCATTTATCAGACCGATCCGTTTCCAATCTGCTCGGAGCTCAATTGCCCTGGTTTGGGAGATGAATTGACATCAGAAGGTGTTTTTTCAGCGGTATTCAGATCACAACTCTTACCGAGCTACCTTGGGGTTTCTCAGGAACTGGTCATCCCTTCTGGTGCTAGTCAATTGACATTCGATTTGTCGGTCGTCAGTTGTAATTCAGAAAACGACCTGCTTCTCGTCGAGATCGATGGCAGTACGATAATGACACGGCCGTGTGACGAAACAACGGTTGGTTTTACTATTCAAACTCTGGATATTACGGCTTTTGCCGACGGCGCAATGCATAACCTGTCTGTTCTCGTAACCCTGGAACCGGCGAGCAGTTCTGAAACGCTGATGATTATCGACAACATCAGCATTCCCTTACCGTTCTTGGCCAGCCCTGCTGCAGGTACTTGTACGCAACAAAAAGCAGCCTGCGCGCAAGTTGAAACGTTTGATGCTGGTCTTCCAAATGGCTGGAGCATTATCAATTTGAGTGAAAACCCCTCAGATGGCTGGGGCACAACAAATGATGCAGTATGCCTTAGCCGAAATGCAGCCAGTCTGCCCGGACTGGTAAATTTTAGTTCGGGAAAAAACCTGACGTCGGGTGCCAATGCGGCATTATGCGCAGATAGTGACGCTACGGGTCAAAACGCCGAAGACCTGTTACCCGGATCAGCGACACAAATGAATTCATATGTGTGTTCGCACGCGCTCGATTTATCAACAATTACGGGCCCTGAGTACACCTTTAATGCGTATTATCAGGCCAAAGACAATGGCGTTGATGATGGCGGGACACCCGGTGATTCATCCGATGATTTCGACAGCGATTTTCTGCGCGTACTTGTAGGGACAGAACCACCGAGCGCCGTTTCTCTCAATAATTATCAAGTCATTTACGATGTACTTGATCACGATGACGGCGACTTGTTGTTATCGGCGGGCCAAGAGATTGCTGTAAATCTTGAAGGCAATCTGGAAGGAGAATCCGAAGGTTACGTGTGCTTTCAGTATCAGGGCACATTCGCATGGTTTGCTCAAATTGATAATGCTGCGCTGCGTGGCGAAGACTGCGCCCTGCCACCGGTAGATACGGACGGAGACGGCGTATTTGACAGTACAGATAATTGCACGCTCGTTCCGAATCCTGATCAATTCGATTCAAATAACGATGGCATAGGCAGCGCCTGTGATCCGGATGTAAACAACGATTGTATTGTTGCGTTTCTCGATATTGCCCAATTCCCCCCAGTTTTTGGTGCAACCGTTGGTGAACCACTGTTCAATCAGGATTATGATTTTAACGACGACGACGCAATCAATTTTCTCGACTATTTGGTTCTAATCAGCTACTTCGGGGTTCCACCCGGGCCGTCTGCAAATCCTTGCGTACCGGGTTTAGGAACCTAAATGTCTTTGGGTAAGACTCTAAATAACCTACTTAGATGCGAGTAAAGAAGGTACTCGGTGTTAGTTACCGCCCCTTGCCAGGACAGGCACATGAGCATGGAAGCGCGCGAGTGCATTCATGGACAGGCACCGATACCGCGCTAGTGCCTGTCCACAAAGAGATGCGCCGAAGGTTGAAGGGCCTATCGTAAGGTGCCTGTCCCCCAGGACTCACGTAAGCCGGGCCACACCCTGGGACGTGCGTTTAATTGGGGTCTTGTGCAATGTTTTGAAACGCAACCGGAACCCCGTCCTTCCGAATGATCTCCTCGCCCAGCAACCATGAAGCAGTTATTGTCAGATGGTCGGAGTCAAAGTAAATCGGCTCACCAGATTCGTAGGAAATCGGGCAAATATTGTCGGGGCATAGATAACCATTGGCATCAAAGTACTCAACACCCTCATAGCGCTCAGCCATCGCTTTGAGTCGTTCGTTGGTAAGCGTTATTGACTCGGGCAACGGAACAGGGGGCGCCTCACAGCTGATGAATCGAAACCCAACCGCCTTTTCTTCACACAGACGATCATAGTCGCCGACCACAGGACTCTTGCCGATAATGACAACGCGGCGGTTGCGTTCAACCAGTTGCCTCAACGTGTTTTCAAACTCCTCGACGACGTTCCCGCCCTTCGATCTATAACTTGTCCACGACGCAGATACGATCACAGTCTGGTATGAATCCAGTTCATTCCAAATCAGTTCATTCGAGCTGCTGCAGTCATCGAGGCGTTTGAGACTGATCAGGTTTTCCGGGCTCGAATTCAATGGGGGGCACGAACCTACCTCTACATTTCGAAACCTGAATCCAGCGGCTTTGGCGAAAGCCCCCACCATACCAACGTAGTGGGCTGCATTTGAATCACCCCACAATATGGCATTCGGGGAACCATCGGCTTCGTTCCCGACAATACAGGCCGGGTCTTCCAGATCAGTAGAGTCGACTCTTTGTTTCTGGCAGACATAATCATAGTGATAGGCCGGACGCCGCACTTCTCTCAAGGCGCCCATTTGACTCTCATAGTCATTGTTCACGCGGTGGAACGCATAGCCATCGGATTTCATTGATACGCCTATGACCACACCGATCAACATAGCCGGCAGAACGAATTGGCGCAGAGCCAGAGGAAACAGAGGTAGTTTCGAGTAGCGTAGAGGTTGCTCAACGAATCGATAAGTTAACCATGCCAAAAACAGGGTCAGCACAAGTACAACCATACCGACGGTAAACGTAATGTCGAAACCGCCATAATTCAAAAATGCCAGAAGTGGCCAGTGCCAAAGATAGGCTGAATATGAAATGAGGCCAATCCAAACCATCGGCTTGAATTGGAGCAGTCGGGTTGGCCATGTATTGCCATAGGTCCCAGCCAGGATTAAGAGCGTGGTTCCCACAGTTGGTGGAATTGCCTGATAACCCGGGAACGGTGCTTGTTCCGTCACCAAAAACAATGAACCGATCACCAGCAGGGCACCGATGATCGCCATCGCAAGCACGATCGACTGATTTATTTCCTGTTTGCTACTGGTTCGTACATGGTGAGCGGCTATCGCTCCAATCAGGAGCTCGCCCGCCCGAGCTGGCAACATGTAATAAACGAAAGACGGGTCTGTTGTGAAATAGTACTGCCCAAATAGAAACGAAGCGATAGCAATAACTATCATGGCAAGCCCAAACCCGGCGGCTCGTGTTGCACTGTACGTGAGCATTAGCACAAGAGGCCATATTACGTAGAACTGCTCTTCCACCCCTAACGACCACAAGTGAAGCAACGGTAACTCGTTACTGTTAGCAGCAAAATATGAGGTATCTTCAAACAGCCAAAAGAATACATTGGCCAAAGACATGATGGACCAAAGCCCTGCACGCGCCGTTTTTTCAGCATCTTCGGGCCGAAAGAGGATCTGAGCAGCCAGTACCGTTACACCCAGTACGACAAACATTGCCGGAGCAATACGTTTAATTCGTCGGCGATAAAACTCAGCTATAGAAAATGTGTTATTGCTGATTTCGCTCATAATGTGAGAAGAAATCAAATACCCGGAGATGACAAAGAAGATATCAACGCCGATAAAACCCGCAGGTAAGAGCTTGTGATTTATGTGAAAAGCGATTACCGACAGCACCGCAACAGCACGTAGCCCATCTATGTCGGCCCTGTACTTCCTTGGACCACTGTTTGTTGACGTCAACTCATTACTCCCAGGACGCATTTAACACAAGCTACCGCCAATGACCTGGCAGCGAATTTTGGCCTTATTCTACGAAAGATTCTCAATCATGGACAGGCACAGTCCACACTTCTGCGCTTGCGTCCGCTCCTCCAGGATTGTCTTGTAAACACAATGGGGCAGAAGAGCCCTTCCGCACATGAATAGACGCCCATGGACACCTGCCTGTCCAGAAATGGGGCTGGTTTGATTCATATAGTCCATCTGGATTATCAAGCATTCGCCAAATCCGGCGAAATAGCAGAAATAGTCCGAGTGCGTAAGGCTTAGCCGCCCACCATAATAAATGGAGATTCTCAATCGGACAGAAAAATGGCTCGGCCTCGATATCAAATAGTCAATGTGGATCAAACACCCTACTACCACGTTACCTCAAGATGCGTGAGAAGAGCATTCCTGTGTGGATTAGATCGGGAAACGGGAAAAAGCTTCGAACATCGCAGGGGTTGGTTAGAAAGACGAATTCGACTGCTCTCATCCATATTTGCGATCGATATCTGCGCCTATGCCATCATGAGTAATCACTATCACATAGTTGTTCGGCTCGCCCCGGAGCGAGCGAGTCACTGGTCACCGTCTGACGTTCTTATGCGATGGTTATGTTTGTTCAAGGGAACGATTCTTGTGCGAAGATATTCTCGCGGAGAAAGGATTAGCAAGGCTGAGCTGGAGACTGTGAAAAGCACGCTAAACGTATATCAATCCCGACTTCAGAGTCTAAGCTGGTTCATGAAGTGCTTAAATGAGCCTATTGCTCGCATGGCAAACGCGGAAGACCAATGCTCTGGTCATTTTTGGGAGGCACGGTTTTCTTCGCCGGCTTTAACCTCAGAGAAAGCGCTACTTGCCTGTATGGCCTACGTGGATCTAAACCCTGTCAGGGCCGGAGAATCTGATACGCCGGAGCACTCGTCCTACACCAGCATCAAAGAACGACTTTCGCCCTCATTTAGCCTATCCGATACTATTCGTCGCCAGCCCGAGACTTCTCCGCTCAAAGACTGTCGCGTACCGATTACTCCTCTCGTTCGATTCCAGGACCAGCCCGCCATTACCTTACAACCCTTCCCAGCTGTCTTACCTTTCACTTTTCGTAATTACTTGGAGCTACTGGACTGGAGCGGTAGAAGCATTCGTGATGACAAGCGTGGCCATATCTCAGCTCGCATGCCGTCCATTCTGCAAAGGCTGTCAATAACGCATCGACAGTGGACAAATTATTTGTATGAATTTGATAAACTTCATCGGCAAGAGAAGCTCGGTCGGAAACAAGTCACTCAGGATTTCCCTCCTGAATCACCGCCCGACAGCGCGATAAACAATAAACCCTAAAAAACTGAAATAGGGAAGCCCAGGATAGAGATTCAACCTCTCTTCTAAGCATAAGCATTTCCAATACTACTAAGTCAGCAGCTGACATTGACTTCCTCAGTCATTAAAAAGGTGCCATCCAGCCCTCTTTTTCTTGCTCAGTAAGCACTCCAATAGATCCATTACCAGGCCGTAAATAAGTGGCAATACGGAGTTAATAATTAGCTGTTAGGCGGGCCGGTTCGTGGCTTGGCTACTGTGTGCCGGCTACTGTGTGCCTGTCCGGAAGGGGTCCTGTCCTGAGGGGGCTTTGTGCCTGTCCTGGGGAGTGCTATGGGAGTGTTGTGCCTGTCCTGAGGGGGGTCCTGAGGGGGTTAGTCGCCGCCGGTGCCGAAGTCGACGCCCAGCGATCGCAGTTTGCGATAGAGGTGGGTTCGCTCCATGCCGACGCGTTTTGCGAGAGCACCTACTTTGCCTCCGCAAAGTACGAGCTGCTTTTTGAGGTAGGCGCGTTCGAATTCTTCTCTGGCTTCTCTCAGGGGAAGAGACAAAAGGTCCTGTTTTACCAGCGCCGCTTCTTCGGCTACAACTGACTGCGCCAGCGCATCCTCAACATCTTCCAGACTAATCACTTCGTGACCGCCTTTGATCAACAATCGATGCACGAGGTTGCGAAGGTCGCGAATGTTGCCTGGCCACGGATAGCTGCGCAGTCGGTTTTGTGCCGCTACGGAAAACTTCCTGACCGGCAGTCGCTGTTCGTCGCTCAATTTATCGGAATAGTAGTTAAGCAACTCCGGAACGTCTTCACTGTACAGTCGCAGTGGCGGCACATGCAGAGTAACCACACCAACGTGCGCCAATAGTTTCAGACGTAAATCGTCGGCTTCAAAGGCCTGCTCAACGCCAGGCTGCGCCGCGCATATGATTCGGGCATCCAGTGGATGTTCATGCAAACTGCCTACTGGCCGAAACTCCGCACCTTCAAGCGCAGCCAGCAGAACTTTCTGAGCTGACAGCGGCAGGTCTTCAATACCGTTAACATATAAAGTACCGCCAGCCGCTTCCCTCAGCTTGCCCTCCACGGCTTTATCACCCTCCACGCTGCCAAGCAGAATAGCCGGCGCGGTTTCTTCCGTGAGCGTTGCCGCCACTATGGACACATAGGGTGCTGATGCCCGCCCACCCAGATGGTGAACATAGCGAGCAAAGGACTCCCTGCCGGTCCCGGCCTCACCGGTGATAAGAACGTTTGCACTGTGTGGGGCAATTCGCTTCGCTTCCTCTCGCAGCTCCCGCATCACCGCACTCTTGCCAACAGGTGCCACAAAACCCGTCACCAGTTTTCGCGCAGCTTTGGAAATCGCCGGCTTGTCGCTCGACTCCAGTGCGCGTTCAACAGTGCGCAGCAGTTTGGCCAGCGACAGCGGTTTCTCGATAAAATCAAAGGCCCCAAGCCGGGTTGCTTCAACCGCTGTTTCGACGGTCCCGTGACCCGACATCATGACAATGGGGCACTGCAGACTGCCAGCCGCCGACCACTCACGCAGCAGCGTAATGCCATCCGTTTCCGGCATCCATATATCCAGCAAGACCAAATCAGGATCGAAGCCATGCCAGGACGAGCGTGCTTCCACCGCATCAGCCGCGGTCGTCACGTTGTAGCCTTCTTCGGTCAATATTTCCTGCAGCAGACCGCGGATGTCCGATTCGTCGTCTACAACTAAAACATTAGCTGAACTCATGCACTTTCCCTTCTGGGCTCGTTAACCTGCGATGCGCTTATCAAAGCCATACGTGAATCGTTATCCACAGGCAGCAACAATCGCACCCGGGCCCCGCCAGTCTCAATATTGTTAATAGTAATCACACCCGCGTGTTCTTCAACCAATTTCTTGACGATAGCTAGACCCAGTCCAGTCCCTTTGGGCTTACTGGTGACATAAGGCTCAAACACCGTACGAATCATGGCAACAGGAAACCCGGGGCCGTTGTCTTCAATTACGATTTCAGCAACCGCCTGCCCTTTGTAGCTGCTCGCCGCCGTAGTCACCACAATTTCACCACCGAGCTTTTCGGTGAGGGCGTCCATCGCGTTTCGCAACAGATTGTGCATGATCTGACGAACTCTGCCCGAGTCAGCCACTATGGATTTTAGCTGCTCATCCAGCTTGAGAGTCAGCGATATCGAAGGGTCACCGCCCCGATACAAATCTATCACCTCGCCCAGTAATCGATTCAGGTCAAAACGCGTAAGCTCAATCTCCGGGGCCCGGGCATAGTCTCTGAATGCATCCACCATGTCACGCATGGTTTCTACTTGCTGCACAATCGTTCGCGTGGCCCGCTCCAGTACGTCTGCTTCATGCGCAGTCATTTCCCCCAGATACTTGCGCCTCATACGTTCCGCGGAGAGCTGAATAGGGGTAAGCGGGTTTTTAATCTCATGGGCCAGCCGTCGCGCCACTTCACTCCAGGCCGCTTCACGCTGCGCCTGCAGAACCGTGGTCACATCTTCAAACACAATCACGTAGCCCATGGGCTGGTCGTTTTCATCGTTGGGCAAAGGCGTACAGGCGGTACTCAGAATACGCTGTTCGGCAGGCCCCTGTACTGAAACCTGCTCGCGCCACTGTGTCCGATTCTGCGACAGGTGCTGATAACACGCCTTCGCCAGATGTGTGGCCAACTCACCGGTGTCGTCCAGACTGCTCAACAGCTGTCCCTCGAACAGGTTGGCGTCGGTTTCCAGTATCGCGCTTGCCGCATCATTAACGTTGCGTACGATCAGGTTTGGCGCAACCACGAGAACGCCTGACGACAGATTACTCAGAATGTTCTGAAGGTTTGCGCGCTCTGCCTCCACCGCCTCGCGACCACGCTGCTCGATTTCACTGGCCTGCGAGAGTCGGCGGGTCATGTTATTGAACGACGCCACAAGAAAGCCGATATCATCGCGCTTGGCTTCCGGTAGCTGCATATGGAAGTCACCCGCAGCAACGGCGCGCGTTCCGGCAACCAGATCCTGAATGGGTTTGACGATTCGGCGGGCAATAAAAAAGATGCCCCAAATGGTCAACAGCAAGGACACCAGCAGCACCAGACTCAGGGTTAACTTGAAGCTGTCGATCAATGGCTCTCGAATAAATTCGAGGTTGTTGTGATAAGAGTAGGTTTGCTGCACCGACTCGGCCAGCGCAGCAATATTGCTGCTCACGGGAAAGCTGGCAAACACCACGCGTCCTTCATCCTGGCTGCCCGCCCGGGGTAACAGCTGTGCAGCACGAATGTTCAGTCCGCCATCGGCAGAAGGCTCTATATCCAGCATCGGCAGTCCGGAACGAACCTGAACCAGTAGCGCGTCGGACAGAATTTCCGCCGCTATGGCCATGGGTATTTCCCTGCTCACGGCCAGAATCCGGTTTTCCGCGTCGACAAAGGTCAGCTCCGCGGCCTGCAGCTCTCTTCGCATGCCGTCCACCGCCAGCTCAAGCTCTACCGCACTTAGCGGCCCCGCCTGTTGCGTAATCAGTTCCAGCCGCTGCATGTGCTCGCGCATTCTAAGGTCGAGCACGGTTTGACTCAGCGTCAGCGCATCGTCGAGCCCGCGCGTTACGTCAGCATCGAAGTAACTTTGAATGCCCCGGTTCAGGAAATACATGGAAAACAGATACACCACCATGAGCGGGACGGCCGCAAGTACGGCGAACATTCCGATCATGCGAGCCTTGAGTCTGGCGCCGGGTATTTCCTGAATGTAGTCGCGAGCCAGGCGCACCATGTTGACCACGATTAGCCCGAGCAACATCAACACGCCCGCCGCGTTCAGCAGCACGATAACGTAATGCAGATTATTGAACTGCTCGGTATTTTGGGTGGTTTTTGCCAGTAGCAGAAGCGCCACCAGCATGACTATAAAGGCGAGAACGGAAAGGGCGCGAACCGCCAGACGGTTCACAGCGTTACCAACCAGCGCTCCCATGGACTTTCGAGACGCCAGTCATCTACCTGAAACAAAGCCGCCAGCATGCGCAATGGCGCTGCGTATGAACGGGTATCGAGCACTGAGCGCATGCGCATTGAATACGTGGCATCTGGATCAAGCAGGCCAATGTCGATAATGGGCAAATCCTGTAACTGACCGAGCCGTTTGAGGGCGTCGGACAGTGTGACATGTGACGTTTGCTCCGAACTGTTGAAGCTGCGAACAACAAATCGCTGGGTCAGGGCGTGGTAAGTCAGCTGCGAACGCTGTACGAGTTTAACCACGTTGGGATCCGGCAAAAACCGTCGACTGCGGTCAAGCTCGATTTGCGTCTCGAACAGAAGTGGAACGCCGTTATTGAGCGCTTCAACAGCCCCGGGCGTCAGCCCGTAGACAATCTCGGCATCGAGCAATAGCACATCAAGGGTGACTTTGGTGTTGGCCTGAACAATGAGAAAGCGGCCGTCGGTCGCCTCAGCCGACTGCGCCGAAGCCGGCCCGGCAAAACTGAGCATGCAAGCCAGCCAGATTACGAACAGCACATGCACACTGGCCCGGTCACGATAACCCACCGCTTCCAGATGTAGTGATCGTGCAGTGTCGCTCGCACACAACATATTTTGACTCAACCTCACCGCTTCAGAATGGCAGCATAATAAAAGCCATCACTGCCTGTCTCCCTCGGTAATATTTGAACCCCATAATTCAATGACTTAGCATTCGGCAAGTGGCACTCCAGAGGGGCAATCTGCGCATCCTCGCGAGCCGCGATCCACGACTCGACCAGGGACTCATTCTCTTCCGGAAACACCGAACATGTGGCGTAGATCATACGCCCTCCCGGCGCGAGTAACGGCCACAGCTGGTTCAAAATCTCGCGCTGAAACACGGGAAAGCTTTTGGCGTCTTTTGCTCGTCGTAACACCTTAATGTCCGGATGGCGCCTGAGCACCCCGGTTCCACTGCAAGGCGCGTCGACCAGAATTCGGTCAAAGGGCTTGCCATCCCACCAGTCTTCGGGCGAAACGGCGCTACCAGCGACAATCACCGGACTTACCGATAGTCGTTCCGCGTTCTCTTTCACCCGCTCGAGACGATCAGCGGCTATGTCCAGCGCTACCAGCTCAATGTGCTTATCAATCTCAAGCATATGCATGGCTTTGCCCCCCGGCGCGGCACACGCATCCAGCACACGCAGCGGCGAATCCGCGCCTGAGGCCGACAGATCCATGAATCCGGCGGCACACTGCGCGCCGCTGTCCTGTACGGACCCCAGCCCCTCTGAAAATCCCGGCAGCAAATCCACGCCACACGGCTCTTCAAGCCGGATAGCGGTGGCAAGCGGTTCAACGGCCGCAGCATTGATGTCGGCCGACTGCAGCATCTTCAGGTAATCGTCGGCCGTAATTCGACTGGTATTGACTCTCAGTACCATCGGCGGCTGGGCATTGTTGGCCTCTATGATGCTTTGCCAGTCGTCAGGCCAGTCGGTACGCAGTTTGTCAATGAGCCACTGCGGGTGCGCCCACTTGAACGCTTCGTCATCAGCCAGCATTGCGTCAATCTCATCGCGCTCCCGCTGATAACGCCGCAATATCGCATTCAGAAATCCCGACCCCTTGCCCTGATTGACCAGACGACTTGCCGCAACGGTGGCATCCACGGCAGCGTGCTCCGGTACCCGTGTCGCAACCATTTGCTCAAGACCCAGCGTCAACAACGCTCGCATCATGGGGTTCAGCGGCTTTTTCGGATTACGCAGCAGTTTCATCAACACAGCGTTGTGTCTGGGCATGCGCCGAATCGTGCCGTAGGCCAGCGCGCTTAATAACCTCTGGTCAACATCCGACAAACCCGCACGCTGCTGCGCCAGGGGTTTGTCGAGAGCGGACCCGCCCAACACTGCCGCGACTGTTTTAGCCGCTCTGGCTCTGACTTTCGCTCCGGCAGATATCACGTAAACCTCTCACCCAATGGGTTGTGCGCATTTAGAAAATCCAGAGCGCTCATAGCTCTGCCGCCCGCAAGCTGAAGTTCGGTGACGTGCAATACGCCCGAACCGGTGGAGACAAACAAACCGTCGGTAACGCTCACTACGGTTCCCGGCGTCGTGTCCCCGGGAGCCCTTGCTGCACAATAATGCGCAGCAAATATACGCACAGATTTTTCGCCAAGCGTTGAGTGCGAGACCGGCCACGGGTTGAATGCCCGTACCTGACGCTCGATTTCAATTGCCTGCAGATTCCAGTCAATGCCCGCTTCAGCCTTGGTTAGTTTGTGAGCGTAAGTGACGCCTTCGTCACTCTGCTCAACAGGCGCACCGGTCCTTGCCACGATATCCGGTAACGTAGCGGTCAGCGTGCGAGCGCCAAGATCGGCCAGGCGATCATGCAGCGATCCGCCCGTTTCATCCGGCGACAGTCGAATTCGGGATTCCCGCCAGACGGCGCCCGTATCAAGACCTTCGTCCATCTGCATAATGGCTACACCTGAACAGGTGTCTCCAGCCGCGATGGCTCGCTGAATGGGCGCAGCCCCCCGCCACCTGGGCAGCAGAGACGCGTGAACGTTTATGCAACCGAACGTGGGCGCCTCCAGAACCGATAACGGCAGCAGCAGGCCATACGCCACCACCACCAGCAGGTCCGGCTCGAGCTGCTGCATGTCTGCCAGTGCGTCTTCGTTTTTAAGGGACTTGGGCTGATATACGGGAAGATCGTGGGCGATCGCGTATTTTTTAACGGGACTCTGCCGCAACGACCGACCGCGACCTGCGGGCCGGTCCGGCTGTGTCCACACACCAGCCAACCGATGTCCGTGGTGTTCACACCACGCGTGCAGAGCCTGCAGGGACGGCACGGAAAAGTCCGGCGTGCCGGCAAACAGCACTGTCAGCGACGGGCTCATACTCGGCGTTGGATCGCGAAGCGATTTACAGGGCGGATCGCGCACCCGCCTCAGGCGGCTGCATGCGACGATTCTTGGTCAGTCGTTTTTCAATCATGCGACGTTTGAGTGGCGACAGATAATCGACAAAAACCACGCCTTTCAAATGGTCCATTTCATGCTGAATACACACGGCCAGAAGCCCTTCTGCTTCCAGTTCAAACGGTTCTCCGTGTTTATCCAGGGCTTTGACCACAATATGGCTGGCCCGGGTGACCTTGGCGAAAATATCGGGCACCGACAGGCAGCCCTCTTCATGCACAATTTCACCGTCCTTCTCAACGATTTCCGGATTGATCAGGCAGTAAGGCTGAGAACGGTCTTCGGATACGTCTGCAACGAGCAACCGAATATGCTGATCGACCTGGGTGGCGGCCAATCCAATGCCCGGGGCGGCGTACATGGTCTCGAGCATCTGCTCGGCCAGGGTGGTGATCTCGGGGGTCACTTTGTCGACCTTTTTGGCCACAGTACGCAGTCGAGGGTCAGGGTATTCCAAAATTGTGAAGTGGGTCATGTTTTCCAGCTGATTATTTCGTGTATTTTCCAATAAAATGTTGCTAAAGTTATGACAACTATGGAATAGATGAGTTTCGTGGTGTCCGGTTCGAGCGCTGTGAAGCACTTTGATTCGGGGCTCCGAAACGACCTTTTCGTGTCGGCCCAGGGCCAGCGTCCAGTATACCGCGCACCCAGCCGACACGCATTCGAAAATGCCCACAACATCGGAATTTGTACATGAGTACACCCTCTAGCACGCTTTTTCGACCGCTGCTTGCCGGCGCACTGGCCCTGTCACTTTTAAGTGGCTGTGGCGGCGTTCGCAACATCGATCTCAATCCGTTTTCACAAGGCGCCTCGGCAGCCGCTGAGGAAGAGCCAGAGCTCGTCCCGACGGCGGCTTCCCAGGTATCTCCAGATGAGAGCTATCCGGTCCGACAGCCACCGATGCCCAATCGGGAACTGGCCACCGGCGGCTCCAGCGGAGGCAGCTATGTCGGTCAGTCTGGTCGCAGTGCGATCAAACTGCGCCCCGATGCCCCGCAAAACTACACCGTGGTCAAAGGCGACACGCTCTGGGACATTTCCGGCCTGTTTTTGCAGGACCCGTGGCACTGGCCGGAAATCTGGCAGGTTAACCCGCAGATCCAGAATCCCCACCTGATTTACCCGGGAGACGTCCTGAGCCTGGTATGGGTGGACGGTCAGCCCCGAATCATGCTCAATCAACAGGCGTCCAGCGGCGGTCGACTGTCTCCGCAAATACGCGTGCTGCCCCTTGATGCGGCCATTCCTACAATTCCCTATGACGCCATCGCCCCGTTTCTTGCCAAACCCCGGGTGATGTCTTCAGAAGAACTGGCCGGCCTGCCCTATGTGCTTGATATCAAAGAGAGCCACATTATCGCCGGCTCAGGCTTCACTGTGTACACCCGCGGCAACGGCGACTCGGAGGTGGGTGATCGCTTCAACGTCATGCACATCGGCGACCCGCTCTATGATCCGGAGACCCGCAAGATTCTCGGTTACCAAACTCACCACGTCGGCGGCGGCCGGGTGGTTCAAACCGGCGACCCGTCGAAACTGTTCCTGAACGAAACCAGCCGCGAAGTACTCCGCGGTGACCGTCTCGTTACTCAGGACGTTGCCCCGGCCCAGGACTTCATCCCCAGCGCTCCGGATTACGAAGTCGAAAGTTTCATCATCGATGTGATCGAGGGCGTGAAGCTTATTGGCCAGTACCAGATTGTGGTACTGAACAAAGGCGCTCGACACGGCCTCGAAGCCGGCAACGTACTGTCGATTTACCAGACAGGCGACGTCATTCGCGACCGCTACGCTGATCGCAGCCTGTTCAGCCGTACCTTCTTCGCACCCAAGGTCAAGCTGCCTGACGAACAGGCCGGGCGTCTGATGGTCTTTCGCGTGCAGGATAATCTGAGTTACGGCCTGGTCGTCCAGGCAACCAGCGAAATTCACGTGGGCGATAAAGCCGTTAACCCTCTGTAAATTTCCTGCAGCACACGCGTCCCGGTTCCGGGACATCTAAAACCGGCAGCTGTTGCCGGTTTTTTTTTGGTTTATTATTTCGGGGACAGTTTTTTAATTCGGGGACAGTTTACCTATTTTTGGATCGGCCTAACTGAAACAAAGTGTATTCGCTAAAATAGGTAAACTTCCCCGAATTAAAACTGTCCCCGAATTAGCGTTTCGATATCGAACCTAAAGGTCTTTTATCGGCACCGCAGCCGGACGCACCATAAACAACGCAAGCAAGGCAAGAACGCCCAGCGCCGACGATACGAGAAACGGCGCACCTGCAAACCGAACCGGCGCCTGCCCGCTCGTGTAATAAAACAGCGTGGTGTTGTAGATAAGCGGCGCGATAAGCGCTGACAGCGCGGCCAGGCTACCGTTGAACCCCTGCAGTTCACCCTGCCTGTTTTCAGGAGTGCGCCGTGACATCAGAGCGTTAATGCTCGGCATTGCCATCCCCTGAATACCCACGCCGAGGCACAGTATCAGCGCAACCACCGGACTATCCCAATACCCGAACGTCAGCATGCCTGCAATACCGAAGAATATCCCTGTGATGGCAGTCATTCGCTCCCCGAAGGCACGTACCATGCGGCCGATTAAAAACACCTGAGCCAGGGCCATGGAAATACCGACGAAGGTCAGTGAAACCCCAACCATGCGACTGTCCCAGCCGTATTGAGCCGGTGCAAAATACGCCCAGCTCACGGGGTATACGTTTGTGCTGGTTATCCACAGCAGATACACCAAAGAGATACCCAGCACGCCGGGCAGCTGCCTCAGGCTCAGGAGCGCACCAAGCGGGTTCGCCCGTTTGATCGAAAACGGCCTTTTGTTGTTCTCCGACATGGTTTCCGGAAACGCGAACCACCCGTAAATGAACGTGACAAACGCCAAACCACCGGCAACAAAAAAGGGCACGCGCGTACCGTATCCGCCCAGCAAACCGCCCAGTGCCGGACCAATGACAAAACCAATACCAAACGCGGCGCCCACCATGCCGAATCCTTTTGCCCGCTCTTCATCACTGGACAAGTCGGCCATCGCGGCGTTCGCGGGTCCAAAGATTGCTCCGAGCGCACCGGCGATCGCGCGTCCTACGAATAGCCAGATAATGTTTTGGGCAAAACCCATGATTACGAAATCGATACTGAAACCAAGAAGCGACAGGAGAAACACGGGCCGGCGACCGAATCGATCTCCCAGGTTTCCAACGAGGGGGCCCATTAAAAACTGAAAGGCGGCATAGGCTGCCGCGATGAAACCGCCGAGCAGCGTCGCTCTGGCCAGGCTGACGCCTTCCAACTCCACGATCAGCTCAGGCAACACCGGCATGATAATGCCGAAGCCCGCCGAGTACGTGAACACGGTCAGCAGCACGAACCGTACAGCGCGTTTGCGGGCAGTCTGATCCATCAAGGGGCTCGTCTGGTTTCCGGAAGCAGGTGGGTTAGTACACACTATACCCGCGTCGCGAGCCGTGCTTCGAATTATTACATCGCTGAATTTTTTACAGGGGGGATACTGATCACGATACGCGCAAAGTACTCAAGGCATTCGACGGAGACTCGTCCGAATGGCATACGCGGTGCGAATCGCTCCGGGACTCGGGTCTTAACTCCTGGAAAGTTGCGGCACATCCGTGTGCCGCAAGCGGCGCGTTAACACCGCGGCTTTCCAACACGTTCCTAGTAGGTCTTCTTGCTGCGCTTGTAGTTTGCTTTGTAGGTCTCAAACTCTTCCTGGGTGACAACGTCGTCGCCGTTGGCATCCATTTTCGCCAGTTTGTGGGCTTTCTTTTCACCCAGCTCGTCGGCGGTAATCACGCCGTCCGCGTTTTTGTCGTAGTGCTCGAAACCGCCAGCCAGCGTGGGAAATGAGAAGGCCAACAGGGCAATAAAGGTAAGTGCTTTCGCTTTCATCGTTAAATCCTCGTTCAAAAGATGGGGTAACCAATCACAGCAATCTGCTGTACGAACAGTTTCGCACATTGGTCGCTCCGCGCAGCCCTGCCATCACCACTCTCGTCGCGAAATTCACTCGACTCATCGCATCAGCACCCGTGATTAAGCCTATTGATTAGTGTCGGACCCGCAATTGAACCAGGCCTCGCTTGCCTGCGATGCGGCCGCGACTGCGCATAGAAAATGGCAATATTGTTATTTTTTTCAGCCCGTTACGATACTGCGCGGTAATAACCGGGCTAGTGGCCGTTGGGCCGGTCTCCGAGACGCTTGAGGTCTTCGTCGTACAGCCCAACCAGCAGTGGCTCGCCCTGCTCGTTCACGCGAAACTCTCCAAACCGGGCAGGCTCGTAGTCTTCTGCCGTGCCTTCCTGGAAGAAAAAGGCATTGGTGGCAAACTTGATCGTGCCTGAACGAACGCGGTACGCCATTGCGATTTGTCCCACAGAGGACGGTTCGGGCGACGTCGCGACTCCGGCAAACCGACCGACTCCGTTATCATCAATATTAAGCACAACGTAGCCGTCCTCGGCGTCTACTTTTCGCCACCAGTGTCGTCGGCCTTCAAGTTTGGGTAACGCGTTCCTTAGCTGGTTGGCCACCGCGAACCGCAAAGCCATGTAATCGCCCTGCATCAATGAGCGTGGATCAACCGGCGCCAGCTCGAGGAACACGCTCTGCCCCATGTCGAGATGCCGCTCTTTGTTCAGGATGGCCATGTTGACCGCAATCAAAATAACGGCAAGCGTCGCCAGTGCAAGAATGCTTCTGATCATGGCGCCGGCTCCGTGTCGCCCAGGATTACCGCCTCTTTGTTCGCCGCTTCATGGTTAGGACGCGGCAGCAGAAAGCGCAACAATAAAAGCCCGACGCCAAACGCGACAAACAGGCCGGACTTCACCAGCAGCGTTTGCTCGAGCTGGTAATAGTAAGACGTAAAGAATCCCAGAAGAGCGACAAACCCGATGGCCAGCAACACGGTGTTGCTGGCGGAAAATCCCAGCAGCATCAGAATGACGCCAATCGTAATGCCGGGAATGTTGAACGACAGCACGCCCAGGCCAATCGCTGCCAGAACGATCCACCGCTGCTGTCGATTGTTCAACGAATAGTGGCGCATGATGCCCCACACGGTATAGAGCAGCACCAGAAACACCAGAAACTTGCCAATCATTGGCAGCTCGTACCACTCCGCATCGGCCGGTCCTACGCCAACGGCTGCCCGCAGCAAGTTCACGTGAATGCCCATCATGGGAAACGCCGCAACTACGCCCACGGCAATCGTTGCCCCATAGGCCATGGCGGTATTGCGACTCGCCTGGTTCGGAAACAGATATTCGTTTAGCCATACGGACGAAACGCCAAACATGGTCGCTCCGGCGACGAGGTGATGCAGCTCCGGTCGCTGTAAAGCAAAGAACACGCACAGCACCACAATGCAGGCCGACCAGACCCGATGCACGTAGCTAGGCACCAGAAAACACAGTACCGTTTGAAACGCTGCGATCAGCCAGAAATACGGGGCATCCAGTTCGTTAAAAAACTGGTACATACCCACCGCCATCAAACCCTGGCCGGCCAGACTGAGCGCCAGTGCACCGTGCTCGAAAAAGTCGTTGTGCACCTTTCTTAACGCAACAATCGCAATGGCGATTAATACCGCCCCTGTGATCAGCGACGCTATCTGGCTATCAAACAAGTCGTTAAACGCCATACCCAGCGCGATCAGAAGCAGCAGGGAAGCCAGCCAGCCTGACAGAGCCAGCAGCAGCTTTACATACCACGGCGAGTCGGGCTCAGGAATGGCAGGCGGCGTACCGTCCACCATGCCTGCGGACGCGAGCCGCTGCCAGACGTTTTCCGCTGAGCCGTTCATCGTTGTTCCTCAAACAGGGCGCGCTGGGTTCTGCGCAGCCAGAACGCGGCGGTGGCGCCAAGTCCGACCACGGCGAACGCCATGAGCAGATACTCGGCGCTGCTCCCGGAAAAGTGATCTACAACGTGTTCGATCAGCCAGGCAATGATTACCGCGATGATGGCAAAGCATGCTCCCGCCAGCATGAACAAATCAGGTCGGCGATAGCGATAAAAATACATGACTCCCGCGGTGGCAAGCGCCCAGACCACAAACAGTAGCCAGTCTGTCATGCCAAACCCGGACATGGCCGCATCCATAGCCAGAACGGCGGCCGGGACTCCGGCGCCAACAGCCAATAGCCGCGGCGACCAGAAATCCTGCATCCACTCATGGCTCGGCATACGCCATTCCCACACCGCCAGCGCCACCGTATTAAACACGGCCAGACCCAGTGCCATCGTCAGTTCGGGATTGGCCAGCCAGGGAATGTGCGGCCCGAAGGTATGGCAGTACAGCATGAAAGCCACGTTGACCAGTCCGGCAAACAGCAGCCAGAGCGGCCCGAGTCGGGCAAGAAATGTCCACGGCAGTATGAGCAGTGCCCACACCGCAAACAGCTGCCACGGATCCGCCCCCGTTTGATAAACCTGCCCGTACAGTGCGAGCAGCACGCCAACCAGCAGACAGGCCACAAACAGCGAGGCCTTACCGACTCGCTCATTGCCCCGAAACCACAGATAGCTGCACACGGCACCAATCATCGGCGCCTGTACCAGTGCAAATTTGGTAAACCGCCCCATGTGATCCCAGTTATACGCAACGAAGAACACCAGGCCGGCGGCAACCGCCGAAACACCGAGCCACAGGAGAAGGTTATCAATGAATAATCGCCAGCGACGCAGATCGGGTGCAATTCCTGCCGTCGCAAGTGCGTTGGCAATACGGGCGCTGACAACATCACCGCGCTGCACTATCGCAAGAAATTGTTCGCGTTCAGAGGCCACTGGAATTCCTAAACAAACCCGACACCAAACGTGGCGCCAATCGCAAGCGCAACGAGCCCGAACGCGATGCCGTACCAGCACCGCCTGCGTTCGACCGGTGCTCCTCGTGCCACAGCCATTCCAACTCCACCGACGACGATCGAAATCACGCCCAGAATCAGCAGCCATGTCGTCACGAAAAGGAACGCGAAGCCGCCTTCCGATGTTGCACCATCAGCAATCATTTGAAACGCAAGAACGCCTGCCACTGACAGGCCGATCAAATCAAAAATGGACACCACTACTGCAAGATATGAAACCAGTCGAGCAGCAGTCGACGCCTGTGATGTTGCAGTCATCAGATTTTCCCTGGCAGCGCTTTGACTCAGTCCGAACCGTGTTCGGTTTCTGTGCCTAGATTACCTCAATCCAGCGCTTCCTCATAAGATAATGCAAGACATAGCGCGGTTTAGTACCGAGGGTGGCGAAAAAGTAACCATTGGCCAGCACAAAACCGGCGTCATCGCCGAAGTCGCGCCCGAACATCGGTAGAATCCCGATGTTTTTAAGTTGAGTCGATTTACCCCTGTTGCGCCTTGCCGACGTCATCGCCTGTATTGATTAACGTCCGGGATGACATCACTATAGGTCGGCAACGACCACAGGCATGTCATTCACGCGACCCACACAAGGACGGTCTTTATGATCACCATTACCAGTCTGCACACGTATCCGGTCAAAGGGCTGCGCGGCATCGACTCGCTGTCCGCCACCGTCATGCCACGAGGATTCGAATATGACCGGGAGTGGATGATCATCGATAGCAACAACCGGTTTGTCACGCAGAGAAACGCCAGCCGGATGGCGACGATTGCAACGGCGGTCACGTCTACCCATCTGGTACTCGAGCATGAAGCCGCCGACTCGCTACGCGTCAGTTTAAATCCGGCGTCGGCGGATCCGGAGATGGTCACCGTGTGGAAAGACAGCTGCGAAGCCGTCGACGAAGGACAGGAAGCGAGCGACTGGCTGAGCGCTGTACTCGCTAAGGATTCAGTCGGACCGGTTCGGCTGGTTCGTTTTGCTCCGAACGGTAGTCGTCCCGTTGAGCCAAAGTATCTTGAGGACGTGTCGGCCCAGGTTGGCTTCGCCGACGGCTACCCTTATCTGGTTACCAGTGAAGCCACGCTCGACAAGCTGAACGAACGACTTGAGGAACCGGTTCCCATGAACCGGTTTCGCCCGAACATTGTAGTGCGGGGCCTGCCAGCACTCGATGAACACAAGCTTGAACTGCTGTCCGTCCCTGATCGCGACGTGTCGCTACTCATGCCAAAGCCGTGTCAGCGCTGCAAAGTTACCACCATCGACCAGTCCAGCGGTCATGTGGCCGAATCGCGCGAACCACTGCGCACGCTGATCAAACAGCATTCGCTATCTGGTCTGGTCGGCGGTTACTTTGGTCAGAACGGCGTGGCGACCCGGGGCTTCGGGCAGAGCATCAGCGTCGGCGACACGGTGACAGTCACATACGTCTAGTGTCGGTGACAATACGGCGGTTGGCAGACTGAAAGTTGAGTTTGGCTATCTGTGGGAGCGACTTTAGTCGCGATGTTTTGTGGTCAGTCGCTGAGCTGGGCCAATAAACCCGGTCACTTGAACGGGCCACTGAGCTAGACAAGTATCGTAAACAAAACCCCAAGCGTCAGCACGCTAAGGAGCGTTCCGAGGCTCAGCATCGCTACGATCAGTCGCTCTGAAAACCCGGCCGCTATGCCGACCAGCCCCGCTGTGATCATGCTCGGCATGGCGGCCTGCAATACGCTCGCCGTGGTTGCGTCGCGCGTAACCGGAAACAGCGTGGCCACGCCCCACACCAACATAGGCGCGAACATCAGCCGTAATAACAGGCCGGTAAACAGCGGCCCGCGCAGCGACCGTGGAACCGTGAAGCGAAGGGAAAAACCGACGATAAACGCCGCTAATGGACCCATAACCGAGGCCAATAGCGACAGAGGCGTTTGCGACCAGTCGGGCAGTGTGTCCGCCGACATGAGCAATGTAGCCACCAGCAACACGGGAAATGGCGTGAACGTAAACAGTCGGCGCAGCGCGCCCGTCAACAGCGTCATGGTTCCGGTCGGTTTATCCGCTGCGTTTTGATCACCGCCTGACAGCGCCACCACAATCGGTGCATAGACCGCCAGCGCCACAAAATTGCCAAACTGATCGTAAAACGCGCCATAGGCCACGACCGCATCGTTCGTGAACGCATTCAGTAGCGGTAACCCCAGATACGCGGAGTTAGTCAGTGGTACCACCAGCATAAGCGCACCCACGGTAGTGGCCGGCCAGTTGTTAAGTCTCCCCAGCAGCCAAACGAGCGATGCGGTAACAAGAATCACCAGCCAGGCAGACGCGACCGGCACCAGCGCATTGGCGTCGAGTACCAGAGCCGGTACTTTGAGCAGTATCATCGCCGGAAGCGCGACGTTGATGATAAATGTGTTCAGGTAGTGCGGCGTGGATTCGCCCACCCAGCGATAGCGCTTTGCCAGCAGACCCGCCACAAATCCCGCGGCCAGTCCGACAAACGTCAGGTGCTCAGTCAAGCGCGGCCAGGCGCGACTGAATCAGGTCTAGACGCAAATCAGCCATGGCCCCTGGAGACGTGCGTTTGTTCAAACTGTCGTGGGGCGAAAAGTCCGACAGCTCTTCAAGCCCTTCCTTGACCAGGCGATAGGCCTGCCTGAAAGGTATGTTACTGGCCGCGAGCTCAACGGCCATGTCGGTGGCAAACATGCCGCGATCAAAGGCCGCTTCCAGTTTGTCGTTATTAAATTCGAGCTCACGAAGTAACGCAGGTACCAGCTGCAGGGCCTGAATGCCGTGACTGGTCGCTCGCAGCAGCGGCCCTTTGGTGTTTTGAAGGTCGCGATGATACCCGCTTGGTAACGACAGGCTTGCGGTAAGCTCGGTTGCCGCTCCCTGAACCACGCCAAACGCTGCCCTTAACAGTTCAACCACGTCCGGGTTGCGCTTGTTCGGCATGATGGAAGATCCTGTTGTATAGCTTTGCGGCAGCGACACAAAATCAAATTCAGCGGTCGTAAACAGGCTCAGGTCCCAGGCAAGTCGACGCACGTCGAGCAGGGCCTGGGTCAGAGCGCCTAGCATTTGTAATTCATATTTGCCGCGACTGTTCTGGGCGTAGATCGGATTGACCTGCATGCGGTCAAACCCGAGTTCCCGGGTTGTCAGTTCGCGATCAAGCGGCAGGTTAACGCCGTAGCCCGCGGCAGTGCCAAGCGGGTTGCTGCTTACCCACTCGCGGGTTTGTCGCGCAAGCCAGGCATTGTCCGCGAAAGACTCCGCGAAGCATGCGAACCACATGCCGGTCGATGACACGACGGCCCGTTGCAGATGGGTGTATCCCGGCATTGGCTGAGCCTTGCCTGCGTCGGCACGCGTTAGACACGCCTGCGCAATCTCGCGACACAGCGATTCCAGTACGCTGAGGTTATGCATCATATACAGGCGCGTCGCGACCAGCACCTGATCGTTGCGGCTGCGCCCGGTATGCACTTTGCCACCCGCGTCGCCAACCCGTTCAGTCAGCCAGAATTCAATCGCCGAGTGCCCGTCTTCGAATTCGTCAGTAAGCTCTAATTCACCCCGAAGAAACTCTTCGCCAATGTCACTTAGCGCGGCACACAGCGTGTCGCACTCGGGCGCGGTGACTACGTCAATACTGGCCAGCCCCCGAACGTGGGCGATTGTAGCCTGCACGTCAAATACAAACAGCTGCTGATCAAGCACGACATCGTTGCCCGCCAGAAACTGCATGATGCGTTCATCAGTGTCGGTGTCGGCGCTTTGCCACAACAAATTAGCCAAGACGAATTCCTTCCAGTTCGTTAAGTCCGCAGGCGAGGTTCATGTTTTGCAACGCCTGCGTTGCGGCGCCTTTCAGCAGATTGTCGAGCGTGCAGTGAACCACCGCGCGCAGGCCATCTTCCGAAACGCTGAAACCACCGAGCGTCGCTCCGGATTTGCCGACGGCCTCATTGACCATTGGCACGTCCTCGGTCATTTCGATCATGGCCTCATTGGCGTAGGTAGTGGTATAGCGGGCCTGGAGCTCGTCGAGCGTCAGAGGCTCGCTGAGCCGGGCATTCACGGTCATCAGGATGCCGCGAAAAAACGACGTGACGTGCGGCGTAAAGTGAATGGAACAGCCAATCTGTCGGGCCACTTCTCGCTCGTGAATGTGATCTATGGTTTTGTACGGAATGATGTTCTTGTCGAGCGTTTTGGGATCGTTGTAACGGGTTTTTTTGGTGCCCGCTCCGCTGTAGCCCGACACACCAAAGCAGGCCGGAGCACCGTCCAGCACGTCTCGCAGCGGATGAAGAGCCAGCTGCATCGCCGTTGCATAGCAGCCGGGGTTGCTGATGCGTGTTTGGCCTGCAGCCCCATCGCGCGTTAGCTCCGGCAGTCCGTAATACCAGTCACCATCAAATCGATAGTCGGCGCTCAGATCGATAACAACGGCGGAGTCCGGCAGCGCTGCTACGTAATCCGAAGCCAGACCGTTAGGCAGAGCGAGCACAACGATGTCCGCATCGCGTTCGGCAAGGTCTTCATGGGTCAGCCGCTCGAACTGCAGGTCGCTGGAGCTGCCTGGCACGGCCCTGCGCAACAGCTGGCCTGCCAGCGCACGGGAACTGGCGTAGGCGAGTTCGAATTCGGCGTGCGCCTGCAGCGCGCGAATAAGCTCGCCACCCACAAACCCTCTTGCTCCAACCAGTCCTACCCGTTTCATTCAATCGCCTCGCCCAGTGTTACTGCCGTTTTTTCCGCCGCATCAACGCACTGCTTTACACGACCAAGATCGTCTATGCCGTACCAGAACACGTTCCAGTTGCCGGTCTTGATCGCACCATCCGCCTGGCGAAAGTAAAACGAGTTGATCGGGTTGTTGGGGCGCGCACGCCAAAACAGCTGCGCGTGCTCTGCGCGCACGGCATCCCAGACCGCTTTACCGAGGCCTTCTCCCTGTGCCTTGTCCGTTACCGCGAACTTGTCGAGCCAGGGTAACCCGTCGTTTTCAGTGATTACCGCGGCAGCACGATAGTTTTCACTGATGTGTGCGGCCAGCAGCGGTTTGTGTTGTGCATAGTTATCCATCAGCCTGCGGCCGAAACTCGATTCGATCAGTTCTTTGAGCCGGTGCAGATCAACCTCGTTCCAGTTGCCATAGCGCAGGATGGACTCGCCCACCCGAATCAGCGTGCCTGACCCTTTGTGGGTAAACAGTTCTCGTGCCAGAAAATCCGGCTGTGTGATCGACACCGATGACGTTGACGGCAGGTCGTTCAGCAAACTGGCGATCTGCTCGACTTTCAGACGCATGCCCGAATGCAGCCACTCCTGCGACAGCAGGTGATCCAGATCGGTAGACAGATTAACAGACGAAATGACGCGCCCATGCTGATTCAGGATGCCGCCCGTTTCAGTCAGAAACACCACTTTGTAAGGTTGCACGGCCCGAACCAGCGCATTGGTGACAACGTCGGCATTAATATTGACGATCTGACCGTCGGTAGTTTCCCCAAGCGGTGACACAATCGGCAGCATGCCGCCGTCAAGACAGTGACGGATCACGTCCAGATGCACTTCTTTGATCTTGCCCACCATACCGTAGCGACCGTCATCGAGAAGCTCCGCCTCAAGAACGCCACTGGTCACCGGAGCGGCGCCCGTATTGGCGGCACGCAGGGACTCCACAATGTTCATATTTTCTTTGAGGAACACTTTTCGCGCGTGTTTAAGGACTTCGGGAGTTGTGACCCGGTATCCATCAACAACCTCGGAGTCGATGCCGTGTTTGGCAAGCTCTGCGTTGAGCTGCGGTCCGGCACCGTGCACAACAATGGGCGTCAGTCCGACACGCTGCAAAAACACCAGAGCCGACGTCAAAGCCGGCAGCGCTTTTTGCAAAATCGCACCGCCCACCTTAACTACCGCAAACTTATCGGCATCGAGGTCGGAGTAACGCCGCAGGTATTGTTGTATTTCCTGCTCGCTGCCCATGGTATTGAGCAGGCGATGAATAATCTCGCGCGTTTGTTTATGCGCCGCCATGATCCAGTACCCGCTGGTAGTGTGTCGTCATCATATCCAGTTGCTCGCAGTCTACCCACTCATCCGCCGTGTGTGCCTGCGCAATGTCTCCCGGTCCCCACACCACGGTGTCACAGCCTGCAGCCGCAAACAACGCCGCCTCTGTCCAGAAATCTACAGCGTCGCCGATCGGCCCGCCAAGGAGCGTGGCCAGCGCTTCAGACTGTGACGCCAGCGCGGGGGCAATAAAGCCGGGCGTTAGCACGGCTTCGGGATAGCGCGTCGTCAGATTATTTAGCTCGTCGAGCAGCTCGTCCTGGGAAGCACCCGGTAGAGTACGCATACCAAATTTGAGCGTTGCCGACGGCGCAATCATGTTCGGCTTGATGCCACCGTTCAGGGTGCCCAGATTGAATCTCGTCCCTGCGAGGTTGGCGTAGCGCTGCGACTCCTGAGACTGCGCCCACTCCAGCGCCCGATGCCCCCAGTCTACGGCCTGATGCAGCGCGCTGGCGCCTATGCCGCTCTGGGCCGACGCGTGACCGGCTGAGCCCTTGAAATCCACGGTGCCTGTCACGATACCCCTGTGTGCTCTCACAATATGCGACTGGGTTGGTTCCGCGACGACAACCTGTTTGTAGCGGTTGTCGCTGGCCAGAAACGTCCTGATACAGTGGCTGTTGCCCGCTTCTTCATCGGAAGTAAACAACAGGGCAACGTCGCTGTCGGATTGCGACACCGCCGCCAGCATGCACGCCGCCGCGCCTTTGATGTCGCAGGCGCCAAGACCAACGGCCCGACTATCGCTTACGGTCAGCGTGAACGGGTCCTGCGTCCAGTCGCTGGTCGCGGGTACCGTGTCAACATGAAAATTGAACAGCATCGTTGGCGCGCCGCGCTCGGCGAGCAGGCTAATGCGCCCTTCTCCGTGATCCCATAGCGTCACACGGAAACCCGGCAGCGCTTCCTTCAAATAGGCGAACAGGCCGTGTTCGTCGAATGCACGAGGCGGGTTGGTGGTATCGAAACTCACCAGATGTTTGAGGTGGTTTAACACCTCATTGCGCAGTTCGTGTGTCACTAGTCGATTTTCGTTTCGCTGTTGACCTCGGCCCACAACGCAGAGCTTTGGCCGAACAGCTTGATAAAGCCTTCAGCTTCCTCCACCGACCAGTCGGCGTGCTGGGCATAACCTGCGTTTTTCGCCGCCAGTAAATGCGGAGATTCGAGCGCAACCGCCTGCACGTTCCCGCCTGCGGTATGCAAGGTTACAGTGCCATTTACGCATTCCTGCGACTCAGACAAATACGCTTCAAGATCGCGTTTCAGAGGATCGTAAAAGAATCCCTGATACACCAGCTCAGCCCACTTTGTGGCTATGACCGGCTTGAACGAATTTTGCTGACGCGTGCTCGTGGCTTCTTCCAGCGCCCGATGCGCCGTATGCAGCGCGGTGATTCCCGGCGCCTCATAGACAATGCGTCCTTTCAATCCCACCGTGGTATCCCCGGTGTAAATACCGCGGCCTACGCCATACGCGCCGAACGCATGATTCAGGGTCGACAAAATCTCGGGGCCGCTCATCGCTTTGTGGTCCAGCATGACAGGCACGCCCTGTTCAAACGTAATCTGGGTACGCAGCGCTTCTTTGGGCCACTCAGACGCCGGGCGGGTTAACACACGAGCCGATTCCTTTGGTTCCTGCCAGTCGTCGATTTCGGAACCGGACAGCGTGACACCCATGAGGTTTTCGTTAATGGTGTACTGATCGGTCTTGTCGGGTACTTCGAATCCCAGCTCTTCGAGCTTGGCTTTCTCGTATTCACGCACGTTCAGGTCTTTTTTCTGAATGGCGCGAATCGGCGCGATAATGTTGTAATCGCCAAGGGTTCTTACAGTGAGATCGAAGCGCACCTGATCGTTGCCCATGCCGGTGCAGCCATGCGCGAAATGTCGCGTACCGAGCTGATCGCAAAGCGCCAGAGAGGCTTTAACGATGACGTAGCGGTCGGAGCACAACAGCGGATACTGGGCCTGATACCAGCCGCCCGACCGCACCAGTGGAATCAGCACTTCGTTCCAGACGTCAGATGACGCATCTACGCAGTGATGCCGGGTGGCGCCAAGGGCCATTGCCCTGGCTTCGATACTCGCCACTTCCTCGCGGGTTACGCCGCCGGTATCAACAAACAGCGTATGCACTTCATAGCCTTGCTCGCGCAGCCACGGCACGCAAAAGCTGGTGTCTAAGCCACCTGAGAATGCGAGCACTACAGATTCGGACATGGGTCACTCCTGGACATCATTGTGGTAACAGTCACTTCGTTGGTATTGCGGTCTATCGTCGCGCTGATCAATCTTATTCGGATCAACGCCGTATTTGCGTCGATAATCGTTCCTGCACTATTGCGCGACCAGCTTGCTCAAGAGCGCCTTTTGCACGTGCAAGCGGTTTTCGGCTTCGTCAATCGCGATACAGTAATCTGCGTCCATGACCGCGTCCGTCGCTTTAACATTCCGTCGCAGCGGCAGGCAGTGGCTGAACCGGGCGTTGTTGGTCAACGCCATCTTATCCTCGTCGACAATAAAATGTTTCATCGTGTCGCGCATCGGCTTCTCTTCCGACCAGCGGCCAAAATAAGGCAGCGCTCCCCAGCTCTTGGCATACACCATGTCGGCACCGGCGTAAGCCGACTCGATATCATGACTGACGGTCAGATTGTGACCGTGTGCCGCACTGAAGTCTCTGCCTGCCTCCATGAAATGGTCGTCAAGCAGGTAGTCTTCGTTGGGACACAGCAGCGTGACATCCATGCCGAGCTTGGTGGCAATCAGCAGCGCGGAGTTGGCCACGGCCGTGTTCAGCGGTTTCGGGTGGTACGTCCAGGTCAGCAGAAATTTGCGGTTGGTTAGTTGGCCGAAGTGTTCCTGCATGGTCATGGCAAGCGCCAGTTCCTGACAGGGGTGGACGATCGTCTCCATATTAATGACGGGAACGGTGGAGTGTTCCGCAAAGGAGTTGATCACCCGATCCTGGCGATCGAAGTCCCAGTTCTCGAATTTGGGAAAGCAGCGTACGGCAATCAGATCGCAGTATCGCGACAGCACCTGTGCCGCCTCGGCAACATGTTCTTCGGCCGTGCCGTCCATGACCTCGCCAAAGTCGAACGCCAGCGGCCACGCGTCTTTACCCGGGCTTAACACGATGGCTTTGCCACCAAGCTGATGAGCACCCAGCTCAAACGAGGTGCGGGTCCGTAGCGAACTGTTGAAAAACAGCAACGCAATGCTTTTGCCATTCATCGACTGCTGGACTGAATCTGGCGCGGAATGGTTCTTTAGCTGACCCGCCACCGTTAGCAGACTCTGCAGTTCGTCCTGGCTCCAGTCTTCAGTACTCAGGAAATGCTTCATTCAACCTCCACATTATGTTGAATTGTTGGACAATAACGGACACAAAAAAAACCCGACCATCAGGCCGGGTTTTAAATACACTCGCATTCTAGTACTTAACCAGCCTCGGATAGACATCCGGAATTGCGCCGCATGGCGCGGCGGGGAACAATAAAAGCTGAGTACGTCAAATGCATTGCTGCCTCTTTCTCATCACGGTTGCGGATAAGTACAACCGCACGTTCAATGTGACACGGAGTTATGGTGAGTTGCAATAATTGCTTATGAAACCGTAACTAAACCCGTTCTAGATTGAAACTACGTTAACATAATGCGCGATTTTGGTGCAATTGTGGTTAATACTATGCCCGACCCGAGCTTTCACCAGCCTTTCGCCTTGGTTTCAATTGCACCCGTTGCATTGCGATGCACCAAACCCTATCGTGATAGGTCGCAATTCGTACACGCCGTCTTTTGCCAGATGAAGCAAGCCTGGCAAAGAGGTGAGTGCGGTCGCCCGGGACCGTGCGAACCCTGATCGGTGTCGCCCCGGGCCGCGGATAATTTCCGCAAACACAGTAGAACAAGGTACTTACGCCCAGCCGACGCAGAGTGGTCGCGTAGGAACACTCGAACAGGATGAACTGATTGCAGGCTCAGACTATGAGCCTGACGGAGGATGGCGCCATCAAACAAACAGGTTTATATGACAGCAGTTTCGAAAAGGACAGCTGCGGCTTTGGCCTGATTGCGCATCGCTTCGACGAGCGCGCGCATACCATTGTATCCAACGCGGTAAGCGCCCTGAGTCGTCTTACCCACCGCGGCGCCGTTGCTGCTGACGGCAAAACCGGAGACGGATGCGGGCTGCTGGTGCGCAATCCGGAACCGTTTTTGCGCGAAATCGCCAAAGAACAGGGTTTTGAGCTCGCTTCTTTGTTCGCGGTTGGCGCCCTGTTTCTTCCGGTTGATGAAACCCTCGCGGAACCTGCCCGGGGCCTGATTGAATCGGAGCTGCGTGGCGCCGGCCTTGAGCCAGCAGGCTGGCGCGAAGTACCGCTGGATCCTGACGCCTGCGGTGAAGAGGCGCTGCGAACGCTGCCTCGTATCGAACACGTGTTTGTTAACGCGCCCGAATCAATGGACATGATCGGTTTCGAACGACGCCTGTTCGTCGCGCGACGCCGCATGGAAATGTTGATAGAACAACAGGGCCAGATGACCTATATCGCCAGCCTGTCTCCACAAGCGCTGTCGTACAAAGCCATGGTCATGCCTGAATACCTCGACCAGTTTTATCTGGATCTGCGCGACGAGCGACTCACCACATCCGTGTGTATTTTTCACCAGCGGTTTTCGACCAACACGCTGCCCCAGTGGAAGCTGGCCCAGCCCTTTCGCATGCTGGCGCACAACGGCGAGATCAACACGATCCGCGGCAACCGCAACTGGGCGAAGGCGCGTCGCGCCCTGTTCAATTCAGAATTTGTTCCGGAGCTGGCCGAGTTTGATTCGCTGGTAGGCATGGAAGGATCGGATTCCGCGTCCCTCGACAACATGCTTGAAGTGCTGGTTATGGGCGGCATGGATGTGATTCAGGCCGTACGCCTGCTCATACCACCCGCCTGGCAAACGGTCGACGCCATGGACCCGGATGTGCGTGCCTTCTACGAGTTTTTTGGTCCGCACCTGGAACCCTGGGACGGCCCCGCCGGTATTGTGCTGACGCACGGTAACTACGCGTCCTGTATTCTGGATCGCAACGGCCTGCGCCCCGCCAGATACACGGTGACGAGCGACAACCTGATTACCATCGCCAGCGAAACCGGAGTGATTGAATACCCGACGGACGAGATTCTGGCCAAAGGCAAGCTGGGTCCTGGAGAAATGGTCGCCATCGACCTGAGCAGTGGTGAACTGCTGACTAACGAGCCCATTGAACAAATGCTCGCAGCCCGCGCGCCTTACAAAGCCTGGCTAAAGGACGGCGTTCGCTATCTCGACACCGACCTGATTGATGTAAGACTCACCGCAGAACCGATGGATGACGCGACGCTGAGCGTGTTCAAGAAAATGTTTGGTATCTCGTTCGAAGAACGCAACGAGGTCATACGGGTGTTGGCCGAGGCTCAGCGCGAAGCGGTTGGCTCTATGGGCGATGACGCACCGATTGCGGTCATGTCGCAAAAAATCCGTTCGCTTTACGATTATTTCCGGCAGCAGTTTGCTCAGGTCACCAACCCGCCCATCGACCCCCTGCGCGAGTCTATTGTGATGTCGCTGCAGGTTCAGGTCGGAAAAGAAATCAACGTTTTTGACCCCCAGCCCGAACACGCCGAACTTATCGTGCTCAACTCGCCCGTGCTGTCGCAGCGCAAATTACGCCAGCTGGTATCGAACGACGGCATGGGCATTGCCCATCAGATGATCGATCTGAATCGGCCTCGCGGGCAGTCGCTTGCAGAGGCGCTTGATGATATTTGCGACGAAGCCGTCGCAGCCGTACACGATGGCAAACTGATCCTGTTGCTCAGTGACCGCTATTTAAAAGAGCCGCTCTACCCGGTGCACGCGCTGCTCGCAACGTCGGCTGTACACCACAGATTGGTGCAGGAAGGACTGCGCTGTGCGTGCAACATTATTGTCGAAACCGGCACCGCCCGCGATCCGCATCATTTTGCCTGTCTGCTCGGCTTCGGCGCTACCGCCGTGTATCCGTACATGGTTTACCAGACGCTGACCGAAATGGTCCGGACCGGTGAGGTGCACCACGACCTGACCAGAACCCAGCTCGGCCGAAGCTACCGCCGCGGCATTCGCAAGGGCCTGCTCAAAATCATGTCGAAGATGGGCATCTCCACAGTGGCCAGCTATCGCGGCGCGCAGCTGTTCGAGATTGTAGGCCTCAATCGTAACGTCGTGAATCGCTGTTTCCCGAACACGGTGAGTCGAATCGAAGGCGCCAGTTTTGCCGACCTTGAAGCGGATCAGCTTGAACTGGCACGCAGAGCGTGGAACGTCACAGAACCGATCGAACACGGCGGGCTGCTCAAGCACGTGTATGGCGGCGAGTACCACATGTACAACGCCGACGTCATCGGCTCTTTGCAGCTGGCGGTAAGAACCGGCAACCCCGAAGAGTATCGACTGTTTGCCGATCACGTGAACCAAAGGCCCCCGTCGGCCCTGCGAGACCTGCTCGAAATCAAATCCGATCAGTCGGCTATTACCCTCGACACCGTGGAACCGATTGAGGACATTACGCCCCGATTCGACTGCGCCGGTATGTCGCTCGGCGCGTTATCGCCCGAGGCGCATGAAGCGCTGGCGATTGCCATGAATCGACTCAACGCCCGTTCCAACTCCGGAGAAGGTGGCGAGGACAAGGCCCGGTACAACACCGAAAAGGCGTCGAAAATCAAACAGGTCGCGTCTGGACGGTTTGGCGTTACGCCCGCGTACCTGACCAGCGCCGAAGTGATTCAGATCAAGATGGCCCAGGGCGCCAAACCGGGCGAAGGCGGTCAGCTTCCCGGCCACAAGGTGGATGACATGATCGCCCGGCTGCGTTTTGCCAAGCCAGGCGTTGGTCTGATATCACCACCTCCGCATCACGACATTTATTCGATTGAAGATCTCGCTCAGCTGATTTTCGATCTCAAGCAGGTGAACCCAACGGCGCTGGTATCGGTCAAGCTGGTGGCCGCACCGGGCGTGGGCACCATTGCCGCGGGCGTGGCGAAGGCCTACGCCGACCTGATTACGATATCCGGTCATGACGGAGGCACCGGCGCCAGTCCGTTAACGTCGGTCAAGTACGCCGGCAGTCCGTGGGAGATTGGCCTGTCGGAGGCGCATCAGACGCTGCGGCTTCACGACCTTCGAGGCAAGGTGCAGCTGCAGGCCGACGGTGGATTAAAAACCGGACTTGATGTGGTCAAGGCCGCACTGCTGGGCGCCGAGACGTTCGGTTTTGGTACCGCGCCCCTGATTGCACTGGGCTGCAAGTATCTGCGCATCTGCCATCTGAACAATTGCGCTACCGGTGTGGCCACGCAAAACAAAGTGCTGCGCGAAAAACACTTTATCGGCATGCCGGAAATGGTCATGAACTATTTCCAGTTTGTCGCAGAGGAAGTCCGTGAAGTACTCGCGTCAATGGGTTTTGCAAAGCTTGAGGACATCATCGGTCGTGTCGACCTGCTCGAAGAGCTGGACGGCATTACGAGCAAGCAGAGCCGACTGGATCTGTCACCGCTGATTTCCGCGGGCGATGCGCTCGCCGATACCACGCACACCTGCATCAGCAGCTCCAACGACCCGTTCGACAAGGGCGAGCTGGCGGAACGGATGCTGGAAGACATGAGCGACGCCATTCGCAACCGGCGCGGCGGCGAATTTAACTACGAAGTTCGCAACAACAACCGATCAATAGGGGCGCGCCTGTCCGGCGAGATTGCCCGCATTCACGACGATTACGGCATGTCGGACAAGCCGGTGACGCTCAATCTGTCAGGCTCCGCGGGCCAGAGTCTGGGCGCCTGGAATGCGGGCGGACTGAACATCTATCTTGAAGGTGATGCCAACGATTACGTGGGCAAGGGCATGGCCGGCGGCAAGATTGTCGTGCGCCCGCCGCGCGAGTCCGTGTTCAAGTCTCAGGAAACGGTCATACTCGGCAACACCTGTCTGTACGGCGCCACCGGTGGTGAGCTGTACGCGGCAGGCCAGGTGGGCGAACGATTTGGCGTACGCAATTCCGGTGCAACGGCCGTAGTTGAAGGCGCTGGAGATCATTGCTGTGAATACATGACCGGCGGCGTCATTACCGTTCTGGGTAACACCGGCATCAACTTCGGGGCCGGCATGACCAACGGCTTTGCTTACGTTCTGGACATGCGTCGGGATTTTGTCGACCGCTACAACCACGAGCTGATTGATATCCACCGGATCACTCAGGAAAGCATGGAGGCGCAGCTACATCACTTGCACGCCATGATTGCCACACATCAACGCGAAACCGGTAGCGAATGGGCGCAGCATATCCTCGACGATTTCCGCACCTATCTGCCGCTGTTCTGGATGGTGAAACCAAAAGCCGCCGACATCGATCAACTACTGGAGTCATTGCGCCGAGCCGCATAAACACTATGCCAACTAATCCCCTGCAGTTTCTGGAAATCCCGCGCATCGACCCTGAAAAGTCACCGGTTGCGGAGCGCGTTCATCACTTTCGCGAAATCTACGGTCACTACGACAAGCGTGGTGCCACCGAGCAGGCGGGTCGCTGCATCTCATGTGGCGTACCGTTCTGCGAGTGGAAGTGCCCTGTGCACAACCACATTCCGGCGTGGCTCGACCTGCTCGCAAAAGGCAATTTGTTTGAGGCCGCGGAGATGTCTCACAAGACCAATTCGCTCCCGGAAATCTGTGGCCGCATTTGCCCTCAGGACCGGTTGTGCGAGGGAGCCTGCACGCTGAACGACGGCCTCGGTGCCGTCAGCATCGGTAATATCGAACGCTATATTACCGACGAAGCGTTACGACAGGGCTGGCGCCCCGACATGACGGGCGTCAAGCAAACCGATAAGCGGGTGGCGATTGTGGGCGCCGGGCCCGCGGGTCTTGCCGCCGCAGACATTCTGGTACGCAACGGCGTAACTCCGGTTATCTACGACAAGTACCCGCTGATTGGCGGCCTGCTGACCTTCGGCATTCCACCGTTCAAGCTGGAAAAACAGGTCGTTGATACCCGTCGCCAGATCCTGTCCGAAATGGGCGTTGAGTTTAAGCTGGGAATCGAGATCGGCAAGGACCTGCCGTTCGACACCCTGCTTGAAGACTACGACGCCGTATTTCTGGGCATGGGGGCATACACAGCGGTCACCGGCGGTTTTCCGGGCGAAGACCTCGATGGTGTACATCAGTCGCTGCCGTTTTTGATTGGCAACATTCACCGCGAGCTTCTGCTGCCCGGTGCGGCCGAACAGTTCGTTGACATGCGCGGCAAGCGCGTGGTTGTACTGGGCGGTGGGGACACCGCTATGGACTGCAATCGTACGTCTATCCGTCACGGCGCCCGGTCTGTTGTATGCACCTATCGACGCAACGAAGACAGCCTTCAGGGCTCCAAGCGTGACTATCAGGCCAGCCGCGACGAAGGCGTGCAGTTTGAATTCAATGCCCAGCCAATTGAGATCGTGGGTGACGGGAAAGTCGAGGGGGTAAGAATCGTCACCACGCGCCTGGGTCCCAAAGATGCCCGCGGACGCCAGGTTACCGAAAACGTGGAAGGAACTGAGCGGGTACTGCCCGCCGATGCCGTGGTTATAGCCTTCGGCTTTCGACCCAGCCCGGCACCCTGGTTTGCGGACTACGGCATAGACCTCATGGACAACAACCTGGTCAAAGTGGCACGTAACCCCCACACGCCGTTCCAGACCACCAATGAAAAAGTGTTTGCCGGTGGCGACATGGTGCGTGGCGCCGATCTGGTGGTAACCGCCGTGTTTGAAGGTCGTGAAGCGGCTCGCGGTATCCTGAACTTTTTACAGGTCCACTAGGCCCGCCTCACATCCGGGGCGCGTTTATCGTTCCGGGTACGAACAAAGACCCGTTAAACGGCCCGCGTACGAATGTAGCCGGGAAAGTCCTGCGCGACGCGCTGCGCCAGTTTGGCGGCAATGCGTTCGAATCCTTCATGGCTTGGATGGATTTCGTCGGTCCAGTCCGAATATTCAAGCGTGCCACGCGTATCGATAACTGCAAACCGTTCCGGGTACGCCGCTTCCACGCGCTTGAGCATCGCAAAAAACTCGTCGATAACGTGTTTGACGATGCGACGCTGGGTGCGTTTTGACGTGATGTCTTTTGCCAGAAACATCGGCTCCAGCCAGGCCTTGGTAAGCACCAGCCCGCCGAGCTTTACCGGCATGCCGTTAACACTCGAATAGTCGTAGCTGTGCACGTAGATACGGCAGTGCGGATTGTATTTGTCCCGAGTGCGTATCAGCTTGTGATACAGCGTTTCGAGTCCGAGGATTTTTTCATCGAGAGCGTCCTGAACAACGCACTGGCGCCACCGCTTGCAGCCGCCGCGCTTGCGCACAAACTCGCCCATCGACTGAATAATATCGTTGCCTCCCCCGCTGAACAGCAGCGCCTTGAAGCCGGTTTTGTGACGGAACATGCGCTTGAGCTTGCGGTACTGCGATCCATTCAGCATATCGTGCAGCTGGTCGCCGTGGTAGGACACGCGAAGAAACGCCATTTTTGCCTTGAACGTGTACTGCAGATGCGAAATGACGTTCATGCGCAGAAGCGCACCTGGAAACGCAAACCAGGAATCGCCTTCGGTTATTACCGGAATCCAGTCGGGATGATCCTTCAGATCTTGGTACAATCGAACATACGGATTTATCGTTATCAACGCACTGGTCGGCATAGATCGCTCCACATAGATCGCTCCATGGAAAAATTCCAGCGAGTGTTCTGCACTGGCAGAGTAGATTGAAGACCTTCCTGTAACATTAATCGACTCAGGCCGGATTCGCCATGAACTCATCTCGCTGGTTTCTAATCACGTTACTGATACTGCCCGTTTTGATCGCCGTGTTCGATATCGGCCTCGTGGGCGCTGTGATCCTGGTGATGGTATGGCTCCTTGCCCGGTGGATGATCACGCTGCGCGATCTGGTCCGCCCGCAGGAGTCGGGCCTTCATCTTGACACCATCGCCGCCAGCCACTTTGTCGAGAAAGTACGCTGGTGTCTGGACAGGGCCAACATACCCTATACCGAGCATCAGAACGTGGGCAGCATGGGCGCGTTCTTTACGGGCAGATCCGTGCCGAGATTGCGCGCTCGCACGGGTCAGGTCACCAGCTCCATCGGGAACTCCCCGGAAATTCTTCGCTACCTGTGGGGCAACTACGGGCATGAAGACACCGAACTGCGATCGTTTCTGGAGCCTACTGCGGACCGTATAGCGATGGAACATACGCTCGAACGCTACGGGCGCAACCTGCAGGTGTGGGTGTACTACTACCTGCTTGAGGTCCCTGACACGCTGGGTAAGGCGTGGGGCCTCAAAGACCCCAACACGCCCGCTTTTCAGCGTGCGATTGCCCACGTGATCGCACCGGTTTTACGTCGGCTAATTCGACTGTCGTTCAACATTACGCCGGAGACGGTAAAAAAGGCGCGTCACTACATCGAGCAGCTGCTGGCCACCACCGAAGCCCGGCTGGCTGAGTCGAATTTCCTCGTCGGGGACAGGCGCAGCTACGTGGACTATACGTTCGCGGCGCTATCGGGACTGTGGTTGCAGCCTGAGCAGTTCGGTAACGGCAAGGCGGATGGTGTTCGACTTGAACCCGCAGAATACCCGCAGGGCATCAGAGATGACATCGCGCGATGGCGCGAGCAGTACCCGGCCACGGTTTCGTTTCTCGAACATTTGTATCAGAATGAGCGTTCAGGTGTTGCACAGACTTCCGTTTAACACGATACGAAACAGCCACCTGATTTATTACCGCCAGGATTATTGCTCATGACGTTCTTGCCCGCCCCTTTGTTAGGCAGTATCAGCATGCTGCTGTTCGTGTTGAATCTGACTTTTTGGATAATTCCGTTCTACATACTTGCGATTATCAAACTGCTGATCCCGATCCCCGCTGTCCGGCACCTGTGCTTTCGGGGACTCGAAAAAATTGGCGAGTCGTGGATCTGGTGCAACCGGCAGATGGTCAGAATCCTGAAGATTGAGTTCGACATTCGCGGTGTTGATGGTCTTAAGTACAAGGACTGGTATCTGATTGGCAGCAACCATCAGAACTGGAACGACGTTTTCATGCTGCAGGTTGCGCTTAATCGCAAGATTCCTTTTCCCCGGTTCTTTTTGAAAAAACAGCTCATCTGGGTACCACTGCTCGGGCTCGCCTGGTGGGCTCTCGAAATGCCCTTCATGAAACGACACAGTCGCGAAGAAATCGAAGCCAACCCGCAGCTGCGCGAAGACGACCTGGAAACGACCCGGCGCGCCTGCGAAAAACTGCGCAACCACCCAAGCGCTGTGATCAACTTTCTGGAAGGCACCCGGTTTACGCCAGCGAAACACGCCGCCCAGCAGTCTCCCTACCGAAATTTGCTAAAGCCCAAAGCCGGTGGGCTTGCGTTTGCCCTCGCAGCGCTCGGCACCCAAATGCGAAATTACCTGGACGTGACTATCGCGTATCCGTCAAAACTCAGCTTCTGGGACTTCATGTGCGGACGCATGCGTAAAGTCATTGTTAAGGTGCAGCACGAAATACTGCCCGACTGGATTTTTGCGGGCGACTATCTGAACGACAGTGAATTCCGGGAGCGTTTTCAGGAATGGGTCAACCAGAAGTGGCTGGCCAAAGACATAGAAGTCGAAGCGCTGACGGCCGAACTGGCCGGTGACGGAGCTGGCCTGCAGTGACGTCTCGTTAATACGCATCGCGAAGCGTTACCATCTGACCCGATCCATTTGAAAAACCCCGCCTCGAGCGGGGTTTTTTATTTCTTCTAATACATTAACCGATTAAGCCTCCCTGATTTCGACTCTGTCCAGATGCTGGAAAATGCGCCTGATGAGGGAATCTGCCGGAGCGCATCGCTGTATTGGGCAGAGCACATAAAACGTGCCTTTTGTTTACGGATAAGACACTGGAGAAAGAAATGGATTTCATTAACAGTAAAGTACGCGTCGCTGCGGTCGTTCTCGGCATTACGATGAGTTGTGGCATAAGCACCTCAGCGGCCGATATGAATGCAGAGATCGACGCGGTAATGCCTCAGGAAAGCGTGTTCTCTCGCGCTCTGCGTTTTCAGGGTGACGTGGTCGCCACCACTGAATCGGGACAGGAAATTCGCCAAACCGCTTTTCTACGCGGCAAACGGTTTGAATATGTGGGTGAAGCCGGTGCCCGTCGAGCGGCACCCGAGACTACAGCTGGATTGGAGCGCGCGCCGGATATCGGCAGTATCAGCGTTGAAGAGCTGGCCGAAAACCTGCGCGGCACCGCGCTGTTTCAGGGACACAAGTTTATTGAAGCCGAGCCTGCAACCGAGCTTGCCAAACAGGTCAAGCAGCTGCATGAACTGGAGATGCGGGGCGCGAGCCAGGAAGAGCTCGAAGCGGTAATGCCCGCTCGACCGGCGTCACAGGGTATGGGTGCGCGTACGGACAATCTCAAGGATGCCGAGATGGGCGAAGCCATCAAAGAAGATGCAACCCGTATCGTGCACGGCACGGACGAACGCCGGGTCATGAGCAATACCATTTACCCGCATCGAACGCATATCGTGTTCGACAACGTCGGCAGCATTTATTCCATTGGCTCATCGCAGGGATCAGGCACGCTGATTGGTCCGTCCACCGCCATGTCAGTGGCGCACGTTTTCTGGGACGAAGGGAATAACACCTGGGAATCCACGCACCGATGGGCACCGGGTTATGACAGCGCGGATTCGAATCGCAGCCCGTACGGCGAATGGTACGGATGTTACTGGGTGACCATTCCTACCGCCTACACCGTCTATGAAAACTCGACCTACGACTATGCCGTGCTCGATTTCGATGTTGGCTGTAATTCTGTTCGCGACGGCGTTAACTCCGATAATCCGGGCTCGACCGTCGGCTGGCTCGGATCTTTAGTGGCCTCTACCGGGACCATTGAGGGACGTACAGCGTACCTGCGCGGTTATCCAGGATCAGGCACCTGTGGTAATCCGGGTACCAGCTGCGGTACACGGGTCTGGGGTGATATTTCGAGGTCGAGTGAAAACGATGCAACGTCGAACATCATTTACCACCAGGCTGACAGCAGTGGCGGGCAAAGTGGATCCGGCTTCTACCTGTACACCGATCCGAGTTGCTCGGGCTGTGGCTACGGCGCCTACGTGGTTGGCATGCACCGGGCCGGTGCCAGTTCGGCAAACTCGGCTCGTCGCTATACGTCGGCGGTTTCATCTTTCATGCGCAGCTACAGCAGTGACTACTAAACAATCTGGCTGAATTCGGATGCCCCGGGACACCGGGTCAGTCATGACAGGTTAACGTAAAAGGCCACCGTATCAGGGTGGCCTTTTTCTGTGGTGTACCGGAACTCAGTCAACCCGCGCGTCCGGGGATTCGAACGGCAAGAAACCTGCCGAGTGCGTCTAAGGTTTCAGAACGTCCCGGGTAACCGACGCCAGTTTTTTTGTGATCGCGCCCAGGTGCGCCAGATGCTCCGGCTTCATTACACAGGCACGCAGCACGGTAACGTAGTCCTGATCCCAGTCTTCTATGCACTGCAGGGCCGCGCACATGCTGTGCGGTACAGACGCGACGGCCAGATGGAGATCCACTTTGGCGGTTTCATCGAACACGCGCTGCGACAGGGCTGAAGCCTGACTGGCGCTGGGTGCGTTGACGATCCAGCAAACGATATCCAGCTGGGGTCCAAACAGCGGCGTAAAGTGCTCGCTTTCATGAAGCCAGTAGTGAAACTCCATTGCCGCCTGCCGGCACTGGCTGATGGAAGCGGCAAACGCGCCTTCCCGCGTCAGTGGAAACGCCTGCTGAGTTGACCAAAGCGCAACCGCGGACGCGCCGGCGCGGGAGCATTCCAGGGAGATTTCTCCAAGGTGAAGCTCTTCGGATGAAAAATAGGTATACGGTGAATCGTGTTTGTAAATACGGCCCACCTCCGAATCTTTGAAGATCACGCAGCCGCACCCGTAGGGCTGAAGCCCGTGCTTGTGTGGATCGATCACCACGCTATCGGCTTCCCTGATCGCGTCGTAGGCCATGCGGGCATGCGGGTCGAGGTTGCTGGCCGGCATAAAGTAGCCGCCGTACGCCGTGTCTACGTGCACTCGAAACCCAAACCGTTCGCGTAGTTCGAGCACCTTGGGCAACGGGTCAACGGAACCTGCCAGCGTCGTACCGAGCGTTACGACAACAAGTCCAACGTCCCCTTTGTCGAGCTCACGTTCCAGGGCTTTAATATCCATCGCTCCGACGTCATCCGTGGCTACCGCGCGAAATGGAGTTTGCAGAACGTCTGACAAGCGCGAGTGTGTGTAATGGCTCTGGCTGGACGCCAGAACCGCATGCTTACTGGTGCTCTTGTTGAGTTCGCGAGCTACCCATAGCGCCTCGAAGTTCGCCATAGTACCGCCACCACACAAATGCCCCATGAACTCGGTCCAGCCGAACATCGCTGCGATTTGCGCCACGGCCTCTTTTTCAAGTTCCGAACTTTCGCGTCCGCCGTCCAGCGCGTGGTTGTTGGGGTTGATGTTCATGGCCATCGTGTAGGCCAGCTGCGCGACCGGGTGAGGCGGCTTGAGCATCTGACCCATGTAGTACGGATGCTGATAGGGATAATTGTTTTGCATGCGCCTGGACACTGTTTGCAGCACTGACTCATTGAGCGAGTTATCCAAAAAGGGCTCAAACTCGGGCAGCTGGCTGAATCCTTCAGACAGGGTTTCAACGGATCGGGCGAGGGAGGCAAGGGTCTCTTCGGTCAGATTCATGGCATTCGGGCACTCTTGACGATGGTAGGAAAGGACGCGCTCATGATCGACGACTGAGCCTCACGATACCTTCCCGGTGAGGGTTCATTTGTTTATGGCTACTAAATAGCACCCATTCAGGCCGCCAATGATAGCGGCAATTGGCTGAAGCGGCTCGGTTTTCGATGCGTGCCAGGAAAAAACGTATTTGCCGGGGCTTAGGTTCGGCAGAAGAAGTGACGGGTTTCGGATGAACACAAAAAAGCGGTCGCTCCGTATCAGGAACGACCGCCAGTCCGGATCAACGGTTACTCTGTGCGCCTAGTCTCCCTGGGCAGACGACAGATCCGGCCGGAACCGGTAGATGGTCCGGTCAGTGGTTTTTATCGCGTCAGAGAACTCGCCCAGCAGCTCCATCGCAGCTTCCCTCGAGTCCATCTGCTTGCTCAAAAACATGGCAAACGTCTGATCGCTCGGCTCCATGTCCGCGAACGTATCGTAAGGCACGGCCAGCCAGCGCTCACCCGCACCACCCATGGCTTCCCCCCAGGCCCAGTTGTTCGGCCAGTCACCTTCCATAGCGTGTTTGCTCATGGCGCTCATGGCAGCCGACCACTGCACTTCCCGACCCGGTTTTAACAGGTAGGTAGTTAGACTTATCAGCGCGGGTGCAGCCGTACTGTCACGCCAGTGGCTGTTGTTGAAGTCGATAGTGTCGATTTCGTGCGCATAGCTCTTGACGTATCGGTCGACATTCCTGGTCCAGTGGTCCGAGACTTTGTTTTCAACAGTCCAGGCGTCGTACGCATCAATATCACCCCATTTGATACAGCACGTACGAACCACGTAGTGCCCCATATTCCGGCCCACGACAGGCTGATAAACCTCCCATGTCCGAGGATCACCCTGCTTGACGCGAAACGCCAGATGCTTTTTAAACGCCGCTTCGAACTTGTCCGTGTCTCCCCGATTGATTTTCATGGTCCAGGAGTCGGCAAGATCGCCACCCTCCTGCGCCATCGCGGACGTACCCATTAGTACCGATAAAGCTAAAGTAACCAAAACAGATGTTAGTAATCTCATAGCTATCTCCCCATTAACGTCTCAAACAAAATGGCCTATGCCATTTTGCGTAACGCGGGAACAGTCTAGTGCACTGATGGGTAAGCGTCATTCTGCAGGGCACGACTGGACCTGTTCCACGGTTTATCGAATACAAAAACCAGTTTGATTCTAAAGCCGGCGAGCAACAGTTTGATTTTAGGCTGCTCTAGCCACTGCTACCGAATCACCTTGCCGTCTCGATAAAGGTCACTCAACTTATCACGCAGTCTTTACTATTATTAAACTCACCGTATTGAGGGCTTTGCTTAATGACCAGGAAAATACAATCCGTCGCCGACTATATTGAACAGTTAGATCACTGGCATGAAGAGCTTGTCCTGCTAAGGGGCCTGTTAGCCGATACGGAGATGACAGAGGCCATAAAATGGGGTGCGCCGTGTTACACCTACAAAGGCAAGAACGTGGTAGGGCTGGGTGCGTTCAAGAGCTACTTCGGTCTGTGGTTTTATCAGGGGGCTTTACTGTCCGACACCCGACAACGACTGATCAATGCACAAGCTGGAAAAACCAAAGCGCTACGGCAGTGGCGAATGACCAGCAGAACACAGATTAAACCCCGGGTGATTCGCAGCTATATCAAAGAAGCCCTCGCTCTTGTTGATCAAGGTATCGAGATCAAACCGGTGAAAGCAAAGGCACTCCGGCTTCCGGAGGAACTTCGCGATGCTCTCGAAAACAACAACTCGCTGAGGAAATGTTTTAACGCGTTAACGCCTGGCAGGCGTCGTGAGTACGCCGAACACATCAGCAACGCCCGTCAAACAATTACGAAGCAGCGCCGTCTTGATAAAATCACGCCGTTAATTCTGCAAGGCGTCGGGCTAAACGATCGCTATCGATAACCGCCATCGGAACTTACAGCAGCCCAAGCTCGATCGCTCGCAGCACGGCGCGCGTTCGATCACGAACGCCGAGCTTCGAGAGTATGTTTGAAACGTGATTCTTGATTGTTCCTTCAGACCGCTTCAATCCCTCAGAAATCTCGCGGTTGCTGTAGCCGCCGGCCACCAGCCTCAGAACCTCCAGTTCCTTTTTGGTCAGATCCTGAGGGTCCGGCAGTGTTTCAAAACTCTGCGTGCTGGAATCCACAGCGCGTAACAAGGTATCGGTAATGGCCGGTCTTACCATCGTACCGCCGCCATGGACGTGCTTGATCGCAATTATCAGGTCTTCAAGCGAAACGTCTTTCAGCAAATACCCGCGCGCACCGGCCCGAACCCCCTGCAGCACAAGGTCGTGGTCATCAAAGGTCGTCAGAATGATAATGGCAGGCCTGAGCTTTTCAGCTGAAATGGCCTCAATGGCCTCAATGCCGTTCATCTGCGGCATTTGAATATCCATCAGAACAATATCGGGCCCATGCTCGCGCGCTACATCGATGGCTTCTTTGCCACTGGCTGCTTCGGCCACCACAGTGACGTCGGGCGACAGTTCCAGCAAACTTCGAATGCCGTCGCGAACGAGTTTCTGGTCGTCAACCAGCGCAACGGATATCGTCACGCCAAACCGGCCAGGGGCAGCTGCACGTTGATCGAAAAAGACGGGCTTCGATCGAAGGTGAGATGGCCATTGAGTTTTTCAATGCGTTCCCGCATGCCTGCCAGGCCGTTTCCCGGTACGAAACCCCGAGCGGCCCGGCCGTTATCGTTGATTTCGAGTCGCAAGGTATCCTGATCCTGCCACAGCCGAATGGTGCTCTCGCTGGCCCGCGCGTGACGCAGAGTATTGGTAATGCCCTCTTGTACGCAGCGGACAACAGCCTCGGCCACCGACACGTCCGTTACGTTCAATCCCGGCTCTACGTTGAGTGTTACGGCAAGGTCCGGAACGTCATTTACCATGAGCCTGAGCGTTGCGGCCAGGTCAAGTGGCTTGTGCTCGCGCAGCGTAGATACCGCTTTGCGTACGTCGCTTAACAGCTCTTTGGATAGCTGATGACACTGGTCAACCTTCACCTTTACGTCGCCATCGGCAAGTCGGCTCGCTACCTGCAGATTTATTGTCAGCGCGGTCATGTGATGCCCAAACTGATCATGCAAATCTCGAGCAATGCGGGTTCTTTCGTTTTCTTTTGCCGCATCGGCCAGCAGATGCTGCGTAGCCACCAGATCGCGATTCAGGTCGCGGGCTCGTCGCGTCGCTTCTTCCGCCCGTCGCGCCGTCAGCGAACTGAACATGGCGAACAGATGAAAGGTACCAAACAACAAGGTACTCATGAGTGCGTCGCGATAGTCCCAGCCAAATTTATTGATCAGGTACCAGCCGGTCACGGTTAATCCAAGCACTATCAGCCCGATTCGTGTACTGAAGAAAAACGGTATCAGCGAGATCCACATGATGCTGTAAATCGGCAGGAACGACACCGGAAAGCGCCAGCCCAGCCAGAAAACCAGGCCTATACCGCTGAACAGCAGAACATAACCCTGCCACCGCGGCCCGTTAATCGTGTGGTCTCGGACAGTCGCGATCATGATCAGAATGAAAACGATCTGTACGGCCACAAATTCTGGCAAACGATCAGAATACGGGGGGCTTGCTTCCCTCATCAGCAGGACGCCGAGTCCAAATACCACGCCCCACGTGAGGATGGCTGCGGAAATATGCAGGGCGCTTTCGAACGTTCGTTTCATCATCCTATTATCCACATTCCAGCCGGCGGCGTTATAGGCCAAAAGTAACGATTTCGAATCATGACTTTTCGCACTATTGGCATAGACCGCTGGGCGATACAGTGGTGTCAGTCTTTGGAGAAACCCATGAACCTGATATTTCAAGCATTGTTAGTCATCCATATAGTCGCCGGAGCCGTTTCGCTGGTGCTGTTCTGGATTCCGGTGTCTGTTCGCAAAGGCGGCCGGGTTCACGTACGTATCGGGCAATGGTACGCACAATGCATGTATATTGTTGCCGGTTCTGCCCTGCTTCTGTGCCTGCTGGTAGCCAGCGACCCGGTTGGAATCAAACACGCCAGCGAGGCACTGACCGCCGAACGGGCGTTTGAAATCGCCGCACAGCGACGCGGCACCGCTCTGTTTTTGTTTGCCATTGGCATGCTCGTAATCGCCAATGTGCGCCACGGATTGCTGACACTCGATGAGAATCTCAATCGGGCCCGCACTCGCTCGATTAGCCACACGGCCCTGAATGTCGTACTCGGACTGCTGGCGATCGTACTGGCGTTTGTGGGCTATCGGGATTCGCAGATTCTGTTCTACGTATTCGCAGGTCTGTGCTCGTTAACGGCCGTCACCAATCTGCGCTACGCCTGGCGCCCCACGATTGATCGAAGCGACCGCATTCGCTCCCACCTTTCTGCGATGATTGGTGCCGGTATCGCGTCACACACTGCGTTTTTTGTGTTCGGTGCCAACCGTTTCCTGAATGACCTGCTGGTTGGGCACTGGCAGCTGGTCCCCTGGATTGCGCCCGGTATTGTAGGTGGCGTTATTATCAATGTGGTGTCGCGTCGTTATGTGCGCAAGCCCAACATCATCGGGAATTCCTGACATGTTCAAAACAGCGTTCTTAATTTCAATGATCCATGCCGTTGCCCTGTGCTGGAGCTGTGCCATGGCTGACCTGCTTCCGGGCAAGCTGGCGCTGCAAAGCGGTGACTACGATCAGGCGCGTGGAGAGATCGCAGCTGCGCTCACGGTCGAAAACCGCCCCGAACTCAGGGTTATGCAAGCCCGTGTCAGCATGGCCGAGAACAGTCTGACCGACGCCGAGCAGACGATCCGGAACGTACTGACGAGTTGGCCTGAGAACGCCGAAGCCCATGCGGTCAACGGAAAGCTGTTCGCCATCAGGGCATCAAGAGCGAGTATTTTTCGCACAGGAAAATACATTCGCAAGGCCATTGCAGCTTATGAAACAGCACTTGAATACGATCCCGACAGCACAGAAGCGCTCATCGGAATGATTCGTCTCCGCTCAAGTGCGCCGGCCCTGTTTGGTGGTAGCTATGAAGAGGCTCTTGCCATTACTCAGCGTCTGCATAAAACGGATCCCGTAGTTGCAGCTCTTGAAACTGCAAGCATTTACAAGAGCAAGCGAGACAGCAAACGGCACATCAACGAACTCAACACCCTCATCCAGTCACATCCGGGAGACCCCCGAGCCTGGCTCGAGCTGGGGTTTGTTGAGCAGTCTGAACAACGCTGGGAACCGGCGCATCAACATTTTAAGACGGCGCTTGAAGCGGCTAAAGATCACGACGCGCACGCGGTTACAGCGCAGTCGGCCCGCTATCAGATTGGTCGCACCGCCGTCTTGTCGAATGCCAATACAGAATCGGGCATCGACGCGCTGACCGACTATCTGGAAGGACCGCGGTTTCGCGAGCTTCCCGAGACTCAGTGGGCACACTATCGCCGGGGGTTGCTGCACGAGCGCCTGAATCAACCGGGCAAAGCCCGGTCTGATTTCACACTGGCTGCCGAGACCAGCGACAAAGACCTGAAGCGAGCACTTCGCGGCCGCTGACACCGTGCGCTGGCAAGCCTGTTCCCCCCGGAACAGCTGAAGTTGAACGTTTGCAGCAATTATAGGTTCTGCACAGGTCGATCGTCAGCAGCAGACCTGACAATCACGCGTTACGCCTGAGACGTATCAGAACCTGTTATTGGGGCGTTACGTTGGCCGCCTGCAGTCCTTTTTGTCCATCCGTCACTTCCATGGTGACTTGCTGGCCCTCAACGAGCGTCTTACGTCCGTCGGAATTAATTACGCTGTAATGAACAAACACGTCCTGGCCATTTTCCTGACCAATAAAACCGAAACCTTTGGCGTCGTTAAACCATTTTACGACGCCGGAAACAACTTGATCCGTCATTTTGTTTTCTCGTTCCTGTAGGGTTAGTTGAACTGACGCTCACGCGACAGCGAACTATTTATACGATAATTCAAATAGAAATGGTACTTGGGCAAAACCTCAGAAAACGTGGTTTGATCGTCGCTAAAACGCCCAGACGGCGTACTCAAGATTATCGGGACCGCGGAAATGAAAGCGTCGGCCGCCGGGAAATTCGAACACGGGTTTGGATATGGTTCCACCCAGTTCTTCTACCTTCGCCTGCGTCGCCGGAAGGTCGTTGGAAAAAAATACGATCAGGGCTGCGCCCGAAGCGGGGATATCGGCTGCGTCGACGCGATGAAAGCCCCCGTTAAGCCTGCCATCGTCGAAGGCCACGTAATCCGGACCGTAGTCTGTAAACGTCCAGCCAAACAGCTGGCTAAAGAAGGCCTTGTTTGCTTCCAGATCGCTGGCAGCAATCTCAACGTAGTCAACGCAGTTGTGGCCGGGTGTGTAAGTCATGAACGTGCCTCCGAAAAGAAACCTGTATCACTCAATGTAGTCCGCTCTGCCGGAATAGCAAGCGCTCGAGGCTGTGCTCAAGAAACTGCGGGGCGCAATCCGTGGGTTGCCTCTAGCGGCTAAGCGCCTTCAAAAGCCTGTTCTGAACCTTTCTGGGCGCACCACGGGAGGAGTGGCGCTCGTAGCTTCCGTCAGCCTGTAATATCCAGCTCAGGCCTGTGTCGCAGAGGTATTCATCCAGCAGCTCCTCCTTCAGCCGAGCTTTGATGTCTTCCTGGAGAATCGGAAAACAGACTTCAACGCGACGATCGAGGTTGCGTTCCATCCAGTCGGCCGATGAACAATACAAATGGTCAGCCCCGTCGTCGGCGAAGTAGAACACTCTGGAATGCTCAAGAAAACGCCCGACGATGGAGCGTACGGAGATGTTTTCAGACAAACCTGGAACGCCGGGTCGCAGGCAGCAGATACCGCGAACCAGCAGGTCAATTTTGACACCCGCCTGCGACGCACGGTACAGCTCTTCAATAATCGTCGGGTCAGTCAGCGAGTTGATTTTGGCCACCACATGGCCCGCCCTGCCCTCACTGGCATGTTTTATTTCGCGCCGAATGGCTCTCATGGTCCTTGATTTAAGCGTAAACGGCGCTGTCCACATTTGGTTTAGCTTGGTGAGCGTACCCATGCCGGTTAGCTGCTGAAATACTCTTTGCACGTCTTCACAGATCAGCTTGTTTGACGTAAACAGACTGTAGTCGGTGTACACCTTGGCGTTGGTTGTGTGGTAATTACCTGTCCCCAAATGCACATAGCGTCGCAGTTTTTTCTTTTCACGCCGCACAATAAGCATCATCTTGGCGTGCGTCTTGTAGCCAACAACGCCATAGACCACCAGAACGCCCGCATCCTGCAGGCGCTGCGCCAACACCAGGTTTTCCGCTTCATCAAAGCGCGCGCGCAGCTCAATCACCGCCGTCACTTCTTTGCCAGCGCGTGCAGCATCAATCATCGCAGCGACAATGGGCGACTCCGAGCCTGTGCGATACAGCGTTTGCTGAATGGCAAGCACCTGCGGATCGTTGGCCGCTTCGCGCAAGAGCTCTACCACCGGCCAAAAGCTTTCGTAGGGGTGATGCAACAGATAATCGCGGTCGGCAATCCGCGCGAGCAGGGAATTGCCGCGCTCCAGTTCTATGGGAACGCCCGGCGTGAACCCTTCATAGGCGAGATCGGGCCGGTCTACAATATCGAGCAGTTGCAAAAACCGGTTGAGGTTAACCGGACCATCCACTTCGAACAGCTCTTTTTCAGTCAGACTGCATTTTTGCAGCAGGAAACTGGTGACCTTGCCGGGACATCCTGAACTCACCTCGAGTCGTACCGATGCGCCAAACGCTCGCGACGAAAGTTCTTTTTGCAGCACCAGCGCCAGATCCTCCGCTTCAAACTCATCGAGCATCAGATCGGAATCCCGCGTCAACCGGAATTGGTAGCATCCCTTGATACGCATCCCGGGAAACAGGTCTTCGGCGCACTCCTGGACAATATCCGACAACAGCAGAACACGATGCACGGACTCGGGCTGACCGTCGGTCGCTGGTACTTCGACCAGGCGCGGTAAAGAGCGTGGCATGTGAAGAACGGCGTAGTTCAGATCACGGCCAAACGCATCAATGCCATCGATACGAAGCAGAAAGTGCAGGCTCTTGTTGATGAGCCGGGGAAACGGGTGCGTGAGATCCAGGCTGATGGGCGTAATAACGGGTGCCACCTGCTTTCTGAAATACGTGCGCACCCAGTCCAGGTCAGCTTCGGTCCACTCTTCGCGCGTCGGAAAGATCACGTCGGCGTCGGCGAGTGCCGGGATAAGCACGTCGTTTAGAATGCGGTATTGTTCCGCAACCAGGTTATGCGTTTCGTCATAAACCTGTTTAAGCAGCTCCGCCGGATTGCTCCCGTCGGGTCCGGTACCGCCTTCGTTACGGGTAACGACGTGGCGCAGTCCGGCAACACGCACCTCGAAAAACTCGTCGAGGTTGTTGCTGCAAATCGACAGGTAGCGCACGCGTTCAAGCAGCGGAATGGAAGGATCAAGCGATTGCTGCAGCACTCTGTGATTGAACTGCAATATGCTCAACTCGCGGTTAAGAAAGTTCTCGGGCGCGGAAACTTTAATCGGGCTAGCCGATTGCGGCATGGGCAGCACATTGTTGTCTTCGTTGGCGCGACGCTCTTTCATACATACTCCGGAGTCGGCCTGTAAAAATGCCTTATTGACGTAAAACTTGCAAACGGATGCAGGGCAAGCTCGAAAATGCCCTCCAGAGCGACGCTCCCAATGCAAAACGCGGTGTCTGACAAGTCAGGCACCGCGCAGGTTGTCATCGGTTCGTAAGGTGCTGTTGCTATACCGCATTGAACACACCCTGAACACCGGTTGTCTTACTCGGTCAGCTTGAACTGCACCATCGTCTCGGAACGCTGGGCAATAACTTCGCCATCCAGAACCCGTGGCTTGAACCGCCACTGCTTAACGGCGTTCATAGCGGAGCTTGAAAATTGTTTCGCGAGTTTTTCAGACGACTCTACTACCTGAAGATCACGGGTTTTTCCGTCTTCGGCAACCGTAAACTCTACCTTCACCCATCCCTCAATTGATCGCGACATGGCGCGTTTGGGGTATTTGGGTGGCACGCTCTTCTCAACTTCAAAACCACCGACTGAAAAGACCTTTGAGGACTCAATCTCAAGCCACTTGCTGCGAACGTCCTTGCGGGCCTGGGTCACGAGCGGAGCGGCGATGCCCACACTCTCCGCGGAGTCCAGAACCGCCCGGGCCCCTTCGATATCTTCGGCCTCAGCCAGATCGTAGGCGCTGGATGTGAGTTTCTGCACGATGCCACGCAGACCGCGCTTGGCTTCGGTATTCGTCGTTTCAAGGGCCAGGACCTGGTTGTACAGTTCCACGGCATTGTCACCTGCCGGTTTTATCAGCCGGTTTTCATCAACTCGTGCTTCAGCTTGTTCCAGCAGGGATGCGATTTGATTGCGCACAAGTTCTTCCGGATCGACCAGTTCAACCGGTTCCAGTGATGCGCCTTCGTCTCCTGTCTGAACCAGTGTGGTTCCATCGGAGTACGTTGCAACAACGGAGTCTTGGGTATCAGTATTGGTGTCCAGGAATTCTCCGGTGACGCGATTGGAGGTGGTGTAGGCGACGGTCTCAGTCGTAGGAATGTCCTGTGGCTCCCGTCGGCTTTCCGCCAAAGCTAGCTCCTCAGCTGCGGCGTTCTCGAGATCTTTGCGGGTCTGGGCAATCGTTACGATAGCCGAGTTAATACGGCCTGAATCTGCATTGGGGATCAATCGCAGGCTTCGTGCCAGACTCTCCGCCCGATCAAGCTGGCCGCTTGCTATAGCCGCATCAAGCTGGGTAAACATGCCGGCCGTCTTTTCAGTGAACTGCTGTTGCAAAGACAGCACGGCATCCGAACCTGCTTCGATTTTGGTTAACGCCTCAATGCGATCAGTCACTCCCTGATAGTCGTTTTTGGCCATCAGCTCCTCGGCTTCATCTACAAGCTGAGTTGATATCAGCTGCATACCAGCCAGTGCCCGCGCGTTGCCCGGATCCTGGTCGAGTACCTGTCGATAGAAATCTACCGCCGTGCCTTCTTCTTCGCCGGTCAGATGGCCAGACTGAAACGCCATTTCTGCCATTTGCAGAGCCGTATCAACCGGAATCCGTTCCGCGTCGGCACTGACTTCGCTAACCGGATTCGCTTCATCCGTTGCCACCACAACCTGGGTTGTTTCGATGGCTTCGTCTGTGCCGCTGTTTAAAAACAGCCAGGCACCACCGACGACAGCCAGCAGCCCCGCAACAATAACGGCAACCTGAACTGAGGAGTCTTTGCTCTTTGGCATCTTTCTATTCCTTAACTTTCAATTTTAACGCGCTCGTCGTGTCCACAAGCCGCGTACGCGACCGAGACCGTTGATAAGCCGACCGATCGAAGCCGGGAGCTTACCGCTGTCTTTCCGTTTCACTATCTGATGACGCTGAATGAGTTCCGGGTTGTCTCTAAGCTGTATGTGTTTCTTGATGGCTTCCCGTACGTGTCGCTTGCATGCCGTGGAACTCATCGGCTTGTCGACCATGCGAAACACCTGGCCGTGATTGATCAGGCGCACCATCAATTCGGCATCGCGATGCTGACTGGCAACCATCGTCACCATCTCGGGTACTTTTTCCTTGAGCTGGGCAGCAAGCTGTTCGATGACTTCCGGGTCTTCGCTGACGTCTGTAATCAGTACAGCTGGCGCCAGTTTTTGAATACCGTGCATCAAACGAGCAATGTTGCTGGCCTGGAACGTATAGAAATAGTTTTGCAACGACCGGCCAATGCTCTTGGCAAACTGTTCGTCTGAGGTAAAGACCAGAATGGAAACCTTGTACTTGCCCGTTCCCACCAGCTTGACGGGGTTGGCTTCCTTTTGAGTTTCTTCTTTCGGCGGCGTCAGGGTTGCGGCAACATCAAGCACCGCAGTGGTACCACCGAAGTCCTCGACCGGAGCATTCGGGTCCACAACTTCATGGCTATCGCCGCTCATGACAATTTCTACCGACTCCTGGTCCTGAACGCGGTCGGGAAGTACGGCAGTCTCGGTATGCACTGCGTCGTCTGACATCTCTGCAGGCGTCGCGGCTTCTCCGCCGGTTTCGGCATCATCCAGAATGGCGCAGGCATCAACGGCGGCCATATCGGCTTCGACTCGCGCCCTGGTTTCCTCGGCGTCTTCATCCAGCACGGTGGCCACTGACGCTGCAATCACAGGGTCGGCATGTCTGACGGGTTCCGGGGTGCTCGTGGCCGCTTCCGGTGATTCGGCCGGTGGCTGTAAATCTATCGGTGTATCGTTAAGCACCATGGTGCTGGCAAAATCGATGACGTCGTCAATGTCGGCATCGACGGCACCGCTCGTATCGACACCGGAAGACGCAATGGCCTCCAGAAAACTGTCGTCGTCCGGGTCATCGTCAGTCACCCCGGTGGTTTCGATCGCTATTTCTGTCGCGAGCTTGATCGTACCGCGCAGCTCTTCTGCCGCACACGGTTTGCTGAGAAAGCGAAATACTTCGCCGTCGTTCATGGCGCCTTCGATCGCGTCGAGATCGGCATAGCCAGTCAGCAAGATGCGAACGGTGTCCGGTGACGATCGCTTAACCGCCGTCAGGACTTCCACGCCGGTCATGATAGGCATGCGCTGATCTGCTACAACGACATCAATGTCGTTCTAGATCGG
>CAWUKD010000007.1:0-52063 GCA_963922815.1 uncultured Gammaproteobacteria bacterium
GGCAGACGAATTTCTTCGCTGATGTCACAGCCGCGCGCGTCAACGCGAGACCCTGCTGCAGTGTTCGGACACTCATCGATGTTATTCAGCACGCCGTCATTGTCGTCGTCGCCAATGACTTTACAGCCGTTGCTGTCAACTTTGGTACCGGCAGGTGTGTTCGGGCAGCGGTCTTTGTCATTCGGAACGCCGTCGCCGTCTGAGTCGAGCATCTTCTTACAGCCCATGGAATCCACGGCAGTGCCGGCAGGTGTGTTAGGACATTTGTCCTTGCTGTTCTTCACACCATCGTTGTCGCTGTCGAGTTCACAACCGTTGGCATCAACCTGCGCATTGGCAGCTGTACCCGGGCACAGATCTTCAGGGTCTACAACGCCATCGTTGTCGCTATCCAGAACAACCGGAGGCGCAGCAGATGGGCCCATAGGAACGGTGAAACCGATATTGAACAGCAGATCGCCGTACGTTTCGTCAGCAAAATCTGCGCGGTAACGTACTTCGGTGCGGAACATGCCGCCCGTGTCGCCAATTTCATGACCGAAACCAACCGCTGCAGAACCGATGATGTTGTCATAGTCGAGTCCGACGGGAGGAAATGTGCTTTCTTCATTCGAACGGGACTTCATGTAACCCGTGCCGAGAACAACGTAAGGTGCCCAGGCCGAATTTGTGTTGAATGCTTTAATCAGATCAACACCGATACCGTACTGGCCGATGGTGTGCAGATTGTCGCCGGACAGTTCGTTGCCCATCAGGCTGACTTCAATTGCCAGGTTATTGGCAAGACCGCGGGCGATGCCCAGCTGGCCACCAGCGCCTGTGTTGGTGAAACGTGATTTATCTTCACGAAACACGTAAGTTCCCATCGGAGTAAGGTACCAACGACCTTCTTCGAATATTTCAGCCGCGTTGACATTTTTCTGCGGCGCACCAAAAAGGGCCGCCAAAAGTGCGACAACTACTAATTTCTTCATGACCTGGATCTCCTGCCGTCAGTGGCAATTTGTTGGTCGGATAAGACAGTGTGAATTTGAGTACCTCCGTACTCAGCTCACCAATATAACATATTGTTCATTGGTCAAACTAACCCTATATTACGGCCAAACACCTTCAAACAGTAGGGTTGTTATTAATTTTTACAAAAAAAGGACGAATTGTCCTACACGCCACCCCCCGTACCTTTTCTGAGGAAAAACCTGTTGCATAAAAGCCACACAATATCGACAGTCCGCGCGTTGCTTTGGTCATTCGGAAGTCCGTCACTGGTTTTGTCGGCCACCGATTCGCGCTGGCAGGATGACGAGTGGTGCTCCTGGCGAGCGCTGGAACTGATTGGTTTACTTGAAAAGCCCGAGGCTGCCAAAGAGCTGGAAGCGTTTGTGGCCAGCGAAAAAGACCACAGGCTGGGCGCCCGGTTCGAGCGCCTGATTGAATTTGGTCTGCTTCACCTTCCTGGTTTCACGTGTGTGGAGCGGCGACTGCAGGTTCATGTGGATGGCCGCACCCGCGGAGAGTTTGATTTTATTGTGCGCAATCAGAATGACAATCAGCTTGAACACTGGGAAGTGGCCAGCAAATTTTACCTTGGAGTTCCGTCGTCAGACACGCTCGCCTGGGTTGGCCCGGGCAAGCGCGACTCGTTGAATCGCAAGCTGCGTCATCTTACGGAGCGACAGCTGCTGCTGACCGAGCTGCCGGAATCTCAGGAGGCCAGAGCGGCTCTCGGACAGGCCGTGTCCGAGGTTCGCGCACTGATAAAGGGGCGTTTGTTTTATCCCCTTAATCGGGGAGCAGCTCACGACAGCGCTTTTCAATTTGATACACCGGCTGGTTCAATTCGCCTGAACCCCAGTGCCCCGACCGGTCTTTGGTGCGATTTCAATGAGTTCATTGCCGAGAAACCAAAATCGGTACTGGCTCTGGACAAACCGGACTGGCTGGATCCGGAAGCGGGTGATCAGCCGCTGCCGCTGGATCGCCTGGAAGACGACGTAAAACGTAATCCCCAGTGCGTCGACGTGGTCACCCGCGATGATCAGCGACAACGCTGGTTTGTGGTTCAGCCGGGCTGGTTCGAGGATCTGGAGCCTGACGCCATAAGCTGAATCAGTTCAGGCGGCGCGGACACACTGACTTTCGATGCCGTGCCGTCCGGGAGGCTAGATGCCACCCGAGACCATCTGCATAAGCACGGCGCTGAGGTACGCGGCAAACGTACCAATACCATAGCCGAGCACTGCGAGCAGAACGCCCACAGGGGCGAGTGACGGGTGGAATGCGGCCGCAACTACCGGCGCGGAGGCGGCACCCCCGACGTTGGCCTGGCTGCCCACAGCCATATAAAACACCGGCGCGTTCAGGAGCTTCCGTCCGAGCAGTAATATTGAGGCATGGATTGAAATCCAGATCGCCCCAATGGCAAGCAGCGGAAGAGAGTCTGCCGAAAATATGGCGCGTAAATCGAGTTTCATGCCAATGGTAGCGATGAGAAAATAGAGCATCACGGTGCCGATTTTGGCCGTGCCCGCTTTCTCGAGATTGCGAACGCGGGTAAACGAAAGCGCCATACCACCGAGTGTGGCGAGAATGATCAGCCAGAAAAAGGTGCTGCCCAGCGAGATGCGCTCAAGAGCCGGGAAATTGGCGGCGATCGTGGGCCCCAGCCAGCCTGCGCACAGGTGAGCCAGGGCTGTGATACCAAATCCTACGCCGGTGATGTACATCAGATCGTGGAACGTCGGAATGCGCAGATGGGTTTTCTCGAACTCCATAACGCGAATTTTGATGTCTTCGATGGCGGCCACATCAGCGCCAGCCTTTTGATCCATGGCGTCGGCGCGTTTGGCCATAAACAGCAGAACCCCCAGCCACAGGTTGGCAAACAGCAGGTCAATGAAGACTATCTTGGAGAACAGCTCGCCCGGTGGTTTCCACAAGACTTCCATGGCCGCCATGTTCGCACCGCCGCCGATCCAGCTGCCGGCCAGCGTTGCCAGTCCTCGCCAGACCGCCCCCGGTGAGTTTCCGCCAAGCACGTCGGGCGAAAAGTAGCCCACGATGCTTAGTGCAATCGGGCCACCAATGACAATGCCGACGGTTCCTGCGAAAAACAGAATGATGGCTTTGGGCCCGAGACGGGCGATCGCCTTGAGGTCTATGCTCAGCGTGAGCAGGACAAGGCACGCTGGCAGCAGATAGCGCGAGGCGACGTAGTAGAGGTTGGACGTGTCCGGATCGATCAGACCGAACGAGGTAAAGAAAGAGGGTATGAAGTAGCACAGCAGAAGGGTTGGAACCACATTAAAAAACCGGGCAAACATCGGCTGCTTTTCAGCGTAAAAAATGGTCGCCAGGGTGGCGGCAAGCAAACCAAAGACAACGGCATCGTTTTGAATCAGAGCAGCGGATTGAACGGGGTCAGGGCTTGCCATGGGATTCCTTGTGCTTATTCTTGATGAGCTGGAGTATAGACCAGAGTCGTTGGGGATTAATCGCCGCGCTGCACAAGTGCGGCGATTGAGAGTGATTCCGTAAAATACCGTCGGCAAGTCACTACAGCCGTATCACCTGCTTTGTCGTAAACTGACTCCCAGTCGTCCCGACTTGTCAGAATTAAGCCACGCAGGCAGGAGAATGCTATGAATACGTTCGGAACCAGGCTGGTCGCCGCGTGCGTTGGTGTGCTGTTGTCTGGCTGTTCGCCTGCCGGCAACCGCGATGCCGCAATCGGTGGCGGTCAGTGTGATCCCGATCTGGTTCTTCCTGCAGGCTTCTGCGCCGAGGTTTTTCACCCCGGTATCGGGCGGGCTGCACGTCATCTGGCTGTGCTGGACAACGGTGATGTGATAGTCGCCAGAAGAGGAAAGGAAGGTGGCCTGTTCGCACTGCGGGACAGTGACGGCGACGGGCAGGCCGATCAGCAGGAACAGTGGAGTGACAGGAGCGGCACCGGCGTTGTTGTGCACCGGAATCACGTGTTCTATTCGACCCCCCAGGCCATCATGCGATTTACACCCGATCCAGACTCGCTGCTGCCGGCCGGGCCGCCGGAGATCGTTATCGATGGCTACTCGGATAATCCGATGCACGCATCCAAAGCGATGGCCTTCGATGGTAAGGGCGGTCTTTACGTAAACATAGGAGCCCCGTCCAACGCCTGTCAGGAGCCCTCTCGCACCGCCGGTGTGCCGGGCCTCGACCCGTGCCCGCTACTGAACACGTCCGGTGGTGTCTGGCGATACGATGCGAATACCCTGGGCCAGAAAGGCCTGGAAGACGGGGTTCGCTACGCCACGGGCATTCGTATGGGGCTGGCGATGGCCTGGAACTCAAGTACGGATTCTCTGTATCTCGTGCAGCACGGACGGGATCAGCTGAGCGAGCTGTGGCCGGATTTATACACGCCAGCGCAGCGTGCCGAGCTGCCAGCGGAACAGTTTTTCAAGGTCAGTCAAAATAGCGATTTCGGATGGCCGTATTGCTACTACGACCACTTGCAGCAGCGCAAAGTGCTCAATCCGGAGTATGGTGGCGACGGACAGAAGGTTGGCCGCTGTGCCGGATTCGATCAGCCGATCGCAGCCTATCCGGGGCACTGGGCGCCGAATGATCTGGTCTTCTATGAGAGGGGGTCTTACCCGGAGCGCTACGCGGGAGGCGCCTTTGTCGCGTTTCACGGTTCGTGGAACCGGGCCCCTTTCCCGCAGGAAGGCTATCGGGTGGTGTTTCAGCCGTTTGAACCAACGGGTGCCACCGCGCATTACGAAACGTTCATCGACGGCTTTGCCCAAAGCGACTCGCTGGATTCTCCGGGTCTGGCCAAATACCGTCCAACGGGCCTGGCGATCGATCCGCTCGGGCAGCTCTGGGTGAGTGATTCCCGGATGGGTAGAATCTGGCGCATACGCTACTCGAGCCCCGAGTAACGGCTGCAAATGCGTTGAGATAGTCGCCATCTGAGCTTAAAAGTACTGATCGTGCCGGGTGGGACTGGCCGTCCTCCGCCGTCCTGCTGGCGGTCGGGTGGTTACAGGTCGGTGTTTCCGGAAGCGCTATGACTTCTCGACTGGCCAATATCCACGGGCAACCCTAAACTGATACAGAACGTGTCGCAGCACCGGACTGAGACCTGTGTCGCAATTTCAGCGGCTGCGGGTTTGCTATGCTGCGGCAGTGGATGCAATAGATTGCTGTTTCCGCAGGATCAGGATAAAACACGTTATTATGATATCGAGGTCGTCACAGGTTGGGTGGCCTCGGGGCAGTGTCCAATATCGACAGTCTGATCCAGCGTTGGTCGCCAAGGTGATCGTCGTAGCTGTCACTGGAACGAATTGATATTAAGTGGAAAGACCTTTATGCCAACGCCGACATTGAGAACACTGCAGGAAGTGCAGGCCGCCAGGCTGGTCATTCTGAAGAATGGCGAACAGGTGGGTGAGTACAAGCTGAATAAGCGGCGGGTTACTATCGGGCGTAAACACGACTGCGACATCAGGCTGGACTGCAAGAATTCCAGTCGCCATCACGCGCAGATATTTACCGTACTCAAGGACGATTACGTACTCGATCTCGATAGCATGAACGGTACTTACGTCAACCGGAAGCGGATCAAGAAATACAGCCTTGAACATGGCGATATCATCACCATCGGCTCGTATCAGCTCCACTACAAGAAAGAACCCATCGAAGTCTGAAGCTTCGTTCGAAGACCGCATCCGCGCGGCCACTTCCCACCGCTCGACAATACTGAGTCAAGCCCGGACATCGCGGCTCGGCTGTTTTGGCCTGCGTTTTACCGCACCTGGCCGTAACCGGCGGAACAGCACCCTTGCGCCGTGGTATTCTTCCCGGCTATTAAATTCAGTTCGAAAGGAAACGGTGCCATGCGAATCAACTTCTTCTCTGTTCGTTCGATCCTGGGCGGCCTGCTTTTGTGTAGTGCGCTTATGGGATTATCTGGCTGTGCAACATCAACAGACCCAGTCAAGGCCGATATGGCGGATGCGGCAACTGACCTCTCCGCCCGAATTGGGGTGGATCTTTCCAATATTGACACCTCCTTTCGACCGCAGGACGACTTTTTCCGTCATGTGAACGGTGGCTGGTTAGGCAAAACCGAGATTCCGTCGGATCGTTCAAACTACGGCTCGTTTACGGAACTGTTTGATGTGTCAGAAGCACTGCAGCGGTCGATCATCGAGAGCGCTGCGGCTTCACCGACGCCTGCCGGAAGTGACGCTGCTCGTATCGGCCACTTTTTTAACGCATATATGGATGTCGATGCCATCAATGCCAGAGGCGCCGCTCCGTTAGAGCCGCACCTGAACGCGGTGGACGCGATTAATTCACGCCGCGATCTGATGGCTTACTTTGGAGAGGGGCAAAAATACGGGCACGGCAGCCCACTGAGATTCTGGATTGATCAGGATTCCGGCGATACCACTCGCTACGTTCCCTTTATAACCCAGTCGGGCACGAGCCTCCCCGATCGTGACTACTACCTGAAAGACGACGAAAAGTTCACGAGCGTGCGCGCCGCTTATCTGGATCATATCGAACGTATGTTCGGGTTTGCCGGCTTACCCAATGGTGCCGAAGCCGCTCGCAGCATTCTCGATCTTGAAACCCGCATCGCGGATATTCAGTGGGAGCGCGTTCGCAATCGCGATCGCAATGCTACGTTCAATCCTGTTTCACGACAGGAGTTGCTGGAAATGCTCGGCGGTGTAGACATGGATGCGTTCCTCGACGGAGCAGGGCTGGGCGATCAGCAGCGCTTTATTGTCCGTCAGCCGAGCTACCAGCAGGCGCTGGTTGATCTTGTTAACGACACGCCGATCGACGTATGGAAACAATACCTGAACTGGCATGTGATCGACGGTGCCGCCGAGTTTCTGAGCCAGAATTTCGTTGACGCCGATTTCGATTTTTATGGACGCACGCTGCGAGGCGTAGAAGAGAATCGCCCACGCTGGAAGCGTGGCGTTGGTGCGGTTAACGGCGCGCTAGGCGAAGCGGTTGGAAAACTCTATGTGGAGAAAACGTTCAAGCGCGAAGCCAAGACCCGGATGGATACCATGGTCGAAAATTTGCGCAAAGCATTTGGTACTTCCATCGACGGCCTGGAGTGGATGAGCGACGTGACCAAAGTTCAGGCAAGAGAGAAGCTGGCTAAATTTACGCCGAAAGTAGGCTATCCGGAAAAGTGGAAAGACTATTCATCGATTGCCATCAAGCCGGACGATCTGGTCGCCAATGTCATGGCGACTTCGGAATACGCCTACGCGCGTGAGCTGAATAAACTGGGTGGACCTATCGATCGGACCGAGTGGTTTATGACACCCCAAACGGTCAACGCCTATTACAACCCATCGATGAATGAAATCGTTTTTCCCGCCGCTATTCTTCAGCCGCCATTCTTTAATGTTGACGCTGACGATGCGGTTAATTACGGCGCCATTGGCGCGGTGATCGGTCACGAGTTCAGTCACGGCTTTGACGACCAGGGTCGCAAATCAGACGGTGACGGCAATCTCAGAGACTGGTGGACAGAAGAGGACGCCACTGAATTCAAGCGTCGCGCAGATGGACTGGTTGCGCAATACGCGGCGTTTTCTCCGCTGCCGGGCGAAAGCGTTAACGGCGAACTGACGCTCGGCGAGAATATTGGTGACCTTGCCGGTCTTACCATGGCGTATCGGGCGTACAAGCTTTCACTGAATGGTAAGGCGGCCCCGGTTATCGGTGGTTACTCGGGCGAACAGCGCTTTTTCATGGGCTGGGCTCAGGTATGGAGACGCATGTACCGCGAAGACGAGCTGCGTCGCCGCTTGCTCACTGATCCGCATTCGCCGAGCGAATACCGGGTGAATGGCATTGTGGCGAACATGCCGGAGTTTCATAAAGCGTTCAACGTGAAGCCGGGCGATGCGCTGTATCGTGCACCGCAGGATCGTGTAAAAATCTGGTAATTTACGGTACTCAAATCTCTAAAAGGCATATGGCATGAAACTATTCTGGAGCGCGTGGCTGATCGCCGCGCTGAGCGCCGTTGCGGCATGTGATTCTTCTGCGCCTGTCGAGCAGGGTTCGACAGACAGCAAAGAAGCGGTCGTCGCGGCAGAGGTACTTTCCGCAGGAGAATCGGCGTCAAAGGCGCTGCCAAAGTACGCCCATGACGTACATTCGTTTGCCCGACCGAACGATGCACGAGTTACCCACGCCAATCTTGATTTGACGGTAGATTTTGAATCCAGTCAGCTGAACGGTTCAGCCCGGCTTCGGGTAGAGCGTGAACCGGGTGTCGATGAGCTATGGCTTGATACGCGCGAGCTGGATATTCGCAAAGCTGAGTGGGTAAACGGCAACGACCGGTCGGCGCTTGAGTTTCGTCTGGGTGAGGTTGATCCAAACCTCGGTCGGCCGCTGGTGGTTTCATTGCCTGAAAACGGCGGTAACGAACTGACCGTGTCGATTGAGTATTCAAGTGCTCCTTCGGCCTCCGGGTTGCAGTGGCTCACGCCGGCTCAAACGGCGGGCAAAGAGCATCCGTTTTTGTTTACCCAGTCTCAGGCCATTCATGCCCGAAGCTGGATTCCGGTGCAGGACACACCGGGCGTGCGTCTGACGTACAGCGCCATCATTCGGGTGCCTTCAGATCTTCGCGCTGTGATGAGTGCCGCGAATGATACGACCAGCGACAAAAACGCCGATGGGGTTTATACGTTTGAAATGCCTCAGGCCATACCGGCCTATCTGATTGCGCTGGGCGTAGGGGATCTGGTCTTCGTACCCATGAGCGAGCGAACGGGAATTTTTGCCGAGCCTTCGCTGGCGCAGGCGGCGGCAGCCGAGTTTGCGGACACCGAGCGAATGCTGGAAATCAGCGAAGAGCTTTACGGCCCCTATCGCTGGGGCCGCTATGACTTGCTCATATTGCCGCCAAGCTTTCCGTTTGGTGGCATGGAGAATCCGCGGCTGTCTTTCATTACTCCCACCGTTATCGCTGGTGACAAGAGCCTGGTGTCACTGATTGCGCATGAACTGGCGCATTCCTGGTCAGGTAATCTGGTCACTAACGGCACCTGGCGTGATCTGTGGCTGAACGAAGGATTCACTTCATTTTTGACCACGCGAATCATGGAAGCTGTCTACGGAAAAGACCGTTCTGACATGGAGTATTTCCTCGACTATCAGTCGCTGACCGACGAGCTCACGGACCTGCCGGAAGCCGATCAGCAGCTGGCCATCGATCTGACCGGCCGTGACCCTGACGATGTCTTTAGCGGTGTGCCCTATACCAAAGGTCAGATGTTCTTGAGCTGGCTGGAAATGCGTTTTGGCCGCGAGAAGTTTGATGTGTTCCTGCGCTCGTACTTCGACGAGTTCAGCTTCAAGAGCATTTCGACTGATCAGTTTATTAATTATCTGTCTGCGAATTTGCTCGACAAGTATCCTGGAACCGTGACAAGTGCCGAAGTGAATCAATGGATTTTTGACGGCGGATTGCCGGAAGTATCGATGGTTCCGGAGTCAGACGCCTTTAACGAAGTTGACGTGCAAAGTGCGGCATGGCTCGACGGATCGACCGATCTTGAGTCCCTCGATACGAACGACTGGAGCGTCCACGAGTGGCTGTACTTTCTGAATAACCTGCCTGCTGATCTGACGCTTGATCAGCTCGGAGAGCTTGACCGGGTGTTTGGTCTTACCGACTCGCGCAATAACGAGATTGTCCACAGCTGGTTACGCCACGTGATTCGTCACGACTATCAGCCGGGTTTTGCGCGGCTCGAGAGCTACCTGATCGGCATCGGTCGGCGCAAGCTGATTACACCTCTGTATGAAGACTTAACCGGGACCGAGAAACACAAGGCCTTCGCCAGTGATGTGTACGCACGGGCACGCCCCGGCTACCACCCCCTGGCTCAAGGGACCGTTGACCGTATTCTCAGCGGCGAGTAGCCAGAGGCGGCGTCAGGTCGTTTCGATTTCACTTCGTCTGTCGCCCCTCTTCGCCGTTCGCGCGGGGAGGGGCGATTGCTATTCACAGCTGGCAATTTGCCATTGCCATGCGACATGTCGCAGCCGGTGATCACATAGGCAAGTGGATACGATGTGGTTGCAGGAGGCGACCGTGCGAAACGTTACCGATAGGTGTATTGAAGATAAAACCCGACGTCCGGCGCAGAGTCGATATCAAGGTCTTCGCTCAATCCCAGTTTCCAGTACCCTTTTGCGCTGCGTATTGTCACACCGGCATCCAGTCCAAGTGAATCGCCACCCAGCGCTGCAAGGGGGCTGTTGTAGGCGGCGCTTCGGTAGCGCAGCTGAAGCTCCGGGCTGATGCGGTCCGTCCAATGAACAGCGCCTCTTACGTTCAGCAGCCACTGCGTTTGTTTGGCTGAGTCTATGACCCGGCCACGTTCGACGTGTAGCCAATAGGCGTCTACGCCGAACGACCACGGCCGACGTGCTGTACGGTTTAAACGGTTGTGATGAAAGGACAGGGCGAGGTCCGTACCTTCGCTGCCGCTTAGGCTTTCGGCTCGACCAGTGGGCAGCTTGACGCCCAGCTGTACCCAGCTGGACCGTTGCCATTTTATCGGTGAGTCGGGTTCCGGCGGCTTTTGGGACAGTTGAAACGCCGCGCTCACCTGTATGTCACCGACGTGCTGTTGATCAGCGGTAGTGACCAGCGTCTGGCGAGTGTTTCGAAAGCCGAAAAAGAGCCTGTTGGTTGGCTGCCCCGGCCGTTCACCATCGGGCAGTCCAGTCAGGTCGTGCCATTGATCTATGACGTTATCGAGCAGGCCGCCGCGATGCGATACCCATGGGACTTCGACGCTGACAATCCAGCGATCGGACGGTCGATACTGCCAGTCCAGCGCGATGCGAAGTGTTTCTCCATCGAGTTCAACGGCAGAGTCACCCGTTGCCTGGATCAGCGAATGCGAGGACAGGTCGATGTGCCCCGAGAGTTGGTGATGGCCGACAGATTGGGAGGTATCCGGTGCCGCAGGAGCAATGAACAACTGGGTGAACGGCGTGCGGTTATTCATCGGCAGTGGTGGACTGAATCCGCTGTCCACGGCTGACGCAGAAAGCGGCCATGCAATAACCAGTACGGTTGCAACGAGTATGGCGCCCCGGATGAAATGACGCTGTCGGACGTTTTCCGAAAAGGCTGACATTACAACGGTCTCATTCAGGGCTTCCCCAAGGTTTGAGCAGGGCTCGTACTACGTTATGACAAGCGAAAAAGTGCGGACCCGCTCACGGTATCGAACCCGCCTCGCCGTAAAATGCCAAGGATGGAAAGCAAGTATTACACACACTTTGTGCTGACAGAGTTTGAAGGAAGCGGTTTCGGAGAATTTTCCGGAGTCGTGCAATTTAACAAAACCTCTCAGCCCGCATTCGGAAGTGACGATGCTCGCCGAATGCTTGCACAGAATTTTGATGTCGATGTGAATGACCTTCATCTTATTCAATTTTCTCCGCTTCATTAACCATTAACGAATTTACTCGGTGTTCTAATGCAAAGTCCTCCGCAACAACGTATCGATCGCGCTGATCTTCAGCAATTTCTGTCCCAGTCGCGCCTGCGCAGTTTTGCAGCCGGAGAAACCATCCTGGCCGCGGACGACGAGCCTAAAACCATTCACTACCTGGTCAGTGGGTCGGTTGAGGTTGTGATGGAAACAGAAGAGGGCAAAGAGTTGGTACTGGCCTTTCTTAATGAAGGCCACTTTTTCGGTGAGATGGGTTTTTTTAATCAAAGAACGCACCGATCAGCGTGGGTTCGCGCCCGCAAGAACAGCGTCGTAGCAGAACTAAGCTATGAGCGCTTTCATGAATTTTCACAGACCAACACGGCGCTGCTGTTTGAGATGGCAACGCAGCTTTCGATTCGCCTGGCACGTACCAACAATCGTGTCGGAAACCTGGCGTTTCTGGGTGTATCGGGCCGAGTGGCCAAGGTGCTGATCGAATTGGCGGAAGAGCCTGAAGCCACGGATATCGAAGGTGGTCGTCGTCTGAAGTACACGCAGCCTCAGCTGGCCCGAATTGTTGGTTGTTCGCGCGAGATGATTTCCCGTGTACTCAAGCTGCTTCAAACCGAGGGCCTGATTACCGTGGATAACGGCATTATCGTCTGGGGCGAATTTGCCAAGCAAACCACGCTTGAGCCTCAGGTAGCGGTTTAAACACCTCACCGGATATCCACCGAAAGCCGGTCGAAGAATCACAAAGACCGCGGCCGACGCACCTGCCGATACGATCGAAAAGCTCCAAATGACGGGCCATCAATCGCGACGGATTTTTCATGTTGCTCTGCGGAATATTGGCGGCCATTGATTCGCTTTCTCCAGGCCCGCCCGAAACGCGGCGCCACTATCGCCGACGCTGAGTATAAAAAAGCCATTACAATACAATGATATAGAGATGCGTCTAAAATGCCTCTCTCTCTGACGGGGTGCACGCAGCGCCAAATCGAAGCGTTCAGCCTGAATTTCGACGCGAAAACGTTTATTCTAGCCGACCGATTTGGCGCCTAGTCTGCCTGACTCCGCGCCCATTGCCCACAACCCGTCAGAAAAGGACCGCCCAATGGCAGATTCCAGTGTAACGATTACCCACGACACGACCGGTGAAAGCGTTCAGTTGCCAACTCGCGAAGGCACCGCAGGTACACCGGTCATTGATATTGGCATTCTGAACAAAGAGTTTGGCCACTTCACTCTGGACCCGGGTTTCGTTGCCACAGCCAGTTGCGAAAGCAAGATTACCTATCTCGATGGCGGTGCGGGACTGCTGCAATATCGGGGCTATCCAATCGAACAGCTGGCTGAACAGTGTGATTATCTGGAAGTGTGTTACCTGTTGCTGAACGGCGAACTGCCGACCGTGGTTCAGAAAAACGAGTTTGATCACAATATTCGTACGCACACAATGATTAACGAAGGTCTGCGCCGATTTTTTGATGGCTTCCATCACGATGCCCATCCAATGGCCATGATGACTGGCGTCATTGGCTCACTGTCGGCGTTCTATCACGACTCGCTGGACATCAACGACCCTGAGCAACGCACAATCACGGCCCAGCGAATCATCGCGAAGCTGCCCACGATTGCCGCCGCTGCGTACAAACATTCCGTTGGCCAGCCGTTCATGTACCCCCGCAATGATTTGAGCTACACCGGCAATCTGCTCCACATGATGTATGCCGTGCCTGCAGAAGACTATGAAGTGGACCCGGTGGCCGAGAAAGCCCTGGACGTGCTGTTTACGCTGCACGCTGATCACGAACAGAACGCGTCTACGTCAACGGTTCGCCTGGCGGGATCCTCGGGTACCAACCCGTTCGGAGCCATCGCCGCCGGTACCGCCTGCCTGTGGGGGCCTGCCCACGGTGGCGCCAATGAGGCCGTGTTGCGGATGCTGGACAAGATTGGTGACGTATCGAATATCGACAAGTACATCGCCAAAGCCAAAGACAAGAATGACAACTTCCGACTGATGGGTTTTGGTCACCGGGTTTACAAGAACTTCGATCCACGGGCACGAATCATCAAGAGAATTGCTCATGAAGTTCTGGCCAAGTACGGCAATGATCCGCGTATGGAACTGGCCATGAAGCTTGAAGAAATTGCTCTGGTCGATGAGTACTTTGTTAAACGTGGTCTGTATCCAAACGTCGACTTCTACTCAGGCATTATCTACAGGGCACTTGGCATTCCACTGGAAATGCTGACCGTCATGTTTGCTATCGGTCGCTCGGTCGGCTGGATTTCGCACTGGCAGGAAATGGTGTCCGGCAAGATGCGCATCGGTCGCCCCCGTCAGCTTTACACGGGCGAAGCCCAGCGCGATGTACCGGCTATTCCCGATCGGTGAGCTGATCGATCACTAGCGGCTGGCCGCAACGCCAAGCCTGTGCCACCGTACTGAACCTGAAATATCCACGCCACTGACCGTTCCGGCCGGTGGCGTGGAATTCATTTTTCCTACCATTCCGGCGTGAATTTTCACCCGTCGCACATGCGTGTGCGGCTGTGGCGAAACGTCCCCGGTGCCAGATTATGTGAACTACGTCACACTAAAACCGCTGGATTGACCAGATTTCGTGAGATATTTCACGGCGTTACGGCTTGCGCTGGCGCAGAATAGGGTTTACATAATCAATGATCAGGTGATCATCATGAAGGACGTAAACCGCGCCATCTTAATTACGGATCGATTACTGGCCTGGGATATGCTCGACAGCGCAGCGAGTGTGCTGGAGACCAGTCTCGAGCGGCACCCTTATCATCCGGAGCTGTTGCGCCGGCTGGGGCGAGTTCGTCTTGCCCAGGGACTGCCGCAAGAGGCGATTCCATACCTGAAGCTCGCCATCCAGCACGATCAGCTACAAGATGTGATGGGCGCCGATCCGCGCGTGAGTCTCGAACGTACCCACTAGGCGTTCGAAACTCCTGGCCGCGTCAGGTAATGACGCGATAACACGGCGTATATTCTCCGTGCAGTTTCATTCGGCCAGCTCCTGCAAAGGCGGCCAGCAGTTCATCAAGCATCAGCATGATGTGCTTGTCCCCGCTAATTTCAAATGGCCCATGCTCTTCAATGGCGGTCACACCCTGTTCCTTGACGTTGCCCGCCACGATACCGGAAAACACCCGACGCAGATTGGCCGCCAGTTCATGCGTGTCCTGATCGAGAGAAATGTCTAACTGGGCCATATTTTCATGGGTAGGATCGAACGGTTTCTGGAAGTCCGGGTCGATTTGCATCATCCAGTTGTAGTAGAACGCGTCGCTGTTGGCGCGGCGGTATTCACGTACTTTCTCAAATCCCTGTTTCATTTCGATGGCCACACGAGCAGGGTCGTCAATAATGATGGAGTAAAGCTGCTGCGCTTCCGGTCCCAGCGTCTGACTAATGAATTCGTCAAGATTGCGGAAATAGTCGGCGGAGCTTTTCGGCCCGGTCCAGATAAACGGAAAGGGCATATCACGATTGGCCGGATGCAGCTTAATTCCGAGCAGGTACAAAATTTCTTCTGCCGTACCGGCGCCGCCGGGGAATACCGTTACACCGTGACCGGTGCGAACGAACGCCTCGAGGCGTTTTTCAATGTCCGGCATGATGACCAGATTGTTCACGATGGGATTTGGCGCTTCCGCGGCAATAATGCCTGGCTCTGTAATACCAATGTAGCGTCCGCCTTCGATGCGCTGTTTTGCATGGCCAATGGTCGCTCCTTTCATGGGGCCTTTCATGGCGCCCGGGCCGCATCCGGTGATGACGTTCAGGCCTCGCAGTCCGAATTCATAGCCGACCAGCTTGGTGTAGTCGTATTCTGTCCGGTTGATGGAATGGCCGCCCCAGCACACCACGAGGTCGAGTGCTTTGGTCGGATTCAGGATGCCGGCGTGTCGGAGTATGTGAAAGACGGCGTTGGTAATGTCTTCGGGGTTATCAAGATCAAAGCGGTCAGACTTAAGGATTTCCTTGTCTACGTAGATGATGTCCCGAAGTACAGAAAACAGGTTTTCCTGCATTCCCTTGATCATGACGCCGTCCACAAAGGCCGACGCCGGAGCGTTGGTCAGGTTCAGCTTTACGCCGCGTTCCTGCTGCTCGAGCCGAATATCAAATTCCCGGTGTTTGGCCAGCATGGACTTGGCATCATCTTCTTCGGCGCCGCTGTTCAGAACAGCCAGACAGCACTGGCGAAACAACTCGTACAGTCGATTGTCCGTGCCATCGGTCAGGGTGCTGGTTTCACTTTGCGATAGCAGTTCCAGACTGCCTACCGGGGATACTCGTGCATCAATTACGCTCATCTATACGCTCCGTCTTCTTTTTATTACTCTATTCGATTCCTGCAGGCCCTGGCCGCACGGGCCCGGCCCGGCATAGTAACAGTTTTGCACGCTTTTCGATCGAACTGAGGTCGCGTGAAATGATGAATCGCGGTCAGATGCGTGCCGAAAACCGATTGAACGCGTTGATGGTGTCTACGGGCAGCTGTCGCTTGCCACCGTAAACGTTGCTCTCGAGAAATTCCTGTTCGGAGTCCAGTTCGTCGTCAGCGAGATCCTTGTACCAGGCTTTGGGTCGGCCGTCTTCGCCGCCGTTCCATCGGTAGCCCCGGGCCTTGAGCAAATCCTTGCTCTCGAACGGACTGTTGGCTGCCCACAATCGGAAGCCTTTTTTGCGGGCTGTCCCCAGCATTTCTGCCAGCGCGGGTTTGTCGTTCAGCGTGTAGCTCAATACGTGTATGCCTGCCAGGCAGTCGGTTACGGCGCGGTGACCGCTGTAAAAAAAGCCCTGTCGATAGGCGAGGTATTCCAGTTTTGCGCTTTCGAATCCCGCGTCGCGCCAGTTCACCTGCGAAAGCGAACAGGCCCAGGCCTTGGTAGCGAAGCACGAGAAGCTGGCTTCCACAAACTTGCGATCGAAATTGGCATTGTGGGCGACGACAATGGAGGCCTCCTCGATAAAGGCCTCTATTTCGCTGGCATCGAGTTTTTCATCTTTAACCATGTCGTCGTTAATGCCGGTGATGCGCGTAATCTCGGCGGGAATTGGATAGCCGGGATCGTTCAGCTGATCGTATTCTTCGCCGAGCGCATACAGCGTACCGTCGCTGGAAAATGTGAACTTCACCATCGCCAGTTCAATGATATGATTTGCTTCGTGATCAAAGCCGGTCGTTTCGACGTCAATATAGACACCGGTTTTAACGTTTGAACGGTCATCCGGCAGCGGCGCGTACTGATCGGGTTTTTGGTAGCGTTTGACGATGCGATAGTCGTCATTGGCCGCCAGTGCACGAGCAAGTTCAACCGGGTCTGCGTTGGTAAAGTCCGCCATTGCGGCCTCCATTAATTTTTCAGGCGCACAGAGTATCATGATGACCGGCCCTCAAGGAGGCTTCGCTTTGGAACAACTCAAACGTCTGGCGCGTAATGCCAGCTCGCGTGCCTACAGCCCGTATTCCGGTATCAAAGTCGGTGCGGCTGTTTGTGCTGAAGACGGCAGGATTTACACGGGATGCAATATCGAAAATGCGAGCTACGGCCTGACACTGTGCGCCGAGCGGGTGGCCATGGCCGCGGCCATTTCGGCCGGTGCTACTCGTATCGTAGCGATAGCCGTAGCGCTAAACGATGAAGGAGAGCCCGTGGAAAAGTTCACTCCCTGCGGCGCATGCCTTCAGTTTCTGGCCGAATTTGCCGATGCCGATACAGAGGTGCTGGTTGAAGACGAGCAGTATGTTTTGACCGACCTTTTCTCCAGTCCGTTTGTGGTCTCCTGACGGTGGCCGCCACGAGAAGTCATCGGATGACCCACGATTCGGTAAGAGAAGCCGAAGCGTTTTTGATGGCGGCAGATCCGGTGATGAGGTCGGTGATCAAGGCTCACGGGCCGTGTCCTCTGGCGCGCGGCCGCGCCGATTATTTTAATACGCTATCCTGGTCCATTGTGTCTCAACAGCTGTCGACGAAAGCGGCCAATACCATTGGCAAGCGCGTACTGACTCTGACGGGGCAATCCAGACTGTCGGCGCCGCATATTGCGCGTGTCTCCCACGAGCAGCTGCGTGCTGCCGGTCTGTCGAATAACAAGGCACGGTTCCTGCAGGCGCTTGCCGACGAAACGCTTAGCGGGCGACTGAATTTTCGGTCTCTGGCACAGCGCCCCGACGAGGAGGTCATAGAGCGGCTGGTTGAACTCAAGGGTATCGGGCGTTGGACCGCCGAAATGTTTCTGATGTTCGCGCTTAAACGGTCCGATATTGCCTCGCCGGACGATGTGGGTCTTCAGCGGGCCATGTACGAGCTTTATGGACTGCGCAAACGGCCCTCGTCACGGCGGTTTCATGAGATTGCCCGGCCGTGGTCGCCCTACCGGACCGTAGCCTGCTGGTATTTGTGGCGTACCGTCGACTAGCGGCCTGCTGCAAGCGCCCCGGTCAGCACGATACGCCTTGTAATTCCTCAATTTACGCTCATCATTGGGCATGAACGCAGCACTTTATGCGCCGTGGAGTGCGGGCCATTGTGACTTTTCAACAGGTTGCCGGATCCTGGTTGACCCGGGCGCACTGAACAACGACCATTGGCGCCCTGATTACACTGATCCGAGCCCGATGACTACCTACGAAACCCCCTTGTTTGCTTCTCCGTTTCTGCGTCTGACCGGAGACATCAGCGCCTGTACCGACAAAGCGCAAGAAGCACCGGACCTGGAAGAGCTGGGGCTGCGCAAAGACTATCGACGCTGCGTCTGGGATGCGGTTCAAAACTGGTACCGTTCAGGGACCCAGCCGTTTATCGGTCTGTGCGTACGCAAGCGCGGCGTTCCCGTTATCCACCGCAGCATCGGTCACAGTCATGGCACATGGTCGATCAACGGCATGGCGAGCGACGCGGTCGCAGGATCGACGCAAACGCCGGTGACCGTCTTTTCGGCCTCCAAAGCGCTGACCGCCTTGCTGATCCATGGTCTGGCCGAGGACAAGTTGCTCGATCTTGATCAGCGGGTTGCCCACTATCTTCCCGAGTTTGGCTGCAATGGGAAACAGGCAATTACCATTAGCCAGGTACTGAGCCATCAGGCCGGCATTCCGGTGATGCCGGAAGACCTGCCGATTGAAACCGTGTTCGATCAGGACGCGGTGGTGGCGGCGCTCATGAACAGTTCGGTACAGCACAGCGTTGGACGCGGCACGGCTTATCACGCCGTGAGCGGTGGTTACATTCTGGGGGCCGTGGCCGCCAAAGTGACCGGGCAATCCCTGAATCAGATTCTGCGTCAGCGCATATCCCGACCGCTGGGAATGCGCACGCTGCGCTATGGCGCCACCGTTAACCACCAGCCGCAGGTCGCGACCAACTACAGCACGGGCAAACCGCTGCGGTGGCCGGTTTCAAAACTGGTGGAAACCGCGCTGGGCGCCGACTGGAAGACGGTCGTTTCGATGTCGAACCGGCCAGAGTTTCTGTCCACCATCATGCCCGCCGGCAATGCCGTTGGGACAGCCAGCGAGTGGTGCACGCTCATGGAGTTGTTGCTCAATCAGGGCACCGTGGACGATGTGCAGGTGTTCAAACCTTCCACCATTGAACGCGCTACCGCGTTCAGGGCGGGCAGCCTGATTGATCGAACCCTGCTGGTGCCTTCACGCTTCAGCGAAGGACTGATGCTGGGCACAAACCCGGTCAGTTTGTTCGGACCCATGACGGGCGATGCCTATGGGCATCTGGGTTTTATTAATATTTTTTGTTGGGCTGATCCGTCACGGGAGCTGTCGGTGGCGCTACTGTCTACCGGCAAATCACTGGTTGGCACTCATCTCGCCGGACTTGCGCGTACGCTGTGGTCGCTTAACCGGGTCAGACGCAAGCACTAGTTGAGGTAATTCCGAGATCCAGTGCGTACGCGGGCGGGCGACTAATAAGAACTGTGTCGATTATCGAAAGACCATGGAGCGGGCGCACAAACAAGCGCTATACTTTGTTTTCCTAATGTTGAGTGACTTGCCCCATGTCTGAATTTGCTGCCAATAATCCCTGGATCCTCGTTTTGATCAGCGTACTGCTTGGCGCGTTGGCGGGAGTGTTGCTGACGCTGCTGTTCGAACGACGAAAATCAGGCGGCCGTTCAGTGGAAGAGTTAGAGCGGGAAATGAACGAGTACAAAGAAGAAGTGGGCCAGCACTTCGCAACGACCTCCGAACTGTTTCGCGATATGACTGAAAAATACCGGGACGTTTATAACCACCTTGCATCGGGATCGCAGTCATTGTGTGAAGACTCGATGGAACTGGCGCGACTGGAATTCACAGAAGCCAAACGCGTAGACGCCGACGACACGGATACGACAGCGGCCGACAGCGAAGTTTGTGCGGCCAGCGCAGCACCCGCCGAGCCGGCACCAGTACCGGCCGATGAGAAAAAACCCGAAGAACCGCCGCTGGGCGTTTAGCAATAGCGCGAAAACCCTTCCTCAAGACTACCAAGCGCGGATTGCGGAGCAAGCGGCGTATCCTGCGCGTTTAATGTGCACCAGAACACCGCCGGTCCAGCAAATTTGCCGGCTCTCCTGTGAGCGAGCAGGGCTGCAAAGGCCTTTCCGGTATAGGTTCCATCCAGTGTCAGACCCGCTCGCTCCGCGTCTTCGATAGCCTGTAGTGCTTCGGGCGTCGGGCTGGCGTAGCCATCGCCGAAAAACTCTTCCACAAACATTAACCGGTTCGATTTGATCGTGCGCTCAAGCGTCAGTCCGGACACACGCTCGCGCAGTAAATCTACGCTGCGTGCATACAGGTCCGCAAAAAGATCTTCGGACGCGACGCTGCGTTCGGTAACGCGGACGGCAACCACCTGGATGGGTTGACGCAACAGGGCGAAGCCGAGCGCCAGGCCCACGGCGGTGCCCATAGTGCCGCAGGCGACGTATACGCGTTCCGGTCGCGGCAGCAAGCCCTGTTCCACTTGTTCAACAAGCTCCGCCGCGGCTGTGATGTAGCCAAGCGAAGCGAGTGGAGACGAGCCGCCAAGAGGAATAAGCTGCGTGGCCGGGTCCCGGGCCAGCGATTCCGCGTGGGCGATCGCCTGAGAATATCGCTGATAAACGTGTAGCTGGGTACCAAGAGCCAGATGTCTGCGCAGGTTGCGCGTGGCAATGGCGCTGGGTGGCTGATGCGTCAGGCATACCGTACACGTCATGCCCATTTGATGGGCGTACGTGCTGGTAGCTACCGCATGATTGGAGCCTGCGGCGCCCAGCGTAACAATACGGTTGGCGCCGCGCTGCCGGGCGTCGGCGAGCAGGAACTCGAGCTTGCGGACTTTGTTACCGGCGTATGTTTGCGCGCATTTTCCATCGTGTTTCACGTAAATGTTGTCGAACAAAGGGGCGGCGTGAGGCGATTCGCCAAGCGCGAAAACAGGAGACGGTAGTTGCGTAAACGCCAGTCTCGGAAAGCGTTCTAGGATATTCGATAGTTCAGGCTGCATCCCGGGTCTCTTGCTATGGCTGTTGCTGAATGTCGCGCACAATCATACTGACTTGGGGAGGGTCTTTTCGATAGTCTGGCCGCCGGTATGGTTTCCGGACTCGCGTGAGTTGCGCCTCATGGGGTGTGATTGCATGCGCATCAGTAAGTTATGTCAAGACGCCCGGGTAGGGATTTCGGCCAGCTATCACTGACCGGATAGCATTCAAAGGGCCTTGCAACGTTGAAGATCAGGTACTTAGCGGGCGTCTGCCGCCTGGAATAAGCGGCCTGGCAATTGGCCATACCAAAATGAGGGTTTCTCAACCGTCGAAACCGTTTATTTCCGCTATTGCCGTGATAGTGTGAACGTAATAAAAGATTGGCCTGGGGCGCCAGCCTGAGCGTGCGCAAAGCAGCTTGAAACAATAATGCCGGATCCAACCGGTACCTTGCAGGGTAATTCGTTCCAGCCTGAGTCGGCGGCGTAATGCGCGGCCTGTATTTCTATGAAGAGGACGGTTTGATGAAAACAATCACTTTACTAGCGTTGCTTGCTACCACCAGCGTTTTTGCGACGTTGACCGTGCAGGCGGCTCCAGCGTCAGCAGACGGCATCTGGTCGGCCACGGCGGAGCCACAGATTGCGACCCGGGGTGAGCGTCTGATCAAACCTAACGACTATTGGACCGTGAGTTTCGACGCCGCTCGCTTTCGTACTTTACTTGACGACAAGGGCCGCATTTCACTGCCTATGTCCGACGGCCGTTTTGCCGACTTCGATATGGAACACGCGCCGGTCATGGCCAAAGAGCTGGCCGAAAAGTTTCCGGAAATCCGCACCTGGGCCGGGTCGGCCAGCGACGGCAGCGGTGCCTGGGCCCGAATCGATCACACTCCGGCCGGTTTCCACGGCATGATTCGTGACGCCAGCGGACTGACGTTCATCGACCCTTATCAGGTTGAGCAGGGCAGAGTTGTTGGCAACAACTACCAGGTGTACGCGAAAAAAGACCTTTCCCGTCAGGCCGCACACCGTTTCTCCTGCGGACTCAAAGCCGATCATGATGCCGAGGAACATGCGGCCCACAGTGCGGTAAGAACACCAGTTGGCGATCAACTGCGCACGTATCGTCTGGCCGTTGCTGCAACGGCTGAATACACCGCATTCCACGGCGGTACCGTTAACGCAGGTCAGGCCGCTATTGTTACTGCCATCAACCGTGTTACCGGGATTTACGAGACGGAGCTTGCGATACGTATGGAGCTGATCGCGAATAATGACCAGCTCGTGTTCACTAACGCTGCGACTGATGGTTACACCAACACAAACGGCTTTACCATGCTGGGCCAGAACCAGGCGAAACTCGATTCAGTGATTGGATCGGCCAACTATGACATCGGCCACGTGTTCAGCACCGGTGGCGGTGGCATCGCCGGGCTTGGCGTCGTATGTCGCGCCAACAACAAGGCTCGTGGGGTGACCGGTTTGGGCAGCCCGATTGGTGATCCGTTCTACGTTGACTATGTTGCGCATGAAATTGGTCATCAGTTTGGCGCTCCACATTCGTTTAACGGCACCGCGGGATCCTGTGGTGGCGGCAACCGTTCGGGTGCCACGGCCTACGAACCCGGCAGCGGCAGTACGATCATGGCCTATGCAGGAATCTGCGGCTCTCACAATATTCAGAACAACAGCGATGCGTATTTTCATACGATCTCTTTTGACAACATCACGGCGTACACGACGACCGGATCAGGTTCTACGTGTGATGCTCTGACGGCGACCGGCAACTCAGCGCCTATCGTTGATGCGGGTATAGCCCGCGCGGTACCGGCGAATACGCCAATTCGACTGACGGGTAGTGCGACCGATCCTGACGGTGATGCGCTGATGTATCGTTGGGAGCAGTTTGATCTGGGCCCAGGTGGTGATCCTGATTTCCCGACGGGCAACGCGCCGTTATTCCGCTCGTTTAATGCGACTGATAGCAGTACGCGTCTGTTACCGAGACTTCCAAATATTCTCGGCAATTTCCAGACGACGGGCGAAGTGATTCCTTCGACATCACGCAGCCTGACCTTCCGCCTGACCGCGCTGGATAATCAGCCGCTCGGTGGTGGTGTCGACTACGATACGGTTGCTCATACTGTTCTTGATACCGGAGCTGCCTTTGAAGTTACCTCGCAAAACTCGGTGGTTGCCTGGCAGGGCGGTACGCAACAGACCGTAACGTGGAACGTGGCCGGTACCGAAGCCTTTCCAATCTCGTGTACGTCAGTTGATATTTCGGTGTCTGATGATGGCGGCCAAACGTTCGAGTTTCTGGTGGCAGACAATACAGCTAACGACGGCAGTGAAGTCATTACCGTTCCTGAGAGTCCGTCAAATAGCGGCCGGGTCAAAGTCGAATGTGCCACTAGTATCTTTTTTGATATCAATAATGCGAACATTGTGTTGCAGCCTGCACCGAATGAAAACTTCATGCTGTCATCGGCGAGCGACACGCTGGCGGTGTGTGCACCAGACGATGGTCAGATTGATATCGACATTTCGTCAATCGGTGGCTTCACAGGTCCGGTTACAATGTCTGTAACGGGTGTGCCAGCGGGCGCAAGTTCGTCATTCTCGCCCAATCCGGCGAATGGTGGCGCAGCATCGACGCTGACGATAGGCAATACCGGTTCTGCCGCCGGCGGCAGCTACGCGCTTGACGTGGAAGGTACCGGTACACCAGGTACTCAAAATCTGCCGCTGACTCTGGAACTGGCCGAAGCGATCAGCGCTACGCCTGTTCTGGATATGCCGTCCGACGGAGCCATAGCAATCATTCTTCAACCTGACCTGAGCTGGTTGCCATCGGCAAACGCCATTGAGTACCTGGTTGAACTGGCCAGTGATGCCGGTTTCAGTAACATTATCGAAAGCGCCACCGTGTCTGCAACCAGTTACTCGGTTGCCACGACACTGGAAGAGTCTACGACTTATTTCTGGCGTGTTTCGGCGCTGAATGCGTGCGGAGATGTCACCTCGGGAACGTCGTCCTTTATGACTGTGTCGCCTCCGGGAACGTTCTGCAGCACGCCGGGTGTTGCGATTCCGGACAATGCGCCGGCCGGCGTGACGGATGTGCTCAACCTGACCGACCTGGGTTCTGTGCTGGATCTGAAAGTCTCGCTGGAGACCGATCATGCACTGATTGGTAATCTTCGGGCTGTCCTTACCAACACGACAACCGGGACGTCAGTAGAATTCCTGAACACGCCAGGTTCCGCGTTCCTGGTCAGCGGCTGTCCGCTGCCGGGTATCGACGCGGTGTTTGACGACGAGTCGCTGAATGATCCTGCGTTGGCCTGTGAAGCATCCGGAGTTGCCATGCCAGGTGATTGGGCACCAGCGTCACCGCTGTCAGCCTTTGACGGTGAGAATTTTACCGGTGACTGGAGCATGCAGGTTGTCGATCAGGCCGCCGGTGGCACCGGGTCACTGGATCAGTGGTGTGTCACGATCGTAGCGGGCCCGCCTGTCGGTACTGATTCGGATGGCGATGGCGTGTTTGACGACGTCGACAATTGCACGCTCGAAGCGAATCCCAATCAGGTTGACGCGGACGGTGACGGTTTCGGAAACTTCTGCGATCCGGATCTTAATAACGACGGCGTCGTTAACTTTGTGGATCTGTCGTTGTTCACTCCGCTGTTCCTGACCACCGACCCCATTGCTGACTTTAACGTGGATGGCAACGTCAACTTCCTCGATTTCGTCCTGTTGACGGACCGGTTCCTGGGTGCTCCTGGGCCCAGTGGTCTGAATCCCTGAGAACGGGGCGCCCTCGTCAGCACGAGGGCGCCTTTTTTCGGGTTGTAACTGCTTGAATAAAAAAGGAAAACGAAAAAAACCTCTCGTTTCCTGAAAATCGATGAGGGAATTTCCATCGGACTATCGCTTATAAGGGTGCTAGGTAAGCGTATCCGACGGGTGGCAAGGATGCCGATACCAACAACTAACCCGGGACTCTCAGAACATGGCAGTGTGAACGTCGAACCCCGTTTTTCACTGCAGGTTACTGCGAACGTATAGAACACTGGTCCGCCTCGGCGGACCTTTTTTTGTGGGCGGAACAATCGCCCTCGACCTTCCCTGTCCGTGAGCTGAATTGCTGCGACCTCGACGTAGCCCGGCATTTCCCTATAATGAATGGTCTCTTCAGGGCAGTTTTGTCGCACATCTCGTTTGGGGGAATGAATATGACGTATTTCGTAACCGGCGCTACCGGCTTTATCGGCAGTCGTTTGATCAGCAAACTACTGGAGCGCAAAGGCACGGTTTACTATCTGGTGCGTCGAAAAGATGCCAAAACAATCAAAGCCCTGAACGACAAGTGGGGAGCGGATGCCAAGCGAACCGTTGCCATCAAGGGTGACATTACCAAGAAGAACCTGGGTATCAGCGCGGCTGACCTCAAGAAAATCAGCGGCAAGGTAAAGCACTTTTACCATTTGGCGGCAATCTACAACATTACGGCGCCCGCAGAACCCCAGATCAAGGTTAATGTTGACGGTACACAGAACACGCTCGATCTGGCCCACAAGATCAGGGCTGGCTGCTTTCACATGATCAGCTCAATAGCCGCTGCGGGTTTGTACAAAGGCGTATTCCGTGAAGACATGTTTGAAGAGGCCACGGGCCTTGAAGACAGCCCCTACCACAAGACCAAGCATGATTCAGAAGGTCTGGTACGTAACGGCTGCAAGATTCCGTATCGAATCTATCGTCCGGGCGTCGTTGTTGGCGACTCCAAAACCGGTGAAATGGACAAGATTGACGGGCCGTACTATTTCTTCAAGATGATCCAGAAGACCCGGCGCCTGCTGCCTCAGTGGATGCCCACGATTGGCGTCGAAGGCGGGCGGATCAATATTGTACCCATTGACTATGTGATCGATGCGCTGGACTACCTGTCGCACAAGAGCGGACTCAACGGCATGTGTTTTCATCTCACCGAGTCAAATGCCAGACGCATAGGCGATGTGATTAACCTGTTTGCGAAAGCGGGTCATGCGCCTTCCATGGTGATGCGAATTGATGCCCGCATGTTCAATTTCGTCCCGCCCTACCTGTGGAAAACACTCTGGGCGCTGACGCCGGTTCGGCGGGTGGTTAAAGCCGGACTGGCCGGATACGGATTGCCCAACGAAGTATTTCAGTTCATCAACTATCCCACCAAGTTCGATAATCGAAATACTCTGAAGGCCCTGAAAGGTAGCGGTATTGAAGTTCCCGAGCTTGAATCCTATGCGCCGAAGCTATGGGACTACTGGGAACGCAGCATGGACCCGGATTTATTCCTGGACCTTACTCTGCGCGGCAGAATCGAAAACAAGGTTGTCATGGTGACCGGCGCGTCTTCCGGTATTGGCAAGGCCGCCGCGCTGCGAGCCGCATCTGCAGGGGCTAAAGTCATTCTTGTGGCCCGTCAAAAGTCCAAGCTGGTCGAAACGCAGGACGAAATCAAAAAGGCCAAGGGTAAGTCGTTCATTTATCCCTGCGATATTTCCGATCTGGAGGACTGTGATCGACTAATCAAGGCGGTCATCAAAGACCACGACCACATCGACGTTCTGCTCAACAACGCGGGCCGATCAATTCGGCGCGGCGTTGCGAGCTCGTTTGACCGCTTTCATGACTTCGAACGAACCATGCAGCTGAACTATTTTGGCGCCCTGCGTTTGATTATGGGTGTTCTGCCGCGCATGCAGGAGCGTAAATCCGGCCACATCATCAATATTTCGTCGATTGGTGTACTTAGCAATGCGCCCCGGTTCTCAGCCTACGTCGCTTCCAAGGCGGCGCTGGATGCGTTTACACGATGTGCGGCGGCCGAGTACTCGCATATGAATGTGCATTTCACCACCATCAACATGCCGCTTGTTCGCACACCGATGATCGCTCCCACAAAGATGTACCAGAACGTTCCGACCAAGAGTCCGGAAGAGGCCGCGGACATGATTGTCGACGCCATAGTCCATCGCCCCAAGCGAATCGCGACACGGCTGGGTATATTTGCCGAAATTCTGCATTTGCTGACACCGAAAATGACGGAGCTTGGTATGAACGAAGCCTTCCGCCTGTTCCCGGATTCAGCAGCGGCACGCGGCGAAAAAGGCAACGAATCGTCGCCCGAACAGATTGCAGTGGCTCAGTTTACTAAGGGTATTCACTGGTAAAAAAACGTACTTGTCATAATTTCCATGTGCAGGATTTGTGACTTTCGGCAAGAGTAAATTGCGGCATTTATGAAATACTCAGGGATATGAGCTGTAGTGCGGGAGTGGTTGATACTCCCGCTGCAGCAGCCACCGATCCAGACTGACTGACTGAGTAACCGCATGAGCCGAGTTGTTTACCTGGCGCTTAACGCCGCTGACCACCTGGTGTCCAAAGGACGCCTGGATGCGGCTGCATCAATCTTAAGAAACTATTTAAGTACCAACGAACCAGAGCCTATGGTGATGCAGCGTCTGGGCCGCATCTATCTGTCCCAGGGCCGGTCCGCAGAAGCGGTTCCAATGTTGCAGGAGGCGCTCGAGTACTTTCAGAAACAGGCGATCGAGAATTCTTCCAGCCAGAGCGCGAACGCCACAGCGAACGAGCTTGCGTCTTCCGCTTTCGACCCTTCTGCAACCCAAACCAGTCTTGACGATCAGTTTATCGCCATGCATTGATCAGCGCGCTGCCGCACGCAATCTTTTTTCACAAACCGTCGTCTGCTACCTGTATCAGGTTGACCTTCGTTACCCGATCACAGCGTCCTGTCGTCAGTAGCGTTTTCGGCGACATCAAGACCAGTTCTGAAATGTTTTGATGGTGTCCGATACCCCGTATTCGGCTATACTTCGGGTACGTCGCTTTTGATCAAGTGCGAGCGGCGAGGGCAGCAGCAAGGAGCCGCGGTTCGACCTATAACAAACGCTGCGTACAAGACGACTGTACGTACGAAAAACCAGGGCGAAACAACTGACCATGCATCCACACTTGCCGCAAGGTATGCGTGTAGAGGAAGGTACAAACCAGAAACAGGCCATTCAGGGGGTGGAGATCCGCCCGACCGCCTTTATCGGTGCCTGTCAGCGCGGTCCGCTTAATTCCCCGACCCTGGTTCGCAGTTTTACCGAATTCGAGCAGGTGTTCGGCAGTACCGGCGATACGTATACGTTGCCTCATTCGCTGCAACTCTTTTTTGCCAACGGTGGCCAGAATGCGCTGGTTGTCAGGGTTGCCAATAATGCGGTAGCTGCCAGTATAGATTTGCAGACGGACGATGAACCTCTGACGCTAAAATCGCTGCATCCGGGGGCTCACGAGTATCTTCGGGCTGCGGTTGATTACGATGGCATTGATACCGTGGACAGTGACTGTTTTAACCTCACATTGCAGCGCCTGGCAACTCCCGATACAGAGCATATCGTTGATCAGGAAATCTTCAGCTACATCAGCATCTCGGCGGATCATCCCAACTTTATCGCCCATGCGCTGGCCGGGTCGCAGTTGATGCGAGTTCAGGATGCACCGCTTTCACGTCCACACATCACGCTGAATCACAGCTCCGGAAAAGCTCAGTACTTCCGGGGTTTGAGTAAAACCGGTCGACCCGGTGATCGAATTACGATGGCGCATGTGCTCGGAACCAGCGATAACCGCAGCGGACTGTTTGCGTTCACCGAGCAATATGAATTTGGTCAGCTGTACATACCGCCTCTCGATTTCGAGACGGACGTATCGGTTCCCGTGCTGCGCACCGCCGCCCGAATGTGTGACCGACGGCACGCCGTGCTGATCGCAGATGCGCCGCGTTCCTGGGAAAGCGTGGATGCGGCCGTTGAAGGCGTGGCCCGATTTAGCCTGAGAGGGCCTAACATTGCTTTGTATTATCCGTGGCTGGTACCGGCAGACAATGCGCCGAGCACCGGGATCGGCACCAGTATGAACGGTAAACGGGAACCGCGTCCTGCGGAACCGCGCCATTTGCCGCCGGGAGGCGCGGTCGCCGGTGCACTCGAACGCAGCGCTCTGAATGACGGGCCTTCGGCAACGCCGGCCGGACAGCGCATGATATTGCGCGGCTTCAGACGATTTGCTGATTCAGTGGATGAGCGCGGCAGCTACAGGCTGGCGAGCCAGGGCGTCAATTCCTTACGCAACGCGAAAGGCGGGCGTAAGGTCATATGGGATGCCGTGCTTTTGAACAGCGACGACGATCGCGGCGAAGCCTACACCTCCTTGCGCGTCAGGCGACTGGTTCAGTACGTGGCGCGCAGCGTTCAGTACGGGCTGCGCTGGGTTGTGTTTGAGGAGCACTCCGATCAGCTGTGGCGCAAGGTCGAAGTCCAGGTCAGCGGATTTCTCGAAGACTGCCTTCGGCGAGGCTGGCTCGCGGGCACGACTCCGGACAGCGCCTATCGCGTTACCTGCGACTTGAACACCAATCCCGGAACGCTGCGGCATCAGGGGGAGCTGGGACTGGCGCTCGAGCTTGCGCCCCTTGTCCCTGCCCGATTTGTTAAACTCTCTGTGGTGGTACCAACTGCCGGCAATGCTCACTACGGATGATCCGTGTCAGACAAAGACGAACGAATCTGGAAGACGGTTGCAAGGATTCCCCGGGGTCAGGTGGCGACCTACGGCCAAATAGCTGACCTGGCTGGATGTGGGCGGGCCGCGCGCATGGTTGGCCGGTCTATGGGCAAGGCGCCACCGTCGTTCAAACTGCCCTGGCACCGGGTTATCAATGCGTCCGGTCAAATTTCCCTGCCGATTGATTCCAGGGGCTACAACACTCAGCGTCAGCGCTTGCTCGAGGAGGGCGTGGAGTTTCGTGGTCGACGCATCGATCTCAAACGTTTTCAGTGGCAGCCCTCTCTCGATGAACTATTGTGGGGGCTCGAGGGTTAGCGCCGAGGCTTAATTTTGAAAGACTTTCTGACATCGTATGCCGCGCGCGTACTGACCAGCGAACGGGTTCGCCGCTGGCGCGATTTCCCGGGACGACTCATGCACCGGGTACGCAAAGACAAGCCTCGAGTGACCCTGTTCCATCAGCTTGACGATCCGTATTCCTGTCTTGCCGTTGAGGCCAGCGCTCAGCTGGTTCACCGTTATGACATTGAGTTTGAACTGATTGTTGTCAGTGACGATCCGGTCGTGCCCAACTGCGATTCACCGCAGGCGCTTGAGAACTGGCTGCGGTATCGACTGCACGACGCCCGGCGGCTGGCGCGCGCGTGGAGAATGGATGAGTTTCTGACGGCCTCCGCCCCGGATTCCAAAAGCCTCGAAGCCAGTCTGCGCTGCCTCGCAGCAGCTCCGCCGTCTATCCGGGCAGGTCTCGCGCTGAAGCTGACGCGGGCGCTGTGGTCGGGCGAACCGCAGGCGATCGTCAAACTGATACGAGACCACAAGCCAGGCACAGAAGAGGACGTGAGGCGCCTGCTGATGAACGGCAGGAACGAACGGGCCGAACGCGGTCATTACCAGGCGGCCATGTGGGAATTTGACGGCAACTGGTTTGCCGGTCTTGATCGATTGGAATATCTGGAAGACGATCTGCGCCGTTGGAACCTTGGTCGAGACCCGCGAAGCCTTTACGGCGAGTTTTTTACGCCAACGCTGGCGCCGGCATTGACTGGTACGACGCTGGACGTGTTTTTTTCGTTTCGAAGCCCGTATTCCTACTTGTCTCTGGCCCGGTTGAATCGACTCTGCGAGCAGATCTCGGATCGCGTTAATATCCGGCTTCGGCCGGTTCTACCCATGGTGGAGCGCGGTGTCGCTCTGATGCCTGAAAAGCGCAGCTTCATTCTTCGTGACGCAGCGCGCGTCGCCAATAAACACCAAATAGCGTTTGGCCTGATTCGAGACCCGTTGGGTCCAGGCCTGCAAAGGTGCCTGGCACTGTTTGCTTTCGCGCGTACCAGAAACCGGGAGAGGGAATTTGTGCTCAGCGTGATGCAGGGCGCCTGGGGCGAGGGCATCAGCATCCATAGCACGCGGGGGATGCGCACACTGACCGAACGCGCCGGACTCAACTGGGACGAGGCCCGTCACCAGGAGTTTGATGCCGATATGCAGGCTACTCTGGACAAGAACCAGCAGCAGCTGGAGCAGCTGGGACTTTGGGGAGTGCCGACTTTCGCGCTCACGGATGAGGGCAATCGGCTGGTTGATGTGTTCTGGGGCCAGGATCGCCTGCCGTGGCTGGAATACGGGCTAAACAGTCGTTCACCGACGCCATGACCGTGGGCCCGAGGGGCGCTGCCATGCTCGTTCCGTACCGTTCCGTTCAGGTATTTCCGCGATCTGATTTTCGTTCAGCAGTGAGAATCGCTGGTGTTGCCAAACACGCCTGCCGGCGCATAGTTTCAGTATTCTGGCGAGTAAACGGGACTGCGTCGGATCGGCCACATGGCTAGTTATATTGTGCGGCGGTTTATTGGTACCCGAAAGGTTTTAACAATAACCGGCTGCCCGTCTCCGCGTGATTCAGCCGAGAGCGCTGTCCCATCTGTCATAACCCGGCCTAAACTTTCTACGGTTTTCTTTGTCATAGAAAGAAGTCCGTTTGCTGTGACGTCGACGCCACAGTGTCGAAAACACTTACAGACTTGGATGAAAGTGATTGCTACCATAAGGTAACTGGCTGAACCAAAGTCAAACTTTTTTCTGGCGTGAAAGTTGCTTGTGGTTAATCAGGGGTATGTTTTATTTACTGTCGGATAGAGCTACAGCCCGTGCGGGGCGTATTTTGCTAACCATTGCCCGCAGGGTTTGAACATAACTATTCGCCCGACATTGAATTATTCTGGACAGGTTAAACGCCAGAAACGAATTAAAAACCGGACCAGACTAAATCCGGCACGTGACATAAGGACGGGTATTCATGACTGACGAGAAAAAAATCAGCACTCTGGAAGCGGACAAGAAGCGTTTGCTCGACGCGCTGCGAGAGCTGAAGAAAGAGGGTGTGACCCTGATTGATGACCGGGTTGGACGGCCTTCCGTGCTGTCGGCAAAGCCCCGTGCAGATGTCGTCGATCCGCAAAGTACGGACCCCAAGTCTACTGAAAACCTGCTGCTCGAAGGTCTCGACCGCATGTTTGTTGAGGACTCCGGAACGGACAGCGACCCCTATAATCGTCGCCTTAAGTAGCTGTATTTTATACCATTACGCTCTCCATGCCTCTATGGAGAAGCAGCGGCTTTGCGCCTGAACCATGCTTTCTCCGCCATATTGACAAATTTATCGGTAAACTCCACCTCGTAAACGTATTCTTGGGCGTTTCTGTATCGCAGGGCAGGGTGTATGACTGAAGTGGCGGGCAAACGAGTACTGATCACGGGCGGTGCCAGTGGAATCGGTCGTCAACTGGCGGATGAGCTGGCGGCACGCGGTGCCAATATCTGTCTTTGGGATATTGACAGCGAAGGTCTTGAGGTCGCCGCCGGTGAGCTCGAGCGTCACAATACCCAAATCCATACCGTCGTTTGCGATCTGTCTGACAAGGCCGCCATTCAAGCCTGCGCAGCCGGCATGCGAGACGACGAACTCCACGTGGCCGTTCTGATCAATAACGCCGGCATCGTGTCGGGCGGTTATCTGCTGGATATTGAAGATCAGCAAATCGAAAGAACGTTTGCCGTAAACACACTCGCGCTGTTCTGGATGACCCGGGAGTTTTTGCCCGGCATGATTCACGCGGGGACCGGCCATATTGTGACGATCGCATCGGCAGGCGGGTTCACCGGCACGGCCCGTCAGGTCGACTACAGTTCCAGCAAATTTGCCGCTGTGGGTTTTGACGAAGCGCTGCGCGTCGAACTACACAAGATCGGTACACCGGTTGTAACCACGGTGGTGTGTCCTTTCTATGTCGATACCGGCATGTTCAGCGGTGTCAAAACACGCTTCTCCTGGCTGCTGCCCATTTTGCCTCAGGACTACGTCGTGCTCCGCACAGTCAGGGCCATCGAATCCAACAAACGACGCCTGATCATGCCGCGTATGGTGTACTCGGTGTTCCTGATGAGATTGCTCCCCGTGTCGCTGATGGATGCATTGATGCGCTTTTTTGGCGTCAGTCAGAGCATGGATGACTTTACAGGGCGCGCTGCGCGCTAGCTGACTCTTGGCACTCGATCGCATCATACGGTGGGTACTGACAATAGGCGTGCTATTGCTCACGATTATTGTGCTGGGCACGGTTTTGTACCTGACCGAGTCGTTCTTTGCCGTCTGGGATCGACTGCGGGCTGCGCCGACCTGGCTCTTTGTTTCCTACGTCGCTGCCATCTCTGTGTTTCTGCTGGCAACGCTGTACGTCATGTGGAAACTGCTGCGACCACGGCGCGGGCCGAAGCTGGGCAAGCGAGAGGCTCGTCCTACCGAAGAGGGTGTGGCGGAACGCCTGCAGAAAGCAGAGCAGGCCGGAGTCGAAGTCGATCCTGCTCAAAGCGAACTCAATAAACTCGCTCAGCGTCGTGCCGACGATTCGGTGTACGTCACGTTCTTTGGCGAAATCAGCAGCGGCAAGAGCTCGCTGATCAAAGCCCTGCTCCATGAGACTGACAACGATATTGAGGTCAGCGTGCGGGGCGGCTCAACGAGACGAGTGCAGGAATATCGTGGCGACAATTACCCGGGCTGGGTGTTTTCCGATGTGCCGGGTATGAACGAGATTGATACGCAGCTGGACAGCCTGGCACTGGATGAAGCCCGCCGCGCACACGTCGTGGTTTATGTTTGCGACAGTGATCTGACGCGCACAGAATTCGGGCAGGTCAGTAGCCTGGTAGAGCTCGAAAAGCCGGTGATAGTCGCGATCAACAAAAGTGATCTGATGAGTGAAACGGAACAGAAAGCGGTCATCGAGCAGGTCAGGCAGCGGTTGGGATCGCTGCGTTCCTCCACGACAAAGCTTTATTCGCTGCACGTTGTTCCGACCTCGACTGCGACGCGTGAGACCGTTGTACGGATACTGCCGAACGGGCAGGAAGAGGAGATCGAACGCACCGTTGACGCCCATATTGGCCCGTTGACCAAAACCATTAATACGCTCGTTTCGCGCAGCCCGGAACGTCTAGAAGCGCTGCGTGACAGCGCCGTTTTTGAACTCGCTTCGGCGCACCTCGATACGGCGGAGCAGGCGTATCGCAAGCGTGAAGCCGATGCCATGGTGCAGCGATACACGCAAAAGGCCGTAGTTGGCGCGCTGGCGGCGATTGCACCGGGAACCGATCTGCTGATTCAGGGTGTGCTGGCTACGGCCCTCGTCAGGGAAATGTGTGCGCTGTACGACGCGCCGGTTCGCGATCTTGATACGCAGGCGTTTCTCGATGAAGCGCAAAAGCGCGTTGGCAAAGCCGTGCCGGTGGTTTTGGCGGTGGCAGGAAACGCGCTCAAAGCGTTTCCGGGGCTGGGTACGGTAGCGGGCGGATTCACGCATGCGATTGCCTACGGACTGATCTTCGACGCGCTCGGTAAAAGCCTCGCGCTCACGCTAAATGAAGGCCATGGTTTAAACCTGAAAAAGGCCGGCACACACTTTGAGGAATCGCTCAGTCATGATCTGGAAACGCGTACGAAACGTATTGCCAAACTGGTTCTCGCCACTCAGCGCAAAGAAAAGGGCTCCTCAGAATGACCCTTCGCGACGCGACCTCGATGTGCTTGAGGACATGACCTCGATAGGCGACAACGGGGATCCTGCAGGGGGCAGCGCCGGTCGTGAGAAATCGCATCTGGCACTGGCACGGGAATCTCTAAGAGAATTGCTCCGTGACAAGCGCGTGCCGACGGATGTGCGCACGGCTCTGGCTGACGACTATGCCGAGGTACAGCGGCTACTCGACAAGCTGGAGCACGGGCATGTTCATATCGCTGTGTTCGGACGCGTCAGCGTGGGCAAGTCTTCACTGCTCAATGCACTGCTTGGAAAACAGGCTTTCTCAACCAGTCCGGTTCACGGCGAAACGCGCACGTCGGCACACAGCAGCTGGGACGAATACGATACCGGCGGAGTATTTCTGATCGATACCCCCGGCATCAATGAGGTGGACGGAGAAGCGCGCGAACAGCTGGCAAAAGACGTGGCCGGTCGCGCCGATCTGATTCTCTTCGTGATTGAAGGTGACCTGACAGATACGGAATTTACCGCGCTCAAACTGCTGGTAGATCAGCAGCGCCCGGTTATCGTGGTGATTAACAAGGTGGATCGGTATCCCGCCAGTCAGCGAACGGAACTGGTCGACGTTGTAACGAACAGACTTGATGGTCTCGTAACGCCCGATAACATCGTGCAGGCCAGCGCCGACCCCGCCGCGCAGGTTGTGATTACGGTCGACATCGATGGCAATGAAACCGAGTCAACGCGAGAGCCTCAGCCAGATGTTGCGCAGGTAAAGACTCGCCTTTGGGCCATACTTGAGTCCGAAGGACAAACGCTGTCTGCTCTTAACGCGGGACTGTTTGCGAGCGACCTGACGGATTCGGTTGCCACGCGAATTGTCGAACTGCGCCGGGAACTGGGCGACAAAGTCATCCGCACCTACTGCCTGTCAAAAGGCGTTGCCGTGGCGATCAATCCTGTCCCGGTCGCCGACCTGTTCGCGGCCGCGTTTGTTGACGGTGCCATGGTGTGGCACCTGTCCCGGTTGTACGATTTGCCAATAACCCGATCTGAGGCCGGTACACTGGTCAAGGTTATTCTGACGCAGGCTGCGGCATTGATGGGCACCGTCTGGGCGGTGCATCTTGCCTCCGCGGCTCTGAAGGTTGGAACTGGCGGCATGTCAGTGGCGGTGACTGCAGGGGCACAGGGCGCCATTGCGTATTACAGTACTATGGTGGTTGGCAAAGTGGCCGAAGCCTACTTGCGGAAAGGCAAGTCATGGGGCGAGGGCGGGCCGAAGACCGTGGTCAGGGAAATTCTGGATAGCCTCGATCGGGACTCCATACTGGAGCAGGCCAAAGCGGATATACGCCGCAAGCTCAAACAACGTTAATCGTCATTCTAGCCAGGTAGCGTATGAAGACATCCTCAATCCGGGAGTCATTCTCTCAGTGGTTCGGCCTCAAAGCGCCAGCTCAATGGGTGCTTCAGCGTTTTTTAATGCTGTGGGTCAAGGCGTCCGTGCTGCCCGGTGATCTGGACGAACTTGGTATCGATCGTGAGCGGCCGGTTTGCTATGTTCTCGATCTCGATGGCATTTCAAATTCTCTGATTCTCAGAGACGTATGCCATGAGATGGGGCTGCCCGATTCGGGTGGCGAAATCCAGGGCACTGACCTGGAGCTGCCGGCAACGGTGTACATGCGCCGGCTGAGCGGCGTGCTGGTGCGTCGGGCGGACCCGCGTATTTCCCCGCAAACCACGCGGATTGCTGAAGCCTACGCCGCGGGTGACGTTGATGACGTACAGTTCGTGCCCGTCAGCATTCACTGGGGAAGAGCGCCGCAAAAAGAAGAGTCACTGTTAAAGCTGCTGTTTTCGGATAGCTGGTCTATCGCGGGTCGGCTGCGCAAGGTGATGATCATTCTCATCCACGGCCGCAATATGTATCTGCAGTTCAGCAAACCCATTTCGCTGCGCGAACAGTTTCCCAGGGATGAATATGATGATCGGTCCGTGCGCAAACTCTCGCGCATACTGCGGGTTCATTTTCGCCGTGTCCGGGAAGCGGCTATTGGACCGGATCTTTCGCACAAGCGACTGATGATTAGCGATATTCTGGATTCGGATAGCGTCAGGCGGGCCATCGAGCGCGAATCAGCGCGCAGCAATATCCCTGTCGACAAGGCAAAGGACAAAGCCCGGGGTTATCTGAACGAAATTGCGGCGAACTACTCGCACGCCGTCATTCGTGTACTGGAGACGCTGTTGAAGTGGCTCTGGAACAGCCTTTATTCAGGCATCGTACAAAACAATTTCAAAGCCGTGCAGGAAGTCGCTCAGGGCCGGGAAGTGATTTACGTTCCGTGTCACCGGAGTCACGTAGATTACCTGCTGCTGAGCTATGTGCTTTACGTACAGGGGCTGGTGCCACCGCACGTGGCGGCCGGAATCAATCTGAACCTGCCGGTTGTCGGAGGCATTCTGCGCCGGGGCGGTGCGTTTTTTCTGCGCCGCAGTTTCAGAGGGCAGCGACTCTATGCGGCGGTATTCGACGCCTATCTGCGACGCAACCTGTCCAAGGGTGTGTCAATTGAATACTTCATCGAAGGTACGCGCAGCCGCACAGGGAAGCTGCTCGATGCCAAGGGCGGCATGCTGTCCATGACTGTGAAGAGCTATCTGAAGGACCGGGCTCGTCCGATCGTGTTTGTCCCGGTGTACTTCGGCTATGAGCGATTGCTGGAAGGGCGCAGCTACGAAAACGAACTGAGCGGTGCGGCCAAGAAAAAAGAAACGATTTGGGGATTGATCAAGTCCGTGAAACTGCTGCGCGAGAACTTTGGCGATGTATATGTCAATTTTGGTACGCCCATTCATCTGGATGAAAATCTGGATGAGGTGGCAGGCGGGTGGCGTGAGTCACTGACGCTCGACGAACATGGTGAAGTTGATGCGACCGTCATCGATTCGCTGGCCAAGACCATCGTGCCCAAACTGGGCGTTGATATTCTGACCGAAATAAACGCCAACGCGGCCATCGGTCCGATAAACCTGCTGGGTCTGGTGCTTCAGGCTACCGAGACTCAAACGCTGGACGAAGCGGATTTGCAGGTGCAGCTTGGACTTTACGTTCATCTTCTCATGCAGTTGCCTTACTCGTCGCAAACGACGCTGGCCGAACTGGTGACGACTTCACCAACCGGTGCCAATATTATTCGCTACGGAATCGAATTTGGCCTGATCGAGCGATATCCCCACAAGCTGGGAGATGTCATCGGACTGAACGAGAAAAATGGCGTGATGCTCAACTACTATCGCAACAACGTTAAGCACCTGCTCGCAATACCGTCGCTGCTGGCGTGTGCCTACATGTCCCAGCGCGCATTGCCTCGCGAGGAGCTTGTCGAATTTGTGCAGGGTATGTACGCGCTGGCCCGCGGCGAGTATTTCTTGCGCTGGGAGCTCGATGACGTGGCGGAGCCTGTGGATGAGGCGCTTGCCGAACTGGTCAAACTGGATTTACTGGTACCGGAAGTGGGCGGCAAATTGCTGGCGCGCCCTGCGTCCGATACCAGCGAAATTCGGCAGCTCGATTTGCTGGCACACATTTTTTACGAAACGGTGGAGCGCTACAGTGCAATATTGAATGTGTTACTGGACACCCCGTCCGGCACCTTGCGCCTGGCCGAACTGGAAGAAAAAGCGAGTCTGGTCGCGGAAAAACTGTCGATCCTCGACAGCAACTTTGATCCTGCCTATCTCGACAGGCGGGCGTTGCGGCGCGCCATGTCCAGCCTGCTGGCAAGCGAACGCGTGTGGCGGGACGATGACCGCAATCTTTGCTATGGTGAAGACCTTGTTCGCACCGGCGCTCTGGTGGCCAAGGCGATCGACGTGCCGGCCCGACGTATTTCACATCACGGATAGACAGCAGGTTGTCAGCGTGTGGCATTGATGCGATATGACCGCGACACCGCGGTGGCAAAACCCGGGGTTGAGTCAACATCAATAAAGCATCCTCGACCATGGCCTCCATGATACTTTGGAATGAGTCCGCTGTAACAGCGCCCACGGATTGCCGCAGACCGAGCGAAACGGGAGATCCTTCGCATGGACGATTTACTCAAACCTCTTGAAGACGAGCACAGCGCACTGTTGGCCGAACAGTCCGAACTCGATGCCATCAGCGCGGCGCTGGCCGATCAGGCCAATAACCTTGACGCTCTGGAGCAGGCGCTTGACACGCTGCTGACTGAAGTACGTGAGGCAGCCTCAACCTCCTGAATCCGTGCGCTTAGTCCGAACGTGGGCTGTCTGTGCCATCAAGCCCGGGGAGTCCGTCGAGGCTCTGCGAGTTTTTTTCACGGCGATACTCGGCCAGTTCTTCGGGTGTTTTGGCATCGCTCCATTTACGGTGCGCGCTGCGTTCTCCCTTGTACTCATATTCGGGCACACCAAAGCCGCAGGCGTCGCGTATGCAGGTGACGTTCACCACAATAAAGTTACGCACGGTGGGCAAGTGCCCGAACATCTCCCGGAGCGAATCAAAGCGCTCATCGTAAGACTGGACTACGGACCCGCTGCCGTAGAACCTGAATATCTTGGGGGGTCCCTCAAAGGCGCATAGCATGATCACGATGCGGCCGTTCTCACGAACGTGAGCAACGGTTTCGATGCCGCTTCCTCCCACGTCGGCATAAACCAGTTCGTGCGGCCCTGTTACCCGGAGGCCGTCCAGTCCTTTGGGCGAACAGTTAATCATACCGTCGCCGGACAGTGGCGCAGTCGATACAAAGAACAGCTTCTGGCGCTCGATCCAGCTACGAATCCGCGAATCTATCTGCTTAAATTCTTTACCCATAGTCGGTGCCCCGGTGTGATAGCGGTTCTGACAATAGTACCTCGCCTGCTGTCATAGTAAACTTGTCGCACTATGACTGAGTATCACATTGCCGCGTTCTACCATTTTGCCGATTTGCCCGAGTTTGCAGACTGGCCGGCGCCCATTGAAGCGCTCTGCGCGCGCCATAGTCTGATAGGCACCATTTTGCTGGCGCATGAAGGTGTGAACGGAACAGTGGCGGGCAGTCGCGAAGGGCTCGAAGCCCTTTTAGCGCACTTGCGCAGCGATGAGCGTTTTACCGGGCTCATGGCCAAGTGGTCCCAAACGGACGAGAAGCCTTTTCTGCGCATGAAAGTCCGGCTAAAAAAAGAAATCGTCAGCCTCGGCGTAGACGGAGTCAAACCACACGAGGGGACGGGCCACCAGGTGCCGTCGGACCAGTGGAATGCGCTGATCAGCGATCCGGACGTCGTGGTCATCGATACCCGAAATCAATACGAGGTGGAGGTCGGAACCTTCGAACATGCGGTAAGTCCTCATTCCGATTCGTTTCGGGAGTTTCCGGAATATGTTGAGCACCATCTTGATCCGGAAAAAAATCGCAAGGTGGCCATGTTCTGTACCGGCGGGATTCGCTGTGAAAAAGCCTCGGCGTACATGCTTGAGAAGGGCTTCGAGGAGGTCTACCAGCTACAGGGTGGCATATTGCAGTATCTGGAGGATACGGCAGTTGAAGACTCTCTGTGGAAAGGCGAGTGTTTCGTGTTTGACCGCCGGGTGACCGTGGATGGAGATCTCAATCAGGGAAATTACGTCCAGTGCCACGCCTGCAGGCGTCCTCTGACCACTGAGGACACCGAATCGGAAGACTATGAAAAAGGCGTCAGCTGCCCACACTGCATCGCTGAAACCAGCGACGAGCGCCGCGCCGCATTTCGGGAGCGTCAGCGACAGGTAGAGCTGTCCAAACGTCGCGGTGGCCAGCATATTGGACCTGATTAGGCCCCAACCATGGGGCAGATGCGATGGCGGGACCTGTCTGATAGTTCCGAATGCGTCACAAGGGTGCAATTAGTTCGTCATTCGCCTTTCGTTTTGTGGCCATTTGGCTTTAAATACAGCAAGGCTTGTGGGAGTGGGCGAAGTTCATTAACAAGACGCCGCACGGTATCGTCTCCCGATACCGGGTTGGCTGATTCTTATTAATCCCTCCCATGGCCTGCAACAAGAAATCGTCCAGGTCTTACCTTTTCGGCTTAAGGAGCTGCAAGTATGCGCATTGGGATTCCACGTGAACGCTATACCGGCGAAAAACGCGTCGCCACGACGCCTGACGTCGCTCGTCAACTGATTGAACTCGGATACGACGTCAGTATCGAAACCAACGCCGGAGCGGCGGCCAATTTTACCGATGCATCCTATTCTGACGCCGGTGTAACCATCGAAGCCGATCGGGCCAGCCTCTTTCAGGCCTCCGATATTGTTTTGAAGGTCCGTGCCCCCGACGATGACGAGCTTGCGCTGTTGCGGCCCGGACAAACGCTGATTGGTTTTCTGTGGCCGGCCCAGAATCCCGAGCTGCTGGAGACGCTCAAGGCCAAACAGGTGACCGCACTGTCCATGGACAGCGTTCCGCGCATATCGCGCGCCCAGAAAATGGACGCGCTGAGCTCCATGGCGAACATTGGCGGCTATCGTGCCATTGTCGAAGCGTCGCAGCACTTTCCCAGATTTTTCACCGGTCAGATCACGGCAGCCGGTCGCATTCCGCCCGCCAAAGTAATGGTCATCGGTGCCGGTGTGGCCGGTCTTGCGGCCATTGGCGCCGCCAAGAGCATGGGTGCCATTGTGCGTGCGTTTGATACCCGCCCTGAAGTTAAAGAGCAGGTCGAGAGTATGGACGCCGAGTTCCTCGAACTCGACTTCGAAGAAGATGAAGACGGGGCGGGCGAGGGCGGCTACGCCAAAGTGATGAGTGAGGCCTTTATCAAGGCGGAAATGGAACTGTTTGCCGACCAGGCCAGGGAAGTCGACATCATTGTCACGACAGCCCTGATCCCCGGTAAGCCGGCGCCTCGACTGATTACCAAAGAAATGGTCGAGTCGATGAAGGACGGCAGTGTGGTCGTCGATCTGGCGTCAGAGCAGGGAGGTAACTGCGAGCTGACCCGGCCCGGTGAAGTTCATCGTCAACACGGGGTAACGCTGATCGGTTATTCCGATCTGCCCAGCCGCATGGCCACTCAGAGCAGTCAGCTGTATGCGAGCAACCTGCGCCACCTGCTCACAGACATGACGCCGAACAAGGATGGCGAATTGCTCGTTGATTTTGAAGACGAAGTCGTGCGCGGTGCCACAGTGACCAAAGGCGGAGAGACCACCTGGCCACCGCCGGCGCCCAAATTATCCGCCGCGCCTCCCAAGCCTGCGGCCGCTCCGGTTGCCGCCGCACCGGCCGAGCCCGAGGAACGGTCGAAGTGGGGGCCGCTGATTGCCGCGCTGGTTGGCGTGGCGGCATTGCTCGGACTGGGTCACGTAGCACCACCGGACTTTATGGCGCATTTCACTGTATTTGTTCTGGCCTGTTTCGTCGGATACATGGTCATCTGGAACGTGTCGCCTGCGCTGCACACGCCGCTTATGAGTGTGACCAACGCGATCAGCAGCATCATTATTATTGGTGCGCTACTGCAAATCGATTCTTCCAGCGGTGTTGTGATTGTTATGGCGGCAATCGCCGTGCTGATTACCAGCATCAACATTGTCGGCGGCTTTGCTGTCACTCAGCGCATGCTGCGCATGTTTCAGAAATAGGGGGCGCACATGACACCTGGAATCGTTACGGCAGCGTACATAGCCGCAATCATATTGTTCATACTCGCGCTCGGTGGTCTGAGCAATCAGGAAACCGCCAGGCGGGGTAACGCGTACGGCATGGTCGGCATGGCGCTGGCGTTAATTGCCACGCTTGCCGGTATTGTGACCAAGAATTACACCATTGTATTTGTCATGCTGGCGATTGGCGGAGCGGTAGGTCTGATCCTGGCGCGACGCGTGCAAATGACCGAAATGCCGGAGCTGGTTGCCATTTTGCACAGTCTCGTCGGCGCGGCAGCCGTGTTGGTTGGCTACGCCAATTTCATGGATCACGGTACGGTTCTGTTTGGCGTGGACAAGACGATTCACGACGTTGAAACTTACCTGGGTGTGCTGATCGGCGCGGTGACCTTTTCAGGGTCGGTGGTGGCCTTTGGCAAGCTCAGTGGCCGCATTACCAGCAAGCCTTTGATGCTGCCAGCGCGGCACTGGCTGAACCTCGGTCTGTTAGTAGGCGCCGTGGTTGTTGGCAAAATGTTCCTTGATCAGTCGGCGTCAGGTAGTGGCATGAGTGCAATGGTCATCATGACCGTCATAGCGCTTGTGTTTGGTATCCACATGGTGATGGCCATTGGCGGCGCCGATATGCCGGTTGTTGTGTCCATGCTCAACAGTTATTCGGGGTGGGCAGCTGCCGCTACCGGATTCATGCTGAGCAACGATCTGCTGATTGTTACCGGTGCCTTGGTAGGTAGCAGCGGTGCAATCCTTAGCTACATCATGTGCCGCGCCATGAACCGCAAGTTTTTCTCGGTCATCGCGGGTGGCTTTGGCTCTACCGGTGGCAGCTCCGGCGGTAGTAGTGAAGAACAGGGCGAGGTTGTGCCGATTCTGGCGCCGGAGACGGCTGAGCTGCTGCGCGAAGCCAAAGACGTCATGATTATTCCAGGCTACGGCATGGCCGTGGCGCAGGCTCAGCACACCGTGTACGAAATCACCAAAGCGCTGCGCGACCGTGGTGTTAACGTTCGCTTTGGCATACACCCGGTCGCTGGCCGCATGCCGGGTCATATGAACGTGCTGCTGGCCGAAGCCAAAGTGCCGTACGACATCGTGTTTGAAATGGAAGAGATCAACGAGGATTTTCCCAACGTCGATGTATCCGTAGTGATTGGCGCCAACGATATCGTGAATCCGGCCGCGCTCGACGAGCCGGACAGTCCGATTGCCGGGATGCCGGTGCTCGAAGTCTGGAACGGTACCGATACGATTGTGCTGAAACGAAGCATGGCTACCGGCTATGCCGGTGTGCAGAACCCGTTGTTCTTCAAGGAGAATACGCGCATGCTGTTCGGGGACGCCAAAGAAACACTCGACGAAGTGTTAAAGCAGCTGCGATAAGCGAGTCAGCCCGCCTGGTTTTCGCCAGGCGGGTTCTATTCGCCAGACGGTTTCGCCGGCGCTGGCAGCCGATCGAAAATCTTTCGTTCGTTGGCTTTGGCAAATAACTGCCCGAGCTCTACTTCGGTCTCTTTGACGACATACGGAAACACCAGGGTCATGGACAGGCCGTCACGATGATCCATCATGATGGCAATGGCGCGGGTCTGCTCAGACTGGCCCGGTGGGACAACGTTGACGTTGGAGACCACAGCCGTGGCGTAGTACTGGTCGTTCTCGGCGCCAATCCTCAGGTTAATATCCAGCATTTCAATGACTTCGCTGGCAGGGGGCTGATCGTTGTTGAGTCCGTCGATGCCGGAAATTGTGACGACTTCGCCGCCTTCTTTCATGGCACCACCAAACGGAAAAAACTCGCCGTGATCCAGCAGCAGGTCTTCTGCGATGGGCAGCAGCTTGTTAAGCATGGTTTGTACGTCGGTTTCGGCGTCTGCCGCAACCAGTGGTGTATGAACGCCAAGCGCCACAAGAGCAATAAGAAGTTTTTTGAGCATGGTTCTGATTCGGTTCAACAGGATGCGCAAAGTGTACCTGCTTTGCATGGATCAGTTGAGGCCTGCGGGTAAACGAGTGTTACGGTTGCCGCACAGCCGATGCGGAGCCTTCTGAAACAACGAGGTAGCTGCTTTGGGGTGGTTTCAGGCCTCGACGCCCGAGGCGGTAATCGCAGGATCGCGTTCGTGAGGAAAGCGCGCCATACGGACGCAATTTCGGCCTTTTTCCTTGGCTTCGTACAGCGCAACATCAGCACGACCCAGCCATTCCTTCGAGGTTTCTCCGAGCACCAGTTCCGCCACGCCGATCGATATGGTCACCGAAATGTCGTGGATGCAGATCTCTTCAGCGACATGGGCGCGAAGGTCTTCGGCGAGCGCCGCAGCATCACGAATATTCTCGTTGTTCACGACCACGACAAATTCCTCGCCGCCGATCCGATACAGGCTGTCTGTTTGCCGAATTCGTTTTGTGATGCGTCGGCACAGCGATATCAGCACGTCGTCGCCAACGCCGTGTCCATAGCGGTCGTTAATGCTCTTGAAGCGATCAAGATCGATCAGTAGCAGGGAGCTTGGCGTACCAATGCGGCTGCGAAGAGCCGCCACGCGGTCCATTTCAAGCAGCAGACCACGCCGGTTACCGGTGCCGGTCAAAGGGTCGTGCGCCGCCAGTTCCATGAGCTGCTCCTGCTGGAATAGCGACTGGCTGGCGAAACTGTACGCCACCGAGTTGGTGATCAGCAGCGTCACCAGAACTGCCCCGAGGTGCGCAAATTCCATGGTGGGGATTAATGCGGGCAGCAGCGCCAGGACGGCGGGTACGGCAAGCAGCAGCGCTTCCTTGGGCTTGATCAGATAAAACGTGACCATCATGGCAGGGTAAGTCCAGAACACCTGCATGGGCCCTTTGAGGTACACCGTAAGCAGCGCACCCGTCAGAACCAGCGCCGACAGGTAGATGCTGGCTGCGCGTACCTTGTGCGTTCGAAACACGAACACGGCCAGGCAGGCCATGGACAACACGATGACGCTGTCGATGGCTCCCATGATCCATTCGCCGCGCAAAAAACGCATGATGGCGAACGGCAGTATGCCCAGCGTGCCCGCCGCACACAGAATGAGCGGAAGTATTTCTTCTGGTTGAATTTTTTCTATGCGCATAGTGTTTGCTTGAGTTCTAATTGATTCCATTCAATAGGGTCAAGGCCGTGCAGAACCGGCCGTTGCGGACACGCACATGAACACCTCACAGCGCGCCTGATTTGCCCCCCGACAAATGCTCTTCATCAAGATAAGCGATGAGAATCAGTAAAAACCCTCATTCGCGTCACAAATTTTCACAAAGGCAAGACCGGATCTCGCCCAGCCGCCACCGTTTGGGGATAACAGCATGATTACTCAGAAAATGGTGGCTGAGCGGGCTTAAGGGGAAACCGGGTTCGATTCAATAGTTATGTAAAGTCTGATCGTGAGCCGTTAAAACCGGTTAAGCGATTTGCGCTAAATCAGGGCCCGTTCCGGAAAATCGATCGCTGTTTCCGCGATGCCGTTAATCGTATTCGTCATGATGTTCTTCACAACCTGTCCTACGACTTCGATGACTTCTGCCTGGCTCAGTCCCGCTTCCAGCGCGCGCCGAATAGCCGAGTTGTCGCCATGACCATGGTTGCCGTTTACAGAGATGGCAAGATTCAGCACGGCCTGTTCGAGAGGGTCTTCCGATTTGCCCTTCTGCGCCTCAACGATATCTTCTTCACTCATGCCAAGACCGGCGGCAATCGCCGAGTGTGCCGACACGCAGTAGCCACAGCTGTTGTCATTGCCTACTACCAGCGCAATTTTTTCAATCAGGTGCTTGCTCAGCGAGCCTTTTGCAAGTTCACTGTCCAGAGCCAGCTGACCTGCCAGAGTGGAAGGCGCCTGTGCCATGACGCCATAGATATTCGGTACCATTCCCAGCTTGCGGTGAATGCTTTCGAGCAAATCCTTCGCGAGGCCCTGGGCCGAGTCTATGTTTACCAAGTCAAATTCAGACATACCATTTCCTTGTTTTTGACAGCGTCGAGCACGAATACGGAATGTGCCAACTTAACCTCACGTGGTCAACCGAATTAAGCTCTGAAGACTCCGTGGTGTAGTACAGAAGTAATTGTCCGGTCTTCAGTCGCGCGGAGGAAGCGCGCCGCTGCGGGTCTCTCCCTGCTGGTTTGCCTGCCAGTATTCCATTGAATCAACGTTCAGACAGGTTAGCCATTGATCCCCGTAGGCATACGTATCGAGGCAGACGGTGTGCCCGAAGTCGCCGATTTCTCCGCCGTACTGGGTGGTGTGGCCACATATCACCAGTTGACCCGTTTTATAGGGTTTCGGCTTTGTATTCTTCTTCCAGTACAGCATCCGGTCGTTCTGATCCTGAAGTGGAACTTTTGGCTTAACGCTGGCGTGTACATAAATGTGTTCATCCGTGGCGAAGTAGGGAAGCGTGTCCTCGAGAAACTGCCAGTGTGAGTCAGGAATACACTGAGCCCAGTCGCTGCCGTCTTTGAACGCGTAGGAATGCAGCGTTTCTTCTCCGCCGAAATGCTGCCACGAGAAAAACTTCTCCGGATGTTCCCGTGCATCGAGCATCATGACTTCGTGATTTCCCCGCAGAGCGACGAGTCGTGCGGGACCCTCGTAGTTCAGCGCCCATTCAATGACGCCCCTGGAGTCGGGTCCGCGGTCAACGTAGTCACCGAGCAGTACCAGAGTGTCGTCGTCGTTCAGCGGAAGACTGCTGACTACATGTTCGAGTGCAGTCAGGCAGCCATGTATATCGCCAATTGCATAATGTGCCATAGAGTCAGATCCGGACTATGTCGCGAAGAAGTAAGGAGAGAGTGTTCGATTCTGCGGAAGCGTCGAAGTTCAGGTTTTGCGTTGGTCGAATTCAGGCGGGCTGATCGGGAATAAGATCGCTTTCAAGGCGGGAAATGTTGTCCTTGATGTAAAGCTTGCGCCGCTTGAGTCGACGTAAATGTAATTGGTCGACGCAGGGGTCTTCGCTCATTCGGACGATCATGGTATCCAGGTCACGATGCGCGACACGCAGCTCTTTTAGCTTCGCGACATCTTTGAAACACTCGGTGTCGATTGTCATGGCGCCTGTTGTCCCGATGCTGCTCGTTAGGGGGTGCTACGTTATCCAGCCCCCTAGTTTACACCGGGGTTTCAGCTGCGGCATCTATAAAAATCGGTCGGGCTTCCGCCTCTCTGATGCGATGCAATAATTGAGGTTGCGTACGTGCAACTGTACCTAGTGGATTTCTCGGGCCTGAAGGCCCAGATTCAGCACGTCGCTGCCTGCGAAAACCACGAATCCCTGGCGCCGGTTTTCTCCGTCGTCGCTGTAATCAAATACGAACACGCGTCGAAACCGAAGGCCTTTGGCCGTGTTGACGATGCTCAGCTTGGCAAATGAAACGGTGCCATCGAGAAACTGAACGTCGGCTCTGCGACAGCCTTGCTGAGCCACGGTGTTCGCCATTTCGCGTATGCGCATCGTGTCGTACCAGAACCACGCCGCTGACAGCAGTCCCGCCAGTATTATGTAAGGCAGCATCGTTAGTCGGCGATTGCGAGGTGCTGTAGCCAGTCGACGGACGAGTCGCCAATGACAAAAAAGTGCGGATTCAAAATGTTTGGACTCGCGTTGTACATAACCCGGTTCCCTTCCAGATCGACAACCTTCCCGCCAGCGGCTTCAACGACGGCGTGCGCGGCGGCCGTGTCCCATTCCGAGGTAGGTCCAAGGCGTGGATACAGGTCGGCTTTACCGGCGGCAACCAGGCACAGTTTCAGTGAACTGCCCATGGCCGTCATTTCGTGTTCGCCCAGGCGTTCAAGATAACCGTCGAGCAGCTCGCCGCGGTGTGACCGACTACCGACAACAACCGGTGTTTTGGCACAGGGTCGTACGGTAATCGGCGTTCGCGCACCCTTCTCGATGACCATTGCACCGGTGCCTTCTTCACCGCAGTAGGTCACGTTAGTCACCGGTACGTGTACAACGCCCAGCACGGGCTTGTGCTGGCGAATCAGCGCGATGTTGACGGTGAACTCTCCGTTGCGCTTCACGAACTCCTTGGTGCCGTCCAGCGGGTCCACAAGCCAGTAAGGGTTCCAGTGTTTACGCTCTTCCCATTCAATGGACGCGGATTCCTCCGACAGTATCGGGATATCGGGGGTCAGCGCCTCCAGTCCGGCAACAATATGTCGATGTGCCGCAAGATCCGCCGCAGTCAGCGGCGACTCATCTGCCTTGTGCTCAACGTCAAAGTCGGAGTCATAGATGTCGAGGATTTTCTCCCCGGCGCCAACGGCGATTTCGATTACAGGTTCGAGCCAGTCGATGTAGTGCACAGCAGACTTCCTTAAAGATGGTTAACCCCGCTAGTATAGCCAACATGGCTACTCCTATGCTTCAGGATATTAACTGGCAGGAAATCGATACCGTGTTACTCGACATGGACGGTACCCTGCTGGATCTCGCGTTCGATACACGCTTTTGGCTGCAGACGCTGCCGGCCCATATTGCGCAGGAAAAAGGTATTGCGGTTGAATCGGCGGTTAATCAGGTGGTCTCGCACGCCGACCGCACGCGTGGCACGCTCGACTGGTACTGCCTCGATCACTGGACTCACTCGATTGGTGTAGACATCCGCGCGGTCAAGCAAACCCAGAGCCACCTGGTGCGATGGCTGCCCGGTGCGGAGGATTTTCTGGTGGCCCTGTCAACGCTGCCGGCAAGACGAATTCTGGCCACCAACGCGCACCCGTTCATTCTGGCGATCAAGCAGGCCGAGGTTCAGGTGCAACGCTATTTTGATCGCGCCATAACCTCGCATGATTTTGACGCACCGAAAGAGTACCCGGAGTTTTGGCAGTCGCTGGAGCGCAGTTTTGGCATTGATCTCGATCGCACAGTGCTGGTGGACGACAGCATTAACGTGCTGGAGGCCGCGCAGAAAGCCGGCGTTGGTCATTTAGTGGAAGTCATGCATCCGGATTCTGTGTTCGCCAAGCAGGGCAGTGGCGCAGAGTACGGGCTCTCTGTGATCGAAGTAGGCAGCGTGGCCGAGATTACCCCGACTCTGCCATAGCGTAAGCGGGTTCAGATCTGCGTTGTCACAAAGGCCGGAGCGCCGTAGTCGTCACAGGGCTCGTCATTGCGAGCGAAGCGCGGCAATCTCCTGCCGGTTTGATGCTTTCCGACTAGCTGTTGCCGGACGAGCCTGGGTTGCCGCCACCGGGCTTGCGAGAGCCGCCGGAAGGCTTGCGCCGGCTGCCACGACCGCCACCGGGCTTGCGTGAACCGCTCCCTGAATTGCGCGGGCCACCGCGACCACCGCCGCCACCGCCACGTCGTCCGGCAGGGCGCGGCTTGCGCTTGATGACCGGAATGGTGATATCGGCCAGCAGCTCTTGCTCAACGGGTTCCATCGGGAGTCGATAACCGACGTACTTTTCAATGTCGGGCAAACCCTGTGCGTAGTTTTCGCATCCGAAGCTGATCGCATCCCCGTGTGTACCTGCCCGCGCGGTACGTCCGATTCGGTGTACGTAGTCTTCCGGGTCCTGCGGCAGGTCGTAGTTGAATACGTGGCTGACGTTGTCGATGTGCAGCCCGCGCGAGGCGACGTCTGTACCGACCAGAATTTGCAGTTCGCCGCTCTGGAACTGCTTGAGCATGCTCATGCGTTTCCTTTGGGGTACGTCGCCGGAAATTGCCAGAGCGCTAAAATCATTGGCCTGCAGCGTGGCCTGCACCAGTTCGGCGGCTCGTTTGGTGTTGACAAACACCATGGTCCGGCTGGGGTCGGTTTTGCGCAGAATGCCGACCAGAAGACGCAGCTTCTCATCGTTGGCCGGGTAGTAAATCACCTGTTTGATACGGTCGGCGGCTATGGATTCCGCTTCGATACGAATCAGCTTGGGATCATTCATGTGTTCATAGGCCAGCTCGAGAACGCGCTGAGCCAGCGTTGCGGAGAACATCAGGTTAAGGCGTTTGTCGGCATCCGGCAGGCGTCGCAGCACATAGCGAATATCTTTGATAAAGCCGAGATCGAACATGCGGTCGGCTTCGTCCAGAATCAGAACCTGAACGTGGTTCAGGCCAAACACTTTTTGTTTGAAATAGTCGATCAGGCGTCCGGGTGTTCCAATCAGGATGTCTACGCCGTTCTCGATGTCCTTGCGCTGCTTTTCGTAGTCGGTGCCCCCAAAGGCCAGGCACAGCTTGTAGTTACAGCCATCGTTCAGAATGACCGCATCATTATAGATCTGGATGGCCAGTTCCCGGGTTGGCGCCAGAATGATCGCTCTTGGATCGTTCTTGCGGCGGCCATCAGCGGGCGGGTTCAATTTGAGTTTCTGCAGCATCGCGAGCAAAAAGGCCGCGGACTTTCCGGTGCCGGTTTGCGCCTGCCCGGCGACATCGCCACCGGCCAGAGCCACAGGGAGAGCATCGGCCTGTATCGGCGTGCAGAATTCAAAGCCGGCGGTTTCGACGCCTTTGAGCACATCTGGGTGCAATCCCAGGCTTGAAAATGAGGTTTCGGACAAATGTGTGGAGGTCATATTGGGGCCAGGTGTTGATTTTGTGGCGAAAAGGCTTGCATCTTAGGCGGATTGCAGTCCAAAATAATGCTCATTACATTGAGCTTCGCCGAATCTATCGCGAGGCGAGAAACAGGCAGCGCACGTAAAACATCCGGAACATTGTGCCTTATCCGGTTCGCGCCGTCACTGTTATTACCAGACTCCTTTTTTACCCCCACGACTATTCGCCGTATTTCAGGGTTCCCACAATAATTTCTAAAGAGCACACGTTAATTTTCGGAGGACTATCGCAGTGAGCGATCAAAACCAATCCAGCCAGACCCTGGCCGCCCCTTTCCATACCACCGACGCCGATTTCGAAGCGGACGTCCTGAAGTCAGATATTCCCGTTCTGGTCGACTTCTGGGCTGAATGGTGTGGTCCATGCAAAATGATAGCGCCAGTTCTGGACGACGTGGCCAGCGAATACGCTGGCAAGGTAAAAATCGCCAAGATCAATATTGACGATCATCCGCAAATCGCCGGCAAGTTTGCGGTGCGCAGTATTCCGACGCTGATGCTGTTCAAAAACGGTCAGGTCGAGTCTCAGAACGTCGGTGTAATTTCCAAAGGCAAGCTGATTGCGACACTGGAAAATTCATTATGAGAGGCTATTTAGGCAGTTCTGCGCGAGGCGCTGGAAAAGGTTCAGAGGGCGGTGGCCCGAAGAAAAACCCTCGTGGACGCAACGACAAGCGCCCGCAGGGCGGTAACAAGACCCGGCGCAAGCGCAGGCCGAAGCATGAAAATTTCGACGATGAAGATCTGGGTACCGTAGGAGAAGAGGAACTGGCGCTTAGCGAAAGCGCGATGAAACTCTCCGATCTCAAAATCAAGCCCATCGCCGAACTGGTCGACATGGCCAACGAGATGGAGCTGGAAGGCACCGCTCGACTGCGTCGTCAGGACATTATTTTTGGCATTCTCAAAGCTCAGGCCGCCAAAGGTGAAGACATCTGGGGCGACGGGGTACTCGAGATTCTGCAGGACGGCTTCGGCTTCCTGCGCTCTGCGAACAGTTCTTACCTGGCAGGTCCCGATGACATTTATGTGTCGCCGAGCCAGATTCGCCGCTTCAGTTTGCGGAACGCGGAAACGATAAACGGTTTCGTCGGGAAGCCA
>CAWUKD010000008.1:0-50504 GCA_963922815.1 uncultured Gammaproteobacteria bacterium
GCTATTGATGTAGTGTTTAACGATAGCGTAATCGTACAAGACGCCATCGACGCCAAAGTCGCCGGGCAGTTATCTGAATCCGTCACTGTTGTGCCGGGCAGCGAAATGTTGGTGATCGACAGATCGCCGGTGCCGTCATTCGTAATGGTCACATCCTGGGTGGTCACAGTGGCGTTCTGGGCAACCGTACCAAAGTCTATCGAAGTCGGTGATACTGTAATCTCGGGCGCATTGCCTCCTGGTGCCACCAGTAATCCCGTACCAGCCACGGTTCCCAATGCTCCACCATCGGCGGAGAACGTGCCAGCCGAGAGGTCGAACAGAATCGGAATAGAGACATTAAAGGTCGGGGAAAAGGCCGTTACGGCGAAATTACCACCCAGCGTGCCGCCGGTCCCGGTAATCGCTGCCGCATCAATTGACGTGACAGGAACAAGACTACCCCCTCCTGGACAGTCCGTTTCAGATCCCGTGTTGGAGAAACAAAATCCACCGACATTAACGGCAATCGAAACGATATCCGCGATCCCGATTGATCCGGCCGCCAGGGCTGCATCACTGACCACAATCGGCCCTCCTACCGGAGTACCAATAGGCGTCAGAGCAACGAACGCACCTGTGGCATCGTCAACGATACCGGTATACGTTGTTTCGGTCTGGGCATACGCGTTGCCAGCCGACATGGTGGCAATCAAAAGCACCGTTAATAAACCGCTCATCGTTCGTACGTGACGAGCTGCACTCGAAGTGAAAGACTTCAAACTCATGTGAATCCCCTGAACCTACGTGTTTTAGTGTTAGGTCGGCACGATTACGCCCGTGCGACCGACAAATTATTTTCGCCATCCGTTAGCTGGCCCATTAGGGCCGTAAATCCTGAAGCAGAAACACAAACACCCGGGTACCCTCCGGGCGCGCAAAGCAGATTCTTTGTGAATTAACCCTGCGGAGACATCTCGGTGCGGTAGCGGAGCCTTCCTGTGCGGTGCCACCCGTATTGTGATTACGTAGCGAGAATTCCTGCAATTTTCAGTATACCGCGCAGACTCGGCATACGCTAATTGAGAAGACGAACAATCAGTTTTGATTTCAAGCACTTACACGGTCCACAAAAATTAATGACACCGGTGGCCTGAACCCCCTCCTGCCGGCTCGTGGAATCACGACTTTTCTGACTGCCCTGACAGGCCACGGTCTAGCCAGCCGACTTCAGCGCCAGGGCAACCTTGTACGCCTCATTGCGCCCGCATCCGGTAAGCTTAACGGCAAGCGCCGCAGCCTGCTTCGCCCCCATTTCGGTTAAAAGTACGCTCAGCAAGTGCTCCAGGTCCGACGACGAGGACTCCTGTTCCGGCGCTCCCCCCACTACGAGCACGAGCTCCCCCTTTTGCTGATCAGGGTTCTCACGCCAGAACTCCCAAAGCGCGTGGAGCGTGCCGTGCCGCACCGTTTCATGCAGCTTGGTAATCTCGCGGGCGAGCGTCGCCGGCCGCTCTTCGCCGAATACTTCAGCGCAATCCGCCAGCTGCTTCTCGGCCTGATGTCTGGACACATAAAAAATAAGCGTACGTGATTCCTGACTGAGCTGTTCGAGCCGTTGTCGCCTGGCCACGGATTTCGCCGGAAGAAACCCTTCAAACGCAAATCGGTCTGTCGGCAGTCCGGCCACGCACAGGGCGCTGATCAGGGCGCTGGCCCCGGGGATCGGGCTCACGCTCAGGTTTCGATCGCGTACCCGTTTGAGCAGCGTGTATCCCGGGTCACTGATCAGGGGCGTTCCCGCATCACTGATTAGCGCCACCGATTCACCCTGTTCAATTCGCTTTATGAGCTGATCTGACCGGACGTCTTCGTTGTGGTCATGGAGTGACACCATCGGCGTTTTAACGCCGAAGTGGGCCAGAAGCCGACCACTGTGACGGGTATCTTCCGCAGCCACAACCGCCACCGTTCGGAGCGTTTCAATGGCCCGGGGCGTCATGTCGTCAAGATTTCCAATGGGTGTGGCGACCACATAGAGACAGCCGGCTGAGCTCATACGATTTCCCTTATGGAGGACTGCACGGACAGCAGCTGCCCGTGTTTACATCAGATAGAAGCCAACCCGTGTGCCCGGCCGGATCCATATTTGTGGCCGTTTTGGCAGGATTTGCGCATCGGTTTGAGTGTACCATTGTGCGAAGCTAAGTCGCTGTAACCCAGGATGTCCCGTATGCCCCACAATTCCATCAGCCCCGCGCAGTCGCGCCCGCTCAGCCGATTACCTCTGTTGCTGTGCCTGCTCATGATGGCGAGCGCCTGCGTGCCTGAGTCTGCGACATTCCGGCCCTCGGGTGGCTCCTCTGTCAGCGCGCAAATTGAGCGCGACATTAAAGCCGGTCGCTACGACCGGGCGGCCCGCGGCTACGAGCGCCTCGCCGACAGCGCCACCGGCAGCCAGCAAAAAGACGCCTACCTGCTCGACGCCTCGCGCGCCTGGTTCAACCATGGCGAATCGGTCAAAGGTCTGGGTACGCTCCGTCGGGTGCAGGGCGCCTTGCCCGCCAACGACCCGATCATTGGCATGCTGCTGGCCACCGACAAGCTGATTAACGGTCAGGCGCGTACGGCGCTCAACGACCTGAATCGCCTCGACGCCAGTATCGAGGAACCTCAACGGCCCGCCTTTCTGGAACTCAAGGCCCGCGCCCAGGCCATGACCGGCGATGCGGCCGGCATGGTCACCACATTGACCGAGCGTGAGACCTGGCTGCGAAGAGGCGACGACATCACCAACAATCGCCGGCTGATATGGTTTGCCCTGCGCGACCTTGGCCGCAAAGGGCACCCGCTGGAGACACCAGAGGGTGCCGACCGAAATCTGCAAGGATGGATGGAGCTGGCGAGACTCTACCGGGTCAATGGCCGCAACCGCGTCGCCCTGAATCAGCAGTTAAACTTCTGGCGCGACGATTTCGGCAAGCACATGGCCACCGACCTCACCGCGAACCTGTCCGAAGGACAAAACTATTTGCCGCAATCGGCACCAGCGTCAGTAGCGCTGTTACTCCCGTTGTCCGGACGACTGGGCGCGCCTGCGACAGCCATTCGGGACGGTTTTATCGCGGCGTATCTGAACGACGCAGATAACGCCGAGCGTCCTGAAGTGCGCATTTACGATACGTCGTCGACCTCTGCCGTAGAGGCCTACGAAACCGCCATGGCCAACGGCGCCGACTTCGTTGTAGGACCACTGAGCAAGAGCAATGTACAGGCCCTCGCAGACAGCAACGCGATTGCAACCACGACGCTCGCATTGAACTACCTCAACGACAGTGCGGGCGGCCCGGTGAACTTTTTCCAGTTCTCACTTTCGCCAGAGCACGAGTCCGCCACCATCGCGCGCTACGCGCTGAGCGAAGGCATGACGCGCGGGATCGCGCTGATCCCGGAAACCGGGCTCGGTCAACGCCTTTTGGCCAGCTTTAGCGCCGCCTTTGAGGCGGGCGGTGGCAAGATGATTGATGCCGGCGCCTATGACCCGGCTGAAAAAGACTTTGGCATGCCGATTACCAATCTTCTGAACCTCAACAGCAGCAAGACCCGGCATCAGCAGCTCAGCGCCATTGTGGGGCAAACCCTCGAGTTTGAACCACGTCGCCGTCAGGATGCCCAGTTCATATTCCTGGCCGCAGGTGCACAGCAGGGCCGCCTGATTCGACCCCAGCTGAACTACCATTACGCCAACGACCTTCCGGTGCTGTCGACGGCATCCATATTTGAAGACGATGCGAGTCTGAATCGAAAAGATCTCGAAGGTGTCATTTTCGCCGGCACGCCCTGGACCGTCTCTCCTGATCCTGTCATTGTCAATCAGCGCGAAACGCTCAGCCGCGCCTGGCCTCAGCGGGTCAAACGCGGCGGTCATCTTTATGCGATGGGTATGGACGCGTACGCCCTGCTGCCCGAGCTTCACGGGCAGCGCCAGGTGCTGGCCGAAGGCATCAACGGTCTGACCGGAAGACTGACGCTTTCACCGGGCAATCGCATTGTGCGAGACCTCGACATTGCGACGGTCACTAACGGCGGCGCGCAGTACATACCTCCGGTGATCGAAACCGACTTTTTGCCCGAGCCGATTGAAGGTGGGAACTGAACCGACGCTCGCCCGGCTGCAAAACCCGCCGCCAGAACTGGAACAAGTACGCGCAATCGCGGCCGCGTGACCGCGTTTTTTAATGTTCGAATTAAACTGATCTTCGTGCCGACCTATTGTTGCAACAGGACGGTACATGGCCGGATTCAAATCAAGGCGCAGACACCAGCGCGGAGCGCAGGCGGAAGCCGCCGCCGAAACGTTCCTGCTGTCTCATGGTCTGCAACTAATCGGACGAAACTATTTTTGCCGCTTCGGCGAAATTGATCTGGTTATGCGTGATCACTCCCATCTGGTGTTTGTCGAAGTGCGCTATCGGCGCTCAAGTCGTTTCGGCGGTGCCCTGGTGAGCGTGGAGAAACACAAACAGAATCGTCTGATACGGACGGCCCGACACTATCTGGCCTATCAGTCATGCGACAGCAATATTCCGAGTCGATTTGACGTCGTTGCGGTTTCAGCCGCACACTTCGGCATCCAGTGGGTTAAGAACGCCTTCGTGCCATCAGATTGACCCTGCGGGTATCACCAGAGAGGACCACAGCGTGAACACTGAAGAGAACCTGATTACTCAACTGTTCGATCAAAGCATCAGCACCAAGGAGCGCGCACGCGAATCCATGCCGCCAAACATTGCCAAAGCGGCTCAGCTGTTATGCGACTGCGTTGAGGCACGAAACAAAGTACTGAGCTGCGGCAACGGCGGGTCCGCCGGAGATGCGCAGCACTTCTCGTCAGAGATGCTCAACCGGTTCGAACGCGATCGCGAAGGCCTTGCAGCCATGGCGCTGACTACCGATGCATCAACCATTACCTCAATCGCCAACGACTACAGCTATGAAGAAGTATTTGCCAAGCAGGTCCGTGCGCTCGGTCGACCTGGCGACCTGCTGCTGGCCATTTCGACGTCGGGCAACTCTGAGAACGTGAATCGTGCCATTGTGGCCGCCCACAACTGCGACATGAACGTGATTGCATTCAGCGGCAAAGACGGTGGAACGATGGCGCCACTATTGAAAGACTCTGACGTCGAACTGCGGGTCCCGGCCACATCAACCGCGCGCATACAGGAAGTTCATCTTCTGCTGATTCACAGCCTGTGTTTTTTACTCGACCGCGCTCTGCTGGGCGACTAGCTCCATGCCCACGGCCACAGACAACACCGGCCTTGATTCGGCGGTACTCGCCGAATTGCACAACATTCTTGATGCCGACAGTGTTCGTACGGACGCTGCCTATTGCTGGGCCTACAGTTACGACAACAGCCGACGTCAGGGAGTACCTGCGGTGGTTGTACTCCCGCAAACTCACGAACAGGTGGAGCGCGTTGTTCGCCTCTGCAACCGGTACGCCCTGCCGATAACCGCTCGCGGCCTGGGCACCGGCACCGCGGGCGCGGCCGTGCCGGAAGACGGTGGCCTTGTACTGGCAACCGAGCGCATGACGTCTTGCCGAATAGACCCCGAAAACAGGGTCGCGGTGGTACAGCCCGGAGTGACCAACGGCACCGTGCAGCGAGAAGCCGCCAGGCACGGCTTTTTCTGGCCTCCTGACCCGACCTCAGCGGAATACTCCACCGTGGGTGGCAATCTGGCCTGTAACGCCTCGGGACCGCGAGCGGTCAAATACGGCACGCCTCGCGACAATACGCTCGGCCTGCTTGCGGTTACCGGGGACGGCGTGCGCATCAAATCCGGCTGCTACACCACCAAAGGCGTGGTTGGGTACGATCTCACGCGCCTGCTGATTGGCAGCGAAGGCACGCTGGGCGTCATCACGGAAGCCACGCTCAAGTTAACGCCCTTGCCGGAGGCCATCCGCGCACTGAGAATCCTGTACACGGACGCTACCGCGGCTGCACGGGGCGTATCGCGCATCATGGCGCAAAGCGTCATTCCGCGGGTCGTAGAATTTATCGACGCCGACTGCCTTCAACTGATTCGTGACTACAGCGGCGCTGATATTCCCGCCGCGGCGCAGGCCATGCTGATCGTAGAAGTGGACGGCGCCGAAGCCCAGCTCGACCATGCCGTTCAGGCCATTGAAAACGCCGCTCAGGGCGATGCCTTGCTGGAATGTCGCGGCGCGCGCAACGACGCCGAAACGCGGGAGCTCTGGCGAGCCCGCAAGGCACTGTCGCCCGCTCTTCGCACCATTGCACCCAAGAAGATCAACGAAGACGTCGTGGTTCCTGTATCCAAACTCGGTGAGTTCGTCACAACGCTGCAGTCACTGGCCCGGCAGCACGGAGTGCGTATCGTCGCGTTCGGCCATGCCGGCAACGGCAACCTGCACGTAAATCTTCTAATCGATCCGGACGATCCGGATCAGATGAGTCAGGCCACACCGTGTCTCGCGGCCGTCTTTGAGCTGGTTATTCAGTTCGGGGGAACGCTGTCCGGGGAGCATGGAATTGGCTACGACAAAAAAGAATTCGTCGGCCTGGAAATAGAACCGGCTACGCTTGAACTCATGGTCCGGATAAAACGTCAGTTCGATCCCAATAACGTGCTCAATCCGGGCAAACTCTTTCCGGACGCCGCGCTCAACGCCTGACCTGGCTTACGCATGCGCACTTGCTGTCATCCAGCCTGCCCATTCACGTTAACCGCCTGGACAAGCCTCAGGCGCCGGCATCGGGTGAACGCACGGCGACCTCGAGACGTCCTCTTCGTTCTGTAGCCGCTCTGGACAACCTATGATCGGGTCCCAGAAAACGATGCAGCACGGGCTCTGACGCATCGAGCAGGTGTTTCGCCTCTGCGTGCTGCCCAAGGGCCATATGAGCTTCCGCTTTCTCGCTGATATTGGCCGCCGTCTGCCAGTAGTCGTCACCAAACATATCGCGAAGCAGCGTCACAGATTCTCCGAATTTGGTAATCGCCACGTCCGGGCGCCCCATTGCAACGTACAGATTCCCCTGCTCGCGCAGCACCTCGGCGTATCGGGCATCACGCTTGCCTGAGGTCCGCACATAGATTCCCCAGGCCTCGTCCAATAACGATTCGGCCTCCTCGAACTGGCCGAGATTAATCAGCACCCGACTGAGTTCTACAAGGTCTGTACCCGAAGAAAACGGCAGAGGGTCGCCAAAATATTTTCGGTTTTGCTCCACGACTTCTTCCAGCAATACGAGCGCTTCCTCAGGCTGCTGGCGGTCGCGCAGCAGTCGACCAAGCGTTCTCTTGGACGCCAGAACGACTGGGGCACTGGGCGCCAGTTTGCCCTCTCGAATAGACATTGCCTTGCGATAAAGTTCTTCTGCATCGATCAGGTTGTCTTGCGCATGTTGTGACATCGCGAGAGATTCGACCAGTCTCGCCATCATCAGGCTATCGTCACCAAATCGTCTTCGCGCAATCACCATCGCAGCTTCAAGCATTTCATCCGCTTCTGCGTATCGCCCCCGCTCCTGCAGTAAATTACTCAATCTTTCCATCAGGCCCGGCTCTTCGTTTACGTGCTGCTCGCTGCCTTCCAGTCCTTTGGCAATTTCTATTGCCTCGCGAAAATAGCCCTCGGCAATTTCAAACTCACCCATCAGTCGATGGGCTGCCGCCAGATCACCCAGCGCGTTCTGAATCGCGCCCTGCCGCTTGATGTTGTTGCCCCTGAAATACCGCCGGGAAACCGAATTCCGGTAGACTGCCAGTGCCTGCTCGAACAGCGGCCTGGCCTTTTCTACATTCCCCTGGGCCAGATAAAGATCTCCGAGGTTTTGCAGCACGTCCGCTGAAAACGGATGGTCAATACCATACAGCTCGGTTCTGGTCTCAAGGGAACTCTCCAAATGTTCGAACGCTTTTTCGGCGTTCTGGTTACTCGCATACGCCAGTCCAATGATGCGCTGAAGCGTTGCCCTTGGCGCCGGCTGGTCGTTAAGCTGTGTTTCAACTCTGGCGGCACCCACATCCAGAATATCCATGGCGGTAACCACCTCTTTTTGCAGTTCGCCCGGCGTGCTGGCACGAAACACTTCCGTCAGAAAATCCAGTGAATTCTCGGACACGCTCTTTTCAACGGCGATCGCTCTGGCCTGCTGATACGACATGATCGAGAAACCCAGCAGCGACACCAGCAATACTGCGGCAGCGGTAACAGGAATCCTGTTGCGTTGAAAGAATTTACGCGCGTGATAGCGACGCGTGTCTTTTACCGCGGCTATCGGCAAGCCCTGTTGATACCTGGTGAGGTCGGACGCCAGTTGACTGGCAGACACATAACGGCGCTGCGGCTCCTTCTTCAGAGCCATGAGTACAATGTAGTCGAGTTCGCCGGCCAGCTTTTTCTGAAGCGCATCCGCCGTCAGGCCACGCCGGTCCGCCGCTATTGCCCGGGCACCCTCCGATCGTTTCAGTACGGTACCGATAGCCTGACTGGGCGGCAACGGCACATCATTGAGGATGATTTTTTCCATCTCGGCAGGCGTCTTGTCAACCAGCCGAAAGGGTCTTGTTCCGCACAGCAGCTGATAGAGCAACACGCCCAGAGAGTAAATATCGCTGGAAGTTGTAATGGGCAGCCCCTGGACCTGCTCAGGGCTCGCATAGTCCGGTGTCAGCAAGCGTTCGCCGAGCTGTGTCTTTGCCAGATCGGTTGGTTGAAAACGATTGCTCAGTACCTTCGCAATTCCGAAGTCGAGCAGCTTTGGCGTGCCTTCAGAATCAACCAGAATATTGCCTGGCTTCAGATCACGATGCACAACCAGGCTGCGGTGCGCGACAGCCACAGCAGCGCAAACTTGCTTGAACAGGTCCAGACGTTCATCAATACCGAGCCGTCGCTGATCGCAGTATTCGACCAGCGGGACCCCGTCTATGTACTCCATAACGAGGTAAGGCAAGCCGTCTTCCGTCTGGCCGCCGTCAAGCAGCCTGGCGATATTGGGATGATTCAAGTCCGCCAGAATCTGACGCTCGGTGCGAAAACGAAGCAACGCCTCGTCACTGCCCAATTCGTCGTGCAGGATCTTGATCGCGACCTGCTGGTCGAATTCACGGTCTGAGCGCTGACCCAGGTAGACCACGCCCATTCCGCCAGTACCAATGACATCAACAATCTTGAAGGCACCAATTTGCTTGCGGGTTTTCGGGCTTTTTTCGAGCACCTGATCGGCAGCCGTACGAATCAGATCTCCAACGAGCTCTTCATCGGCTTCGGCCGCACGTATGAGCGCGTCGACCTGCTTGCGGAGTATTTGATCGCCCTGACACGCCGTATCAATGAAGGAATCTCGCGTATCTTCCGGTACCTCGAGAGCCTGATCAAATATCCGTTGAAGCAACGCCCACTGCTGGGAGGATACGGAGTCAGTTCTGGAGCTCATTATTTAACCAGGCCTTCGCCATCCGCAGATCGCGGTGTACGGTAGCGGCGGATATGCTCATCGCTTCCGCTATCTCGTCGTAAGTCAGTCCACCGAAAAAATGAAGCTCCACGACCTGACTTTTACGCTCATCAACTTCTGACAGTTTGCTCAGCGCTTCGTCAAGATGAATCAGGTCGGGCTCGCGCTCCTCACCCATGACAAGCGCCTCTTCCAAAGACAGAGTAGTGTCCTTGCCTCCCCTCTTTTGACGGCGATGTGCCTTGGCATGATCCACCAGAATTCGTCGCATCAGCCGGGCAGCAATGGCAAAAAAGTGCGCCCGGTTCTGCCATTCAACGTCCATATCAACCATCCGCATATACGCCTCATTGACGACCGCTGTCGCCTGAAGCGTATGGCCTTTGCGCTCACCCCGCATATAACTACCGGCAAGTCGTCGCAGTTCCTGGTAGACCAGGGGCGTCAGCTCGGAGAGGGCTGCGTCATCGCCCTCTCGCCACGCCCCTAACAGTTGGGTTACGGAACTCGACATAAATTTATCCTGGCAAATACAAAGTGTCTCAATATGTTATGCGCGGCCACAGCCGACATGCAACTACCCTTGAGCCGGGGAGGAGGCCGTCTGCTCACCCATGCACCGGAGACCGGATTTAATAGGGTAATTGAATAACAGGAAACGAATGACAAAAGCGCGCTGCCTGGCGTTGATGACCGCTGGTGCGCTTGAACAGGCAGCTTCGGCTCCCCAAACCATTCAGCCCCGTACATGGCGCCTGGCTCACAGACAGATCCGGCTGGCTTTTCGTCATACGTCGTCCTACGCTTGGGATTCCGATCCATTTAACAAGAGGACCACAATATGGGTAACAATGCTGACGGGAAAGATGACGACGCACCGATCATTCCACTGGCCGCTCCACTACCTCCTAAGAACAATAGCGTCATTCCGGTTGCAATCGCCGCATTTGTCGGCGCACTGGCGGGCGCGGTGGTAGGTTCGCAGCTTGGCTAATATCCGTTGAAAATCATCCACTGAGCTGACCCACATGAGTCAGACAGGCGCTCACACTACAAATCGCGACCTGGTTCATCGCGATAAGACTCCACCCGGAGCAATTGAGGTTCGGAAAGAGCGCCGCAGACACGTAGACCAAAAATCCGACGCGAGTCATTCCATGGCTCGCGTTTTTTCTGCCCTCGCCTCCTCATTCCCGTCAAGACCCGGTTCGGTACGGCAGACCGCCCAGGATCCGGACGCAAGTCGCCGGCAGCACAACGAAATTTCACTTTGACAGGATTCTATGAGGGAATCCCTGACAGAACGTCGCTTTAGAGGGGGAGAGTCAGCTACAGGAACGGACCCCTGCAGCCAGATGGACGGGCAGTGGCTGGCTCTCACTTTTCAACGAACACCTGCCCGGACTCCCTGCCCATTGAAGCGCACACGGCGGGTGCAATCAGCCCGTCGACCATGCTCCAGCCAATGTCGGCGTGTGTGAAGTGATATCCGGCGGCGCCCCGGTAAACTATCGACAGGCATCAGGCGCTAAAGACCTCGCCACAGTTCGGTCAAATAATCTATTTAACGACGCGCAGAGTCGGCTTGCCGTCGGGCGGACCTTCGTCCGTAGGTGGGTCTTCAGGGTCTGTATCCGAATCGTCAGCCGCGAATATCATGCCTTCCCCGCTTTCTTTGGCATAAATACCCAAAATAGCGTGGCTGGGCAGATAGATGGACTCCGCCACCCCGCCAAAACGCGCCACAAACGACACGGCTTCGTTGTCCATCTCCAGATGCTCCACGGCAGTACCGCTGATATTCAGGATGATGCGGTTATCTACGGTGTGCTGCGAAGGCACCCGCACCCGATCGGCAGACGCATCGACGACAACATAAGGAGTCTGGTCATTGTCCAGAATCCACTCATGCATCGCCCTGAACAGGTACGGAACACGCGAAGTAAGAGGAGTATCGCTCACTGGATTTCTCTAGGAAACAGTAACGGGTGTGTACCGTTCGCTGTCCCTACATGCGCATTTCCTGCTCAAGCTCGGTCAGGCTGCTCTGAAACGAAGGACGTTCAAAGATACGTTCCATATACGCCTCGATAGCGGCCCCTTCCGGACCCAGGTCGATGCCATAGCTCGGCAGGCGCCAAAGCACCGGCGCGATACTGGTATCGACAAGCGAAAATTCGTCGCTCAGGAAATAGCTGTTCGCGAGAAACACATCGGAACTGGCAAGAATGCTTTCTTTGAGTATTTTCCGGGCCCGTGCGTTCTTCTTGCGATCTGCCGCCGCCTCAATTTCTTCAACCAGGCTGTACCAGTCTTTTTCGATACGGAACAGCGCCAAACGAAACTGTGCACGAGTCACCGGATCGACGGGCATCAAAGGGGGATGCGGGAAACGCTCATCGAGGTATTCGACGATTACGCGCGAGTCATACAGAACCAGCTCACGATCAACCAGCGTTGGCACACTGTGATAGGGATTCAGGTCGAGCAGGTCTTCTGGCAGCCTCGGGCCGCTAACGTCGACGATTTCAACATTGATGCTTTTCTCGGCAAGTACGATACGTACCCGATGACTGTGTGGACACGTGGGTCGCGAAAAAAGTGTCATTACTGAACGTCGATTGGCGATAATTGCCATAGATCCTGCCTCCGCAAGGATTACTTGCTTTAGATTCGCCGCGTCTGTTTGCGCGGCTTACATTACTGGTGTTTTGTAATCGTTAAGAGCGTCAACCTAGTGAATGTCTTTCCAGTACTCAACTTTAAGCGCGTAAGAAAGCACCCCTAGCACGAGCAGGAAGCCAAGCACCATCATGCCGATACTCTGACGTTTCAGCTTCACGGGCTCACCAGCATATTCCATGAAATTAGTGGTATCACGGACAAAACCGTCAAACTCGTCGGCAGACATGGAACCTTCTTCGACAAGTTCAAAGCGGTCAAAAACTTTAATGACGGTTTCTTTACCGTTTTGATCAACCACTGGTTCATCACGATAAACGGCTTTCTGCAGACCCTGAAGCTCCCACAAAACGTGCGGCATGCTTGAACCTGCGAGTAGTTTGTTGTTCACGCCAAACGTGCGTGAATCATCCAGATAGAAACTCTTGAGGTACGAATAAATCCAATCCGATCCACGTGAGCGTCCGGTCAAAGACAAATCAGGTGGCACAGCGTTAAACCATTTCTCTGACTGCTCTTTGGTCATCGCCGTCGTGACGTTCGCATTGATCTTGTCGACCCCAAAAATCAGATTGTCACGAAGCTGCTCTTCGGACATACCCAGATCTTCAGCGATGCGGTTATAGCGAACGTATTGCATGGAGTGACAACCCACGCAGTAGTTCATGAAATTTCGGGCACCGCGCTGCAATGACGCGGTGTTCTCCAGCTCGTTATTGGCGCTCTGGATAAAGCCTTCACCACCGCCGGCCGCCAGCGTTTGACTGGTCAAACCGAGTAAACCGATGAGCAGCGCCGCTGCGTAATATCTAGTGGCTTTCATAGGTAACCCTCTCTGGCTCAGGCTTATGGTTGCCCATACGTGACCACCACGGCATGGTGCCCAGGAACACGAAATAAAACACTGTGAAGATTCGCGACAACAGCGTGTACAACTCGGTAACCGGCTGAAGGCCCAGATATCCAAGCGCAATAAAACTCAGTGCAAACAAACCCAGCATGATCTTGGAGAGCATGCTGCGGTAGCGAATTGATCGCGATGGACTGCGATCCAGCCACGGGAGCAGGAACAGCAGCGCAATGGCAAGACCCATCGCGATAACGCCCATCAGTTTTTCCGGGGCTGCACGAAGAATCGCGTAAAACGGCGTGAAGTACCACACAGGAGCAATGTGCTCAGGCGTCTTCAGTCGGTCGGCAGGCTCGAAGTTCGCGTGTTCCAGGAACATCCCGCCGCCGTCCGGTGCAAAGAAGACCACCAGGAAGAAGATGCCAAGAAACACAACGACACCGAAAAAGTCTTTGACGCTGTAATAAGGATGGAACGGGATACCGTCAACCGGAATTCCGTTGGCGTCCTTGTTCTTCTTGATTTCAATGCCGTCCGGGTTATTTGAACCCACCTGGTGAAGAGCACCAAGATGCACGACCACCAGCAAGAGAAGCACAAGTGGCAATGCAATAACGTGGAACGCAAAGAAGCGATTCAGGGTAATGTCGCTGATGAAGTAGTCACCGCGAATCCATTCGGCAAGACCGTCTCCGACTACCGGGATGGCGCCAAACAGTGACACGATCACCTGGGCTCCCCAGTAGGACATCTGGCCCCAGGGCAGCAGATAGCCCATGAACGCTTCGGCCATCAGAACCAGATAAATGAACATACCAACGACCCACAGCAGCTCGCGCGGCTTTCGGTACGAGCCGTACATCAGTGCACGGAACATATGCAGGTAGATCACTACAAAAAAGGCTGACGCGCCGGTGGAATGCATGTAGCGAATGAGCCAGCCAAACTCTACATCGCGCATAATGTACTCGACGGAGGCAAACGCATCGGCCGCCGACGGCTTGTAGTTCATCGTAAGCAAGATACCGGTCACAATCTGAATGACCAGCACCAAAAGAGCCAGTGATCCAAAGTAGTACCAGAAGTTGAAGTTCTTGGGTGCGTAGTATTCGCTGACATGGGCTTTCCAGAATCCGGAAAAGCCGAGACGTTCGTCGACCCAGTTACCGAGCTTTTGCAGGCGACCACCGCCTACCGTGGCTGGACTGTCACTCATTAGCTTTCCCCTCCGTCGTCACCGATCAGCAGCCAGCCATCGCCGGTACTGCGATAAGGTGGTACAGGCAGGTTGGCGGCGGCAGGCATAGCCTTGAAGACCCGCCCTGAAATATCGAACATCGAACCATGGCAGGCGCACAGGAAACCGACCAGCTCTTTGTCCGCGCCGGGCGAACCGACTTCCGGCAGAAACTCTGGCGCGCAACCGAGGTGCGTACAAACGCCAAGCATAACCAGCAGCTCAGGGTCACGAGAACGCGTCGCATTTTTTGCATACGCGGGTTGCTCCGACTTGTCGGAATCGGGATCAAACAGCTCCACGGTCACACGGGACAGGGTATCAAGCGCCTGAGCGCTCCGCCGGACGATGTAAACCGGCTTGCCCCGCCATTCAACGCGAAGCATGCTGCCCATCTCGAGCTTGGAAATATCGACCTTCACCGGCGCACCCACTGCTTTGGCGCGAGCGCTTGGCTTGAAAGACATTACAAAAGGAGCTGCCAGTGCCGCAGCACCGATGCCTGCTGTTACCGATGTGGCGACTGTCAACAGTCGTCGTCGGCCCAAATCTACTTCGCCGTCACTCATTCGTTATTCCCCTGGGAGTCAGCCAGCGTCAGGACTATGGATTTTTCAGAGCGCACGCCGGGCCACGATCAGGCGAAGCTTCTGCGCACACCTCGCAGCGCCTGCGTCACGCCAAATTTCGGACAAACCCCGCGGGTAATTTACAACCCACTGTTTATTATCACTAATTTTTTGTGTCGCCGTGCGATATGAGGTATTACCAGAGCACTCCGCAAACGCGAACAATCGCTGCTCTACTTAATGATTCGCCGCATTATACACACCGATTTGCTGCAATGCCTACACCCACTTACTATCCGCTACTGGCATTCCAAAACTGTCTCGGGTTATGCGAACTTCTGACGAAGACAATTCCATGAAATCTCTGCTCCTGTACTGGTTCAAGGCGGCTATCGTCGGACTGGCCGTGGCGTTTCTGGCCGTATTGATCAAGCCGGACTTGCTGCCGCAAGTCCCTCACAGCGAATCAGGCTATGCAGAAGCGGTTTCAGCGGCTTCACCGTCTGTGGTTTACATTTACACCACCAAGCCCGTGACAGTCAGGGACCTGAGTCAGCGACTTAACCAGCCGGTTATCACCCGTCGCGAAGTAACCAATAACGTAGGCTCCGGAGTCATAATCAGGGAAGACGGCCTGATCGTCACGAACGAGCATCTGCTTAGAAACGCTCAAAATATCTACGTCGTACTGCATGACGGCTCCGTGGCGCCGGCCACGGTGATGGGCATCGACGCCGATACAGATCTTGCTCTGCTGGATGTCGACGCCGAGGGGTTGCCCGCCATTACGCTGGGTCGCTCGGATACGCTACGGATCGGGCAGGTGGTGCTTGCCATCGGCAACGCGTTTGGTATTGGCCAGACCGTGACCCAGGGCATCGTCAGTGCGGTCAACCGCGATGACCTGAACCTGAATCGCATTGAACAGTTCATCCAGACCGATGCTTCGATTAATCCCGGCAATTCGGGCGGCGCCCTGGTTGACACCGAGGGCGTGCTGATTGGCATCAATTCAGCCGTGATTAACCCCGCAGGCTCCGAAGGTATTGGCTTTGCCATACCGGTCAACCTGGTCAGGGGCGTCACGAACCAGCTGCTGGAAAACGGACGAGTGATTCGCGGATGGCTTGGACTGGCGGCCGAACCCGTTCAACCACACATGGAAGACGCTCTCGGGCTCAGCACGGGCGGCATCATTGTAACTCTGGTTCAGCGCGGCTCACCCGCAGAACAGGCTGGCATTGTTCCTGGAGACATTATTACGGCGGTGAATGAACAACCGGTCCCCAGAGTAAAAGACGCCATTAACCGCATCAGCAATATCCCGCCAGGAGGCGAGGTCTCGCTAAACATCGTACGAAACGGCCAGACCTTTCTGGCTCGCGTCACGGTGATCGAACAACCCGTTGCGACGTTCAACGGCGGACAGTAGCGTCTACCGCCCCCAGATGCGCCAATAAGCACAATGAAAACAATTGCTTAAATAGCGGTCGCCAGCTAATCGGGCACTCGTTTGATACGCGCGCCAAGCTGATGCAGCTTCTCTTCGATACATTCATAACCGCGATCGATATGGTAGATCCGGGAAATTTCCGTTCGTCCCTCGGCAACCAGTCCGGCCAGAACCAGACTGGCGGAGGCGCGAAGATCGGTCGCCATGACCGGTGCTGCTGTCAACCGCTCCACCCCGTCGCTGATCGCCATATTGCCATCAAGCTGAATCTGGGCCCCCATGCGCTGCATTTCCAGAACGTGCATAAAGCGATTTTCAAACACCGTTTCGGTGATGACACCGCGGCCTTCAGCCACCGCATTAAGTGCCGCAAACTGCGCCTGCATGTCGGTAGGAAACGCGGGATAGGGGGCGGTCACAATGTCCACGGCTTTTGGCCGGCCTTCCATGGTCAGTTCAATCGTGTTGTCCGTAATGTCGAGCGTAGCACCGGCTTCCCTGAGCTTGTCGAGCACTGCGGTCAGGTGACTCGGATCAACGTCGCGCAGACGTACCCTGCCGCGGGTGATGGCACCAGCCACCAGATAGGTACCCGCCTCAATCCGGTCGGGTAAAACGTCATAGGTCCCGCCGGTCAGCCTGTCGACGCCGTTGATAACGATGCGACTGGTTCCGGCGCCCTGGACATCAGCGCCGAGAGTATTCAAAAACTGTGCAAGATCAATAACTTCGGGCTCGCATGCCGCATTATCGATAATGGTCTGCCCTTTGGCGAGAACCGCGGCCATCATGAGGTTTTCAGTACCCGTTACGGTCACTGTGTCGAGATCCAGATGAGCGCCCTGGAGGCGTTCGCATTTGGCGTTGATGTAGCCGTTTTCGACGGTAATATCAGCGCCCATCGCTCTGAGCCCGTCAACGTGAATATTGACCGGCCTCAATCCAATCGCACAGCCACCCGGCAGTGATACGACGGCTTCGCCAAACCGTCCGAGCAGCGGACCGAGGACCAGAATCGATGCCCTCATCGTCTTGACCAGCTCATACGGAGCGTAGAGTTTGTCTATCGTGGCCGTGTCAACCTCGATACTGAGCTTTTCATCCACCGTGACCGAAACGCCCATCTGACCAAGAAGCTCAACGGTCGTCGTGATGTCATCGAGGTGAGGTACGTTACGTACCGTAACGGGACCTTCCGCCAGCAGCGTGGCGGCCAAAATGGGGAGCGTGGCGTTTTTGGCGCCGCTGATGCGGATATCGCCATCAAGACGTGTTCCACCTTCTATATGTAGTCTGTCCACCGCTTACCTCGTGATGAAGATGTTGGGGGCGCCACAGGGGAACCCGGAGCCTGACCTATTGCGCACTCCACTCCTCGGGCGTGAAGGTTTGTAGCGCCATAGCATGTATTTCACGGCCCATTAATTCGCCGAGTGTAGCGTAAACTTTCTGATGACGTTGCAGGCTTCGCAGACCACTAAACTCTTCCGCGATCACCTGCGCTTCAAAATGCGTGTTGTCGTCTGATTTAACATGTACTTGCGCATCAGGCATACCCGCTTCAATTAAGGCGGTTACTTGCTCCGGGGTCATGGTCTCTCCAATCATTCGGTGAGCTTGGTAACCCACCAGGTTAGTTATTGCGGCATAGCGCTCGTGGCGCCGAAGGGTTCGAACGCATTGAATCGTAACGGTTCCGCGCCCTTTTAACGCGGCAGCTGTCCGTTCGCCCCTACCCGACCAGAACAGGCGCCTGTCGTTGCCTGCTGAACCCTGGGACGCAAGTGTAGCGAAAACTGACTGAAAACCAAGCCCTGCGCGTACCGCGGTCATAGTCGGCCAATGCACCCCTGTGGTATCTTCTGCCTCCCGTAACCCGTCTTGAATCGTGAGTTTTATGCCGCTTCAGATCACGGCCGTGCTGGCCGGCTTCGCACTGCTCGTGTGGGGAGCCGACCGCTTCGTCATCGGCGCCGCCGCAACTGCACATCGTCTCGGAGTATCTGCACTGCTCATCGGCTTAACGGTGGTCGGTTTCGGCACCTCTGCTCCCGAAATAATGGTATCCATCAGCGCAGCACTAAAAGGCGCGACCGAACTCGCGGTTGGCAACGCGCTGGGATCCAATATTGCCAACGTCGGCCTGATTCTCGGGGTGACTGCACTGATCAAGCCGCTGGTCGTGCGTTCCGAGACTCTCCGTCGTGAATTTCCGATGCTGCTCGCCATCACGCTGCTGGCGCTACTTCCGTTTCTCGACTCATACCTTAGCCGCATTGAAGGCCTGCTGCTCATCAGCGGCCTCATTCTTATGCTGTACTGGCTGGTCAAGCTCGAAACCAACAGCAGCGGCCGGGACGAACTTGAAGCCGAAATCGAAGCCGAAATCCGCCACGATCTGACGCTGCGCAAGGCGCTGGCTGTGCTCATGGTGGGCCTGATTGTGCTGCTGACCGGTTCTCAGCTTCTGGTGTGGGGTGCCACCGGTATCGCCAAGTCTCTCGGCATCTCGGACCTCGTCATTGGCCTGACGATCGTGGCCGTCGGAACAAGCCTCCCCGAGCTGGCCGCGTCAATCGCAGCCGTGTTCAAAGAAGAGCACGACCTGGCCCTCGGAAACGTAATTGGCTCCAACATGTACAATTTGCTGGCGGTAATGGGCGTTGCAGGCGCGATCAATCCTGCGCAGCTCAGCGAACATGTGTTGGAGCGTGATTTTCTGATCATGATAGGGTTTACAGTGGCACTTTTTGCAATGTCATACGGCTGGCGCAGTGGCGGTCAGCGTATTAATCGTCTCGAAGGTGCCGCACTGTTGGCCGCTTTTGTGGTCTATCAGGTATACATTGTTTACGGAGAGTTTGTGTGAGCGTCCAGCCAGGCAAACAGTCAGCTCAGATCGGCAGCGTTGAGGAAGTTCGCGAAATTGCCTCGCGCGTCCTGAATATCGAAGCCAAGGCCGTTACAGGACTGATCACCCATCTCGACACCGACTTTCATCACGCGGCGTCATTGTGTATGCAGTGCGCCGGACGCATCGTCGTGACGGGCATGGGCAAATCCGGCCACATCGCCAACAAGATCGCCGCGACTTTCGCATCCACCGGCAGCCCCGCATTCTACGTTCATCCTGCCGAAGCCTCCCATGGCGACATGGGCATGATCACGGCCTCGGACGTTGTTATCGCCGTATCAAACTCCGGCGAGACCGCGGAACTGCTGATGCTGCTGCCCACCATCAAGCGTCTGGGCGTACCGCTGATTGCGATGACCGGCAAGCGAGGCTCCACGCTGGCCCGTGCGGCTTCCGCGCATCTGGATGTTGGCGTGGAAGAAGAAGCCTGCCCGTTAAATCTGGCGCCCACGGCCAGTACCACGGCGACGCTTGCCATGGGCGACGCGCTGGCTGTTGTGCTACTGGAAAGCCGCGGCTTCACGTCTGAAGATTTTGCACTGTCTCATCCGGGCGGCGCGCTGGGTAAGAAACTGCTGCTTCGAGTCTCCGACGTCATGCGCTCAGGTGACGACATTGCCACCGTGGATGCCGATTCAAGCCTGGGTGAAGCGCTGCTCAATATGTCACTCAAAGGTCTTGGCATGACCATTGTGGCGGACGACAACGACAAGATGCTCGGCGTTTTTACTGACGGCGACCTTCGCCGGGTGATTGATGCTCGCCTTAATATTCATGAGACGCGTATTGGTGACGTCATGATTCGCGAGTGCAAGTCCGCTCAGCCCGACATGATGGCGGCCGAAGCGGTGCACCTGATGGAAACATTCCGCATCACCGCTCTGCCGGTAGTCGATAACAACCAGCGCATTCTCGGTGCGCTTAATATTCACGACCTGTTCCGCGCGGGAGTCGTTTGATGACCGATGCGAACAAACAGCTGGCGCTTAAACTCGCGGCCATTGAGCTGCTTGTGCTCGACATTGACGGCGTACTGACCGATGGACGACTGCTTTACGGCGGTAACGGCGAAATCGGCAAAAGTTTTAATGTCAAAGACGGCTATGGCATTCGCCGGCTGCTGGACCTGGGCATACACGTTGCAACGATCAGCGCGCGCCGGTCTGAAGGTGCAGCGATCAGGCTTGCCGAACTCGGTGTTGAACACATTTTTCTTGGCTGCAAAGACAAAGTAGACCAGCTCGGTAAACTTCAAAAAGCGCTTGGAATTCCGGCATCGGCAACCGCCGTCATGGGCGATGACATACCGGATCTCAAAATGATGGACCTGGGCGCGCTCGCACTGACACCCAACGACGGAGTCCGCGAACTACAGGAACGCGCCGACTGGATTACCACACGAAAAGGCGGCCATGGCGCAGTGCGTGAAGTATGCGACGCGATCGCTGAAAGCAGGGAGTCGCCTGCATGATCTTGCGCTATGCATCACTGGCTGTACTTTTATTGCTGGTCGTCGGCAGCGGCTGGTTACTGAACTCCAAACCGCAAGACGAACGGCCGACGGACCGGCGCGACGTGAGCGAGGGCTACTATCTGCTCGACGCCACCATTAGCGACACCAATGAAACCGGCCAACAAATCTATTCTCTGAACGCATCCCGTATCGATCACATACCGGCAGATGGCAGCGTGCAGCTCACCGAGCTCAAAGTCATTTACGCCGGCGAAACCGACACAGGCGCCTGGACGATTGAAGCCAACCGTGGCGCGATGCGCGCGGAGCGGGACCGGCTTAACCTGCTGGGTAACGTGACCATCAGCTCGACAGACAGCGAGTCCGACCAAAGCACAACTATCAGTACTGAACAACTCACGCTCGACATCACGAACAACGAGGCTCGCACAGACAGGCTGGTTCGCATCAATATCAGCGGAGGCGAATTGAACGCCATGGGCATGAAAGCCGACCTGAACGCGAAAAAAATTGACCTGCTCGCCGACATCCGCGGCTCATTTGGAAACACACCATGAAACCTGTTTCGGCCAGAATCTGGACACTTGTTTGGCTTGGCTTTTGCGTCACCGCACCGGTCAGCTTTGCACAGCTGGTAGACTCGTCGCTACCCATCGAAATGGAAGCGGACACCACCGGGGCCGATGCACGTACCGGCAAGGTTTCGTTCACGAACATTTCCATACGGCAAGGTCCTCTCAGCATTCTTGCCAACAGCGCTGAATCTTCAACCCTGGACTTTGATGACAGCACCTGGACGTTCCAGGGCAACGTCAAGCTGACAGCGCCCGGCTCCGAACTGGAGGCCAGCCGCATGACGCTGCGTTTTGTCCGCAAGCGCATTGAACGCGCCACGCTGGCCGGCTCACCGCTGCGCTACACTGGCAGCGCCGAAAGCGGCACTCAGGTTGTCGCCCGTTCAGCAAACGTCGCGTTCGCGCGAAACGCCATCGCGTCGGTGTCCCTTGAAGGCTCGCCAATCGAGCTCAGCCGGGCCGCCTCGGCTGACTCCAAGCAAATGCAGGGCAAAGCCAACTCGATGACCTACGACGCCAGCTCCGACAACCTCGAACTTACCGGTGATGCCGAACTGGGCGAAGGCGCAAATCTGATTACCGGCAATCAGATCACCTACAACCTGACATCGCGCCAGGTGCTCGCGGCGGCGAATGAACTGGGCGAAGGACGTGTACATATAACCATCAATCCTTCCAGCGACGAAGAGTCGCCGGCTGACGTCACGGACGACCCGTCCGAAGTCGCTGACGAACCATCGGACGTCACTGAAGAAGAGTCGCGTGAAGACGAAGACACGACGCCGCCCGAAACGTCAGAATCGCCAGGTAACGAATGACCATACTGCAAGCCAAGGACCTCAAAAAACGCTATCGCTCGCGCACCGTGGTGCGCGGCATTTCGATGGAGGTAAATGAAGGCGAAGTCGTCGGGTTACTGGGGCCAAACGGCGCCGGCAAGACTACGGCATTTTATATGATCGTCGGACTCGTTCCGGCCGACGACGGGAAAATTATTCTGGACGGTCAGGACCTGACCCGGGCACCCATGCACAAGCGGGCACGACTCGGCATAGGGTACCTTCCCCAGGAAGCGTCCATATTCCGAAAACTCAGCGTAGAACAAAATATTTTCTCAATCCTTGAAACGCGTCGCGGTTTAAGCCGTGCCGATCGGGAGAGAATACTCGAAGAGCTTCTGGAAGAGCTTAATATTGTCGGTATCCGTGGAAATATTGGCATGAGTCTTTCAGGCGGCGAGCGCCGCAGGGTCGAGATTGCCCGCGCTCTGGCAGCAGAACCGCGGTTTATTTTGCTGGACGAACCGTTTGCAGGGGTTGACCCTATATCGGTTCTGGATATTCAGCGCATAATCAGGCAATTGACCGATCGCGGTATAGGCGTTTTGATTACGGATCACAGCGTCAGGGAAACGCTCGGAATATGCTCAAGGGCATACATTCTTAGCGATGGTAAGGTAATTGCACAAGGCTCGCCTGCCGAGGTGCTCGCGAACAAGCAGGTACGTGAAGTGTACCTCGGAGAGGATTTTCGATTATAACTATGGGTATGCCGCTTAGAAAAACCGGACCTTCAGCGCCTGCAAGGCGCGACCTGAATGCCAGCACTGCCATTGTGAATGGGTCAGCGTCATGAAACCTTCGCTTCAGTTAAAAATCGGTCAGTCGCTCACCATGACGCCGCAGCTCCAGCAGGCTATTCGACTGCTGCAGTTACCGGTCATGGAATTGCAAACGCAGATTCAGGACGCGCTTGAGAGCAACGTCATGCTCGAGGCCGTTGAAGACGAAACCACTGAAGTCAAAGCGCTCGAACAAAGCGAGCCAATCGCTGAGAAAGCACCCGAAACTGACACGGATGCGACGGTAGAAGAACCGACGTACGAAGAAACCTGGGACAAACAGATCACGGCCGCCGAATCCAACTACAACAGTAGCGGCGGCGAAGCGCCTATTCAGCAGGATTTTATTGATCACTCCGGACAGACACTGCATGAGCACCTGCTGTGGCAACTTGAGCTCGAAAACTTTACCGAAACAGAAGCCGCAATAGGCCGTGCGATTATTGATGCCATAAATGACGACGGCTATCTGATCGACGACTTCGACACGATTCGTGAAACGCTGGCCGTTGAGCGCGGCGGCACGGCGATCAACGCGACCACAGACGATATTGAACGGGTTCTGAAGAAAATCCAGAAACTGGATCCTGCGGGCGTGGCGGCGCGCAGCCTCAGCGAGTGCCTCGACCTTCAGCTGCAACAGCTCAGCGACGACACCGATGAACGAGAGCTCGCACGCGAACTGGTCGCAAATCATCTTGAGCTGCTGGCCGATCGACAGTACGCCGCACTTCGACGCCGACTCAAAGTCGACGAAGAGTCTCTTGAAATAGCGGCGGCTCTGGTACGCAGCCTGCACCCTCGGCCCGGGTCGACTGTGAATACGGTCCCCCCTGCCTATATTGTTCCGGACGTGCACGTCAAAAAACAGGACGGCCACTGGGTCATCGAGCTAAATACGGGAACAACGCCATCGCTGCGTGTCAATCAGATCTACGCAAGCCAGCTCGCCCGCGGCGCTGAGCACAGCACCCTGCGGGGGCAGCTGCAGGAAGCCCGCTGGCTGGTTCGCAGCCTTGAGATTCGTAACGAAACCCTGTTCCGCGTGGCTTCGTGCATTGTCGCACGGCAACAAGCGTTCCTTGAGAGCGGCGACGAAGGCATGTCACCGATGATTTTGCGCGATGTGGCAGAAGAACTGGATATGCATGAATCGACCATTTCGCGCGTAACCACCAATAAATACATGCGAACACCACGCGGGATCTTCGAATTTCGCTACTTTTTCTCCAGTCACATTGGCACCACTGACGGTAATGAACTATCGTCAGTAGCAATACGAGCAAAAATTCGCAAGCTTATTAATGAAGAGGAGACCAAAAAGCCGCTAAGCGACAGCAAGATTGCCAAATCCCTTCAGGATGAAGGAATTAACGTCGCTCGCCGCACCGTTGCAAAGTATAGAGAATCTATGAACATTCCGGCGTCCAGTGAGCGCAAGAAAATTGCCCTCCAGCGCTAGATAGAAACAGGAGTCAGCAATGCAAATTAGAGTATCCGGGCACCACGTAGACATCACCCCTGCACTTCGATCCAGTGTCGAAGATAAAATGGAACGCCTCGAGCGACATTTTGATATGGTCACGGACGCGCACGTTATTCTCACGGTAGAAAAACTGCGCCATAAAGCCGAAGCCAAAGTGCAATATCGCGGTGGGACAATTTACGCCGACTCGGTAGAAGAAGACATGTATGCTGCCATTGACCGCCTTGTCGACAAACTTGATCGACGAGTTAAAAAATCGAAAGAAAAAATAACAGACCATCATGCCAAGGAAGCAAGAAAAACTAATCTCGGATGACGAGCCTGACGGTTCGTCAGACGTTGAATCGGCCAGCGCAACCACGCTGGCCGATTTGATCACACCAGAGCGTGTGCTGTGCAACGTCACGGCCCGATCAAAAAAACACTGCCTTGAAATCGTCGCACGACTGCTGACCAACGATCAGGACTCACTGACCGAGGCAGAAGTATTCGACACCATCTACCAGCGCGAAAAGCTCGGAGGCACTGGCCTCGGCGAAGGCTTCGCCCTGCCGCACGGTCGAGTGGAAGACCTCGAACACAGCGTGGGCGCCTTTTTGATGCTGACCCAGCCGGTGGACTTTGACCTCGAAGGTGACGAGGGCGTCGACATGATTTTTGCCCTCGCCGTTCCAAAGGACAGTAACGAACAACACCTTCAGGATCTGTCTGCTATCGCACAGCTCCTGGCCGGCACCGACGTGCGGGGCAAGGTCAGCCACCTGGTCAGCGGACTGGACGTACATAAAGCCCTGATCGAACTGTCCTCGAGCGTTGAGACCTGACATGGCCCAGCTGATTTTTGTCAGCGGCCTGTCCGGGTCCGGCAAAACCGTCGCGCTTCACATGCTCGAAGACCTCGGGTTTTATTGCATCGATAATATTCCCGCCGGACTCCTGCAAAGCTTCGTAAAGCATTCCATCGACGCAGAAGACCCGGTGTTTGATAAAACCGCCGTTGGCATAGACGCGCGCAACCGGGCGTCAGACATTTCCAAAGTACCGGATCTTTTTGCCAGGCTGCGAGAGCTCAACATAGAGCACAAGGTAATTTTCCTGCATGCCGGAGAATCCGAGCTACTGACCCGCTACAGCGAAACGCGGCGCAAACACCCTCTCAGCCGTGGCAGCATCGGATTGCGCGAAGCGCTGGTGGCAGAACGGGAACTGCTGGATCCCATCAGCCGCGAAGCTCACCACATTATCGACACGACCGGCCTGAGCGTACACGACCTGCGCGAGATTGTGCGTTCGCGGGTTGCCGGCGAGACCTCTTCAAAGCTTACGCTTCAAATCCAGTCGTTTGGATTCAAAAACGGAGTGCCCTCTGACGCCGACTTTGTATTTGACGTGCGCTTCTTGCCCAACCCCTACTGGGACAAAAAACTCAGGGCGTATAACGGCAAGGACAAACCGGTAATCGAGTTTCTGGGCTCGCAGGAAAAAGTCGGTGAACGGATACAGGACATCATCGATCTTCTTGAAAAGTGGTTACCCGATTTTGAAGCCAACAATCGCAGCTATCTGACAGTGGCTGTCGGCTGCACCGGCGGCCAGCATCGTTCGGTCTACGTTGCAGACCGCTTAACCGAGCACTTCGCCGAAAAATACGGCCGCGTCAGCTGCCGCCACTCCGCGCTGTCGCCTTAACCCCACGCTCGCGCGTCGCGCCGCTGAAGACGCAACGCGTCGGCAGCCATTTAGTCATCGCGCCATTGAGTGTTAGACTGGGGTTCGCCTGAGCACAGCGGGGTAAGCATGAAAGAACTGTCGGTACGCGTTTGTAACCCCCGCGGCTTGCACGCCCGCCCCTCCGCCCAGTTCTCCTCCATCGCCAAGAAGTTCGATTGCCGCATTACGGTAACGTCCGCCGATCGCAGCGCGGATGGCAAGAGCATTATGGGCCTGCTGACTCTGGCGGCCACACACGACAGTCAGCTGCTGATCTGTCTCGTAGGGCCGGAAGCCGATCAGGCAGCCAGTGCCCTTCTGGAGCAGTGCCATGAATCCATCTGTCTGAATGACGAGGAATTTGAATGACACTGCTGATTAACGGCACGGGCGTCAGTCGCGGCATCGCGATGGGACCCGTTCGTCTGCAACACGAAATCCAGCCAAGAGCCCGGCGCAAGAAAATCAAACCTGGCGAGCGACGCGCCGAACTGAGCCGTTTCCGTACGGCGCTGCGTCGCTCTGAGGCCGAACTCACCCGCGCCAAGCAGCAGCTGCCTCCGACCGGCAGCGGAACGGTTACTAACATTCTCGACAGCAACATCGCGATGCTGCATGACCCGGCGCTGATCGAGCCGATTGAGAATTACATTTCGGAGCATCACTACTCCTGCGACTGGGCGCTCGCCGTGCAGCGAGACCAGCTATTCAAAATGTTCGATGCCATTGAGGACCCCTATCTGCGTCAGCGTTCGGTGGACGTTGAGGAAACCATCGCAAGACTGCTAAAGCATTTGGGCAGAAAGCCCGCGAGCGGCAAAAAGGGGCCCCAGGTCACGCAGTTTGTACTGGTAAGTAAAAACCTGGCTCCGTCTGACCTGATTGAACAGCAGAACGCCGGGCTGATCGGCGCGGTCACCCAGGGAGGCAGCCAGCTCTCGCACACAACCATTATCGCCAAGAGCCTGAATATCCCGTTAATCGTCAATGCAACACACGCCATGTCGCTCATTGATGAGAGTGACGAGCTTATTATTGACGGGGACCAGGGCACCATCATCGCGAACGCGGATGCCGCCACAACCCGGAGTTTTCGCTCACAGCAGACCACCGCACGAAAGGAGCGCAGACAGCTCAGTCAGATAAAATCGCGGGCTACCCGAACGCGGGACAAGCAACCTGCCCAGGTGCTGGCCAACCTGGGCGACGTCGGTGACGTCACGGCAGCACGTCGCAACGGCGCCGAAGGCGTGGGCCTATATCGAACGGAATCGCTGTTTTTGAATCGGCTTGAGCTACCCGACGAAGCCGAGCAGCTGCGCCTGTATCGTCGCCTGATCGGAAAACTTAAAGGCGACCCGCTGGTCGTTCGCACCATGGATGTATGGTCCAGCCGGCGTATGCCCGGGCTAGAACATCACGTACCCACGTCCCGGCAGCCTGCGCTCGGTCTGCGCGCCATTCGACTGTGCCTGCGACACCCCGAATTGTTTCTGCCACAGCTCAGGGCGCTGCTCCGGGCCTCTCACTACGGACCGCTGTCAATGCTGCTGCCAATGGTTTCCAACACCCAGGAAGTCCGGGACATTATGCAGCTGGTGGACATCACCAAGGCCCAGCTCGAGCGACAGCGTTTCGCTTACAATCCGAATATGCCCATTGGCGTCATGATTGAAGTGCCGTCAGCGGCCATTTCCGCCCGGCTCATCGCCCCGCTGGTCGATTTCATGGCCATTGGCAGTAACGACCTGACCCAGTACACGCTGGCCATGGATCGCGACGACGTCAACGTACAGCCCATGCTTGACCCCCTCAACCCGGCGATCCTGCACCTGATACGTGAAACGGTAAAAGCCGGCGATCACCACGAGGTGCCGGTTTCACTGTGTGGTGAAATGGCGGGAGACCCGGCCTACACCCGCCTGCTCCTGGGCCTTGGCCTGCGCCAGTTCAGCATGCATCCGGCCAATATTCTGGAGGTCAAACGCGCGATCATCTCGACCGACGTGCGTAAAGTAGAGAAACTTGCTCGATCCATGATGCGAGCCGCATCGCCGCATCGCACCCAGTTACTGCTCGATCGCATTAACTCGATTTGAGCCCGACTACCGCAACCACTTTGCGACAGACGCACCGGCCAGTCCACGCCAGTAAAGTCACGATGGGCGACATTAACGCGCCATCGGGCTAAACTCGGCACCGGGCTACTTCGCAGCACACATCATGAACACCGAGCCGATTGATCAACAGCCAACCCGACTGCAAACACTGCGCTCCGCGCTGCAGGTCGGTTCGCTGCGCCCGATTCAGAGCCTGCTGCAAAACCTGCACCCGGCGGAGATTGCTCATCTGCTCGAGGCGCTGCCGCTTAATGAGCGCAACATCGTCTGGGGCCTCATGGATCCGGACGACGAAGGCGAGACCCTTCTTCACGTTAATGATGAGGTCCGCTTCAAGCTGATTGACGGCATGGACGACTCCGAGCTGATGGCGGCAGTCGACGGTATGGAGGTCGACGATCTCGCTGATCTGCTTGGAGACCTGCCCGAAGCGATTACGCAGGGCGTGCTCAAAGCCATGGATTCTCAAAACGAGGCGCGACTGCGCGAAGTTCTGAGCTATTCCGAAGACGTGGCCGGTGGCTTGATGAACACCGACACCATCACCGTTCGACCCGATGTGACGGTGGAAGTGGTGTTGCGCTACTTAAGAGCACTCGACAACGTACCGGACACGACCGACACCCTGTTTGTCGTTAATCGCTACGGAACCTATCTGGGACTTGTCTACGTCACGCGGCTCTTGACCAATGACGCCAGCGTCACGGTTGCCGAAATCATGGACACAAGCGTGGAAGGCATAGAGGCCGAAACCGACGCCCATGTTGTTGTCGACATGTTTGAGAAACGTGATCTGGTATCGGCCCCGGTGATCGACACCGAAGCCAGACTGCTCGGCCGTATTACCATTGACGATGTCGTCGATGTGATTCGTGAAGAAGCCGAGCACTCTTTGATGAGCATGGCCGGTCTTGACGAAGCAGACGACATGTTTGCACCTGTCGCTATCAGCGCGCGCCGCCGCGCAGTATGGCTGGGCGTCAACCTTGCAACGGCGTTTGTCGCCGCATCCGTAGTCGGGCTGTTTGACGCTGCCATTGAAAAAGTAGTTGCGCTTGCGGTGCTCATGCCGGTCGTTGCCAGTATGGGCGGCGTCGCAGGCATGCAGACCCTGACCCTGGTGATTCGCGGTATGGCACTCGGGCAAATCGAACGCTCTAACGCACGCTGGATGCTGGTCAAGGAAATCGCGATCGGGACGCTCAATGGCTTCGCATGGGCGCTGGTGGTCGCACTTGTCACGGTAGTCTGGTGGGGCACGTGGGATATTGCAGCGGTCATCGCAGGCGCCATGATCATTAACCTGCTGATAGCAGCGGCCGCTGGCGTGCTGATTCCGCTGATACTGAAGCGACTGAATATTGACCCGGCGCTCGCCGGCAGCGTTGTGCTCACGACCGTCACTGACGTAGTTGGATTCACCGCCTTTCTTGGATTGGGTGCCCTGTTCCTGACCTGAACGATACCTCTCAGTCTTTCATTATCTTGCCAATTTCCCGAGCCGACCGGCACAGCCCACCCAGCCTGAACAGACCGGTATTCTCGAAATCCCGCGAAAACACCGAGAAACGGCGCTGGCCTCGCCGGATACGTCAGCCTTAAACTGGTCACATCTTCACTATTGAACAGGCCATCGGGGGAAGCCATGACTGCCAAAACTGCCAAAATTGCAATCGCGGCTGTCTTGGGAGCACTGGTTATAGTTGCAGCGGCCTACCACGCGGCGCGCTCAGAGCCGTCGACACCGGCCGCGGCTGCCGTCCAGCCTTCGGGTGAAGCGTCCGGCAAAGGGTTTGTCGAGAACTCCGGGACAACGTTGGGTGACACGCCCGCTCCCGCCGCCCAAAGCGACGTCTCTTCGGCGCAAACCGTATTTGTGCCCGGCGAAGGCGACGTAGAGTACGAAATGATTGGCGATCTCAAGGTACGCAAGGACAGGCACTGTGACTATATCGTTGATCGCTACATCACACACGAGGACGGCACCGTGTCGCCCGCCTATCGATGCGTGCCCAGAACCCCGCGCCCTGTGGATGTTTATACGACTTATTCAACCGAGGCTCTCGAATCACTGTCGTACGCGGATGCCCAGGCCGCCCACGTGTTATCACAGCGTTTTCGGGAAACGGACTTCTCCCGTGCAATCGCCTACGCTCTGAGGTCTTCGGCAATCGCAGATAACACGAATGCCGTTCAATGGCTGCTCAACACGTACCCGACATCCGCGCAGAACAAAGACAATGTTCGCACCCATGTGATCGAAGACAATTACGTATTGAGCGGCGTCTATTATGCGCTTGGCGGGTCCGGCACGCCTCACCTTAACTGGAAGGAACTTGCGAAAAGACACTCCGCAGACGGTATCGACTCTGAAGCGCTGGACCTTCAGATCGCCGAGCTGCTGAACACCTATGAAAACACCCGTATCGAACTAGGCAAGGATTAACAACGACGAACCCAACGTGCCGATAAAACATCACTAACGATCAATTCCTGATTTTTACCATGGAGGGTAAAACTATGAATCTGCTTTATCGTGGCGCGACAACTCTGGTAGCACTACTGTTCACCTGGCCGCTTTTCGCCGACCCGGTTTTAATTCTTATTTGCGAGCAATGCCGTGACACCAGTCACTCGCGGGATTTCGGCAACTACGCGCTAAACAGAACGTACGGCCCCGAGTCCGATCTATTTGAGGACGAACTCATCATCATGAATGATGACGGCGGCTGGGTACACGTCGACCTGAGCTTTGTCCTCGAAGAAAACATTATCTCGTCACTCGGCGACCTTATTGGTCTCGACCTCGGAATACCCACTCGCGAAATCCAGCTGGATACCATCACCGATACCACGCACACCGACTCGTATCGAATTGACCTCGACATGATTGACCTCATGGGCCCTTTACCTGTCGGTGCAGTAGAAGACCCGGATTCCGGGGGCAATGGGACAGGCGGCGGCGGTGACAGCTCCGGCGGTGGGAATACCAGCGGGGGCGGCGTAGGTGCCGGAGGCGCTGGCTCCGGCAGCACCGGCGGAGGAAGCGGCGGGGGCGGCGGCGGGAACGCGTGCACCAGCGCTGGAGACGGTGTTTGGCACTGTGTGCCCTACTAGATGATTCAGACAGCGGCTTAACCCCGTCGGTTCAGCTCACGTCTGTTAACGCCGAAGATCATTGAGCCCACAGACCGGCATACGGCAAGCGTGTGGATCACGCGAGCCAGGATGCGACTAAAAAGGCACAACAAAAAAAGCCACGCTAGCAGAACACGGATTTCTGCTAGCGTGGCAACCGCCCTGCCTGGGCTTAAGGCAAACGTCCATGTTTACCTTTGTTCGGATGGCGTCCGGGAGCGCTTCATACCCATGCCAGGTTACTCAATGACATGGATGCCACGCGCTGTCAGGGAGGTGGAGCCATCCGGTTCACGCAACTCAGGGATTGGTAATCCGGGTGCGCACCACCGCGCGAATGACGTCACCGTCGCGAGACAGATGAGCACGCGCTCCGCGTACCGGCGGTAGCGGGTTGGCGAACGCATGCATCATATCGCTACCGGTTTCGCCGGGACCATAAATCGCAAACTGTACGTCAGAGCACAGATTCGGACCTTGCAAATACCCAAGATTGGGATCGGAACAGTACGGATCGAGAAAGTTGGTGATTTGCACCAGAGGATCCCTCGGGTTTGGTTCCCCGTGGTCTCTGACTACCAGATGAATCTCCGCGTCATCATTTTCATAGCCAACGCCAAAGCCCATCGGGTCGACGCCAGGCGGTAGCTGCATACTCTGCCCCGCCTCTGTCTTGTAGAGCGATGCGGTCAGCGCAATTCGCCCTCGCCCACCCGTGATTCCGCCAGTGGCATACAGAACGCCGATTTTCGCATCCATATTGGGCGCAATCAGAGTGGGGTCCGGCGCGCCGTTGGCCACTGAATCGAGAAACGCAGTACCGAAGACGTCTGCACTTGTGCAGTTCGCGACGAAGTCCGTATTGCCATAGCAGTTTTCCGGCGCGTTGAAGATCACCCACCACATGGTGATGGCGTGAACCTCAGAACGATCATAGACATCTGCGTGTACCGATGACGCAACCGAGCAAAGTACAATGGCAAGAACAAGTTTTTTGATAAGAGCGGTCATAATAGTCTCCAAGAATATAAATATTGAGTTAACGGATGGCCCGTAATCCCTTGGGCAGGCCTTCCTGGGTCATACAAAAATGGGTGGTGAATTCATCACCTACATAAAATCGTGTGCCAGCCAGGCAAGCGCCAGCCATACCAGCCCCTTGACGAAAAAAAACAACAAGCCGGCCATTCCAAAGCGCCTGATGCCCTGGTGCCGAACCCGGGCCAGCGTTTGCGTCAGCGAAGTCATTGGGGAACACTCGCAGCAGCATGGTCACGCCCTTTCGACGCACGGAATGAGGGAATCAGCATCGGTACGCGTTTCTTGTATTCACGGTATTCGGGGTGCGCATCCTGCAGATCGCGCTCTTCCAGTTGAATACCCAGCAGTATGTAAAGCGTGGTGGCCACGGCAAACACCAGGTGAGCCACCGTCATGGTGGGTGTCGCCCACATGACAAATAGCCAGCCTACGTACAGCGGATGGCGGACTACCCGATAGATCCATGGCTGGACAAATATCAGCGAGGTGTACTCGCGACCCCGAAAGTAGAGCCAGGATTGACGCAGCCCAAACAGATCAAAGTGGTTAATGGCATACGTGCTGAACAGCACCAGAAGCCAGCCAAAGGCGAATGCCCCGTAAAGCAGCGCGCTACCCAAAGGATGAGTCACGCTCCAGATCACGCCCCCCATCGGCTCCCATAGAGCAAACACGAGAATCAGGGCCAGGCTCGAAGCGAGTACATAGGTGCTGCGTTCAGCCGCAACCGGTACTATTCTGGTCCACATCCGTTTAAATGCGGGACGCGCCATCACGCTGTGCTGTAATGCAAAGACGGCCAGTAGCAGCAGATTAATGAAGAGTGCAGTTCCGAGCGGTGCCTGCGGGACTGAGTCAATTGATTTTGGTACGATCAAATTTCCGATGAATCCGATCGCGTACAAAAAGGTAGCGAAGAAGACCGCGTAGGAAATCAGGCCATACAGTAATATTGCTAGACGTTTCATTGTAATTCCTCTATATATTTCGTTAGAAATCAGTTGTTTGTTTCAAGTGCCCACAGTTTGCCCAAGACCTGGCTGAAGGTCCTGACCACGTAGTGACCAAGCCGTGACGATGTAATGACCACTGCGACTAAAGGGAAAAGATGACCGCCGAGAAACGTGATTCCGTCGTTTTTGGAGACTACGAACTTGATATGGCGACGCGTCAGCTACGTCATTTGGGGGAACCTGTTGCACTGCAACCCAGAGTGCTGGAACTGCTCGCCTTTCTGATTCAGGAACGCGAACGGGCGGTAGATAAAGACGCCATCCAGGATGCGGTCTGGAGCGGCACCATTGTCAGCGAGACCGCGTTAACGCGCGCCATCATGAAAGCGCGGCGGGCCGTTGGCGATAGCGCCGACAAACAGGCGGTGATTCGCACGGTGCATGGCCACGGCTATCAGTTTGTTGCCGACGTACAAACGTTTATCGAATCACCGGATTCAGAATCCACTTCTACCCCTTCTGATCCAGCGCAACCCGACACAGAAGCATGGTCGACGGAAAATGAGAGCTCCGAAACCGCGCGTCGGCAAGCACATTCCGTACGCTGGCTGCTGGCAGCCACCTTGGCGGCTGTCGCCATTGGCGTTCTTTGGGTCTTGCGCGCGCCGGCTGTCGATGACGCCGTACGCGTTGCGATACTGCCGGTACACAACGCGACAGATTCCGAAGAACTGGACTGGGTCAAACTAGGCTTACTCGGCTTCGCGAGTGATTTGATGCAAAGTTCGACCAACCTGCAGGTTGTACCTCCGTCCGATATGGTTGGCTTTGCTGAACACAGCGAATGGAAACCCGCGGCAGGGGCTGACGCAGCGGCGGAACAGCTCTCGATACTCCGTCGCGTTTACGGAGCCAGTCATGTGCTGTTTAGCGAAATTGAATCTACGGTGGGCGGGCTGCGGCTGAGCTACACGCTGTTTGGAAGCAGTGGGGCCATAAACCGATCCACTATGGTCAGCGAGGAAAGCACGGAACTGGTTCGCGGTATGATTCGCGAGGTCAACGCAGCGCTCAGTGACCAGAAGTACATGAACGACGCGACGTATACTACGGACGGCGATCCGTTTATCAGCGAAGCCTATGCCCGGGGAGTCAGCCATTCACTGTCCGGTCGGTGCAGCGACGCCCTGCCTTTGTTTCAGATTGTTCTGGACCGAAGCGCAACAAACTTCGACGCCAGATTTCAGTGGGCGAACTGTGCAAGAATTCTGGGCAAACCCGATGAAGCCGAGTCAGCGCTACTCGAGCTGGTCAACGAACTGAAAGACTCCGAACACACGGTATTGCGCTCGCGTTCGCTCGGCGCCCTGGGTACGGTCTATCACATCACCGGACGTATGGATGACGCGGACACCGTACTGACCGAAGGTCTTCAGCTTGCCCAAATCTCCGGCGACAAGAACGCCATAGGAAAGCTGTTAAACGCGCAGGCTTTATTGGCCAAAAACCGTCGCGAAATTGATAAAGCCAAACAGCTGCTGGCCCGGGCCGCCCTGGCCTACCGTGAAGCCGGGCGTGAAATCCTCCCTGGCCAGGTACATTCGGCGCTCGCCAACCTTGCGATGGGAGAAGGCAAGTGGAACGAAGCCGAGGAACACCTGATTGACGCCCTGACGAGTTTTCGGGCGCTGGGGGATCGTCGCAATGAAGCCATGATGCTCAATAATTACGGTTACCTTCGACGCCAGCAAGATCGTGCCGAGGAATCTGAACCATTCCACCTTGAGTCGCTGGCGATTCGACGGGAAATTGGGGATCGAGTGGGACAAGGCCGGATTCTGGGTATGCTGTCCAACCTCTATGGCGGCGAGGGAAGATACGAAGAAGCTCGGGACATGGCGCAGCAGGCCATCGCCATTGCGACCGATGCCAACGACACGCTGTTCATGGCGACGGGTCACGCTCAGCTGGCCGCCGCCGAAGCCGGGCTGGCACGCCCTGATATCGCTCGGGAGGCCTATCAGCAGTCGATCGCGCTCTTTGAAAAAATCGAAGACCACTCAAGAATGGCTCAGATTGAGCTTCGACTGGCCGAACTGGATATGAATACCGAACAGATGGCCGATGCGGAACGACGCGTTCAGCGTGTGCTCGATCTGGCCCTGCGAGAAGACATGTTTGAAGTGCTCATTCTGGCAACGGAAACTGCCGCCGACCTCGCGGCCAGAATGGATGACGCATCCCGGGCACAGGTTCTCTATGAACAGGCGCTCGAACTCATTGATCAGCACAATTTCAAAGCCAGGCGCGACAGCATTCGCCTCAAACTCGGGCACCTGTATCTAGATGAGGGTCAGCTCGATCTGGCGGAACCCCTTCTGGGCTTCGTGCTCGCCGACGGCGAGACCGCCGCGGGCAACAAACTACACGCTCGATATGAATTCATGCGGGGCGATGACGGCCTGGCCACCCGCCTTTTGGAATCTGCCAGGGATCTGGATCCGACACTCTGGACCGACGAAGACGAACGAACGCTGACTCGTTACCGGAACGCCTCGGCCGTCCAGTAGGCAGAGGCAAGACTCTGGCTTCCTGGCTAGGCCAGCGCCTCGCGTATATGCCTTGGTCCATCCAGCGCCGGCACCACTTCGCCAAGTAAAAAAGGTAACAGGCGGTCCTTTCGTTTCATGGCATCCTGATAGCCCAGATCAATCAACTCCTGGCAGTACGCCTGCTCGAATAACAGATAGCTGATAAGCGGTCGTCCACCCGAGTTGTACGCGCCGATTCCGCGTAACAACGCCTTGACCGGCCGTGGAAACTGCTGTTTGTGCCGGTGGGCAATTTCGCGAATGTCCTTGCTGGGCACAATGATATGAATATCGACAATACCAAACCGGGATTCGGCGCCCGCCTGAATCAGGCGATTTATGCGCGTGACGCGCTCGAGGTCCGCATACAACCCATCCAGAAAAATGGTATCGAGTATGTATCCTGCTATATGTCCAAAAGACGGCGGATGGCCGTCAAACACGGCGGGATTTGGCTGATCCATAGTGCGCTCATCCCGGGTACCTATCACGAGCAGGCGATTCGCACCCAGGTGTATCGCCGGACTCAGCGGAGCTGCTTCACGCAGGGCCCCGTCGCCAAAGTACTCGTCACCAATCTCAACCGGCGGAAACACAAATGGCACGGCAACCGACGCCATCAAATGATCCATGGTCAACTGCACAGGGATACCAGCCCGTCGGGCACGCTCCCACGCCTTGGCAGGATCCCCCATGAAAAACGACAGAGCTTTCGCCTGAGAATAGCCCGAGGCGGTAATTGCCACAGCGTCGAGATCGCCGGCATCGATGGCCTGGGTAACGCGCTCGAAGCTGATGTGATGCCCAAGCAGTTCCCGCAGCGGCGAATTGTCCAGCAGGAAATGCGGATTGCGCGGGCCCAGACCGCCGAGGGTTAGCGCGGCCAGCCATTTGAGTCCGGTTCTGGCGACATAGGATGCGTCGGAACGATACACCTGGGCGCAGTGGAAATTTCCCCAGACGTTAACGAGATCCGCAATTCCGGCGTGAAAGTTCATGGCATTGTTGGCCACAACGGTAGCGTTAATAGCGCCAGCCGAGGTGCCGCTCACGACGGGAAATGGATTGCGATGATTTGCAGGCAGCATATCGGATACGGCCTTCAGCACACCCGCCTGATAGGCGCCACGCGCGCCGCCGCCTGGCAGAACCAGCCCTACTTTCGGTTTTCGAACGTTATCCATGTTTGATCTTTGTCCCCGCACAGGCAACAATCTATGCAGACTTCAGAAAGCTGAGAGATAGAATACATGTTGGGTTCAAAACAAGCATCCTTTTATAGACACCTCGTATTGGCCACCCTGATTGGCCTGCTGGCCGCTGCCAACGCTCAGGCTGACGGCATATCTACAGGCGACATGGCCCCGTCATTTCGGTTACAGGATCAAAATGGAAAATGGCACGAACTGGAAAAATACTGCGGGCAATGGGTTGTGCTTTATTTCTATCCGAAGGACGACACTCCGGGATGCACCACGCAAGCCTGTGAGTTCCGGGACGAAATTTATGCGTTCCGCAAGAACAACATAAACATTCTGGGCGTGAGCCTGGATGACGTGAGTTCGCACGAAGAGTTTGCCAGGAAATACAGCCTGCCATTCTCACTGCTATCGGACTCCGACAAGGAAGTAGCAACAACCTACGGAGTGCTGAAAAACTACGGCGTCCTGAAGTATTCGGCCCGTGAAACGTTTCTCATTGATCCCGAAGGAAAAATCGCCAAACACTATCGGAAGGTTGAGCCAAAAGGCCACGCAACCGATGTGATCGATTCAATCAAAGCTCTGTCTACCGAACCCGTTGATGCGCCTCAAAGCAAGTCACATTAGTGGCATAAACGCCTGAGAGACACAGGCGTTACAGATCAGGGTATGGCGTTCAGGCCGGTACCAGCGGCGTGGTGATCTTGCTCTTGCGCAATCCCTTTACCGCGTCGTCGAGCCCGCGCAGCGTCAGCGGATACATACGCTCGGTCATGAGCTCTCGCGTAATACCAATCGACGGCGTGTAGTGCCAGTCGGTCTCGCGCACAGGGTTGAGCCAGGCCGCATTGCCGAACGTTTGCAGCAGGCGGTTCAGCCAAACCGCCCCGGCTTCATCATTGAAATGTTCGATACTCCCGCCCGGGTAGGTGATCTCGTACGGACTCATCGTGGCATCGCCAACAAAAATGATTTTGTAATCGCGCCCGTAGGTTCGCATGATTTCCTGCACACCAATACGCTCGCTTTGCCGCCGATAGTTGTCTTTCCAAACCGACTCGTAGATGAAGTTGTGAAAGTAGAAATACTCAAGGTTTTTGAATTCGGTGCGGGCCGCCGAAAACAGCTCCTCACACAGGCGAATATACGGGTCCATGGACCCGCCGACGTCGAAAAACAACAGCACCTTGATAGTGTTGCGCTTTTCAGGGCGCATCTTGATATCGAGCCACCCGGCGTTGCGGGCGGTTGATGCAATGGTGTCGTCAAGATCAAGCTGGTCGGGCGAGCCTTCGCGTGCAAACAATCGCAATCGACGCAACGCCATTTTGATATTGCGCGTACCCAGCTCCACGTCTGAATCGAGGTTCTTGTACATGCGTTCCTGCCAGACTTTCACCGCAGATCCGTGCTTTGACTCTCCGCCAATGCGAACCCCTTCCGGGTTGTAGCCATACGCACCAAACGGTGACGTACCGCCTGTTCCAATCCACTTGCTGCCGCCTTCATGGCGCTCCTGCTGTTCCTCGAGCCGTTTGCGCAGCGTCTCCATGAGCTTATCCCAATCGCCCATCGCTTCGATCTGCGCCATTTGCTCTTCGGTGAGTTGCTGTTCGATCTGACGCCGCAGCCAGTCTTCGGGAATTTCATGCAGCTCCGAGTCATAGAGTGCTTCAACACCGTCGAAGTAGCTGCCAAACGCACGATCAAACAGATCGTATCGGGCTTCGTCCTTGACCAGAACAGTCCTGGCGAGCAAATAGAAATTATCGAGATTCGAGTCGGCGAGATTGGCTTTCAGTGTTTCCAGCAGCGCCAGGAACTCCGTAATGGAAACCGGCAGTCCCGAGCCTTTCAAATGGAAAAAGAAATTAACGAGCATTGCGCTTATTCAAAAACACAAGCTGCTCAAATAAATGTACGTCCTGCTCATTTTTGAGCAACGCCCCGTGCATGATGGGCATCAGCTTTTTATCGTCGCTGCGCAGCGCGTCTGCCGGTATGTCTTCGGCAAGTAAAAGCTTGATCCAGTCGAGCAGTTCCGATGTCGACGGTTTCTTTTTCAGGCCACGCGCATCCCTTACATCGTAAAAAGCACCAAGGGCCGCCTTGAGCAAGTCCTGTTTAAGACCTGGGTGATGGACATCAACGATTTTTGCCATCGTTTCTTTGGACGGAAAGCGAATGTAATGAAAAAAGCACCGGCGAAGAAATGCGTCCGGCAGCTCTTTTTCATTGTTACTGGTAATAATAATAATCGGACGATGTCTGGCCTTGATCGTTTTGCGCGTTTCATAGACAAAGAACTCCATACGATCGAGTTCCTGCAGCAAATCGTTTGGAAATTCTATGTCGGCCTTGTCAATTTCATCGATCAGCAGCACCGGCTGCTCTTCCGATTCAAACGCTTCCCACAGTTTCCCTGCGACAATGTAATTGTCGATGCTCTTGACCTTGTCATCACCCAGCTGCGAATCCCGCAGGCGGGCTACGGCGTCGTACTCGTAAAGGCCCTGCCTGGCCTTGGTGGTCGATTTGATGTGCCATTCAAACAGAGGCTTGTCCAGGGCACGCGCGACTTCAATGGCCAGCTGGGTTTTCCCCGTACCGGGCTCGCCCTTGATCAGGAGCGGTCGCTGTAAGGTCACCGCTGCGTTGACGGCCATCATCAACTCGTCGTCCGCAACGTAACGCTCGGTACCACTGAATTTTTTCTCGCTCATAGAACTCTCTCTAACTAACAACAGGGCGCCGCAGCGCATCGGCCCAAAAAGATATCATGAACAATGCTGCAGTGCAGTCTCATCGGCCTCAGGAAGCTCGCCCTCCGCGCCAAACAAGAACGAGCCCGCCAGCGAGGGGACAGGGCTTGCCAGGAACGCCGCCTGGCTAGATTTTGAGGATAATCATGGCGTTGGTGCCGCCCGTGACACCGGATAGCTGACCTTTGGTCAGGATGATCGAGTCGCCTTTTTCGACGATGCCGTTATCCAGCAACAGCTTCGCGATCTCTTCACTGATGGTCGCTTGCGACGTAGTACCGAAATTATTGGCTAGTGGATAGACCCCGCGATACAAAGTAACGCGACGTCGGGTTTCCTCGTGCCGGGTCACCGCAAAAATCGGTTTCCCGGACCGAATTCGGGATGCCCACAAACTGGTGGAACCGGATTCGGTCAGAGCCACAATGGCTTTGATGTCAAAGTGATTGGCCGTGTACATGGTGGCCATGGCAATCGCTTCATCGACCCGCGTAAATTTCTGGTCCATTCGATGGTGTGAAACCTGGGTGACCTTCTGTCGTTCCGCTCCGCGACATACCCGATCCATGGCTTTCACCGCTTCGAGCGGAAAGTTTCCGGTGGCTGTCTCAGCCGAGAGCATGACGGCATCGGTGCCATCAAGAACGGCATTGGCGACATCCAGGACCTCGGCCCGTGTAGGTATCGCGCTTTTGATCATCGACTCCATCATCTGGGTCGCTGTAATCACAACGCTGTCCCGTTCGCGCGTCAGCTCAATAATATGTTTTTGCACGCCAGGAAGTTCCGCGTCACCGATCTCCACCCCGAGATCACCGCGAGCAACCATGACCGCATCCGACGCATCAACAATCTCCTCGATGTTGTCAACGGCTTCCGCTCGCTCAATTTTGGCAATCATGTATCCCTTGCCGCCGGCATCCCGGAGCAAGGCTCTGGCGCGTTGGATGTCCTCGGCGGAGCGCGGAAATGATACCGCCAGGTAGTCTACGTTGAGTTCTGCCGCGAGCTTGATGTCCGCCAGATCCTTTTCGGTCAGCGCCTCCGCCGTCAGGCCGCCGCCCAAACGGTTGATGCCCTTGCTGTCGGACAACACGCCACCGCGTTTGACGATGCAGTGAATTCGATTGCCGTCGACTTTTTCGACTTTCATCGCAATCTGGCCGTCGTTGAGCAGCAGCAAGTCACCGGACTCTACGTCGGTGGGCAGATTTTTGTAGGTAACGCCCACGGCATGACGGTCGCCGTCGTACGTTCCAAGATCCGTGTCCAGTACAAACGGGTCACCGTTACTCAGCTCCACTTCCCCGTCGCGAAAGCGTTCAATGCGAATTTTCGGCCCCTGCAAATCACCCAGTACACCAATATAGTGTCCTCCGGCTTTTGCCGTGCTGCGCACCAACTCAACGCGCTTGCGATGGCTGTCGGCGTCGCCGTGCGAAAAGTTGAGACGAACAACGTTAACACCGGCGTCAAACAGGTCGGCGAGCATTTTTGGGTCGTCCGTTGCCGGTCCCAGCGTGGCTACTATTTTGGTTCTGCGTCGCATCTCGAAGTACACCTTGTTCCAGAAAAATAAATCACTTGATAAAAGTGAGTGAGAATATTGATGATGGCGTACTTCCGCACGCCGTCATCAGCTTGCGCTCCTGCACCTGCCGGACGCGCCTGCGCAGACCCGGGCAAATGACGAAGCCAAGGGGGCCGTCTGATTATGCCTGGGCTCGTTCTTCCAGGATCGCTACAGCCGGTAGAATCTTGCCTTCGAGAAACTCGAGAAACGCGCCTCCCCCGGTCGAGATGTAGCTCATCCCGTCACCAATCGAAAAGGCGTCAAGCGCAGCCAGCGTGTCGCCACCGCCTGCAATCGAAAATGCCGCGCTGTCGGCAATCGCCTCACCCACTACGCGCGTGCCCTCGGCAAATGCCGGAAATTCGAAAACACCCACCGGTCCGTTCCATACAATGGTGCCCGCGTCTTTCAACATGGCCGCCAGCGTAGCCGCTGTCTTCGGCCCTATATCGAGTACGAGATCGTCGTCATCAATGGCATCAACCGGTTTGACGGTGGCTTCGGCGGTCGCCGAAAACTCTTTGGCTACGACCACGTCGACGGGTACGGGTATCTGAGCCCCGCCTTTTTTGCCACTCTCAATCAGCTCGTTGGCCGTACCAATAAGATCCGGCTCGTGCAGCGATTTGCCCACGCTGTGTCCGCACGCGGCGATAAACGTATTGGCGATTCCGCCACCAACGATCAACTGATCCACTTTGGACATCAGCGCTTCGAGCACGGTCAGCTTGGTCGACACTTTGGCACCGCCCACAATCGCGACCAGCGGTCGCCTGGGTTCATTCAGAGCCGCGCCCAGTGCATCGAGTTCGGCAGCCAGCAGCGGGCCCGCACAGGCCACAGGTGCAAAACGCGCCACGCCGTGCGTCGTTGCCTGAGCCCGGTGCGCCGTGCCAAAGGCGTCCATGACGTACACGTCGCAAAGCGCCGCAAGCTTGCGTGACAGCGCTTCATCATTGGCTTTTTCACCGACGTTGAAGCGGACGTTTTCGCAGAGCACGACCTGCCCTGGCTGCACGTCCACGCCATCCACCCAGTTAGTGACCAGCGTTACCGGATGCTCAAGCAGCGCGGCGAGCCGGTCGGCAACCGGGCGCATCGACAGGTCGTCCGAGGGCTGCCCTTCAACCGGACGTCCCAGGTGCGACATCACAATGACGGCAGCGCCTTTCTCAAGCGCCATGCGCAGCGTTGGCAGACACGCGCGAATGCGTCGATCGTTGGTGACCTGACCGTCTTTCACCGGAACGTTCATGTCTTCGCGAATCAGCACTCGCTTGCCGTCCAGATCCAGTGACTCCATGCGTAACATATCGATACTCCGAAGCGATCAGGCTGCGCTGTTCAGGGCCAGCATGGTGTCGAGCATGCGCATTGAGAAGCCCCACTCGTTGTCGTACCACGCGCATACCTTGACGAGCCGGCCACTGACTTTTGTCAGCGTAGCGTCATACGTAGAGCTTGCCGGATCATGGTTGTAGTCAATAGAAACCAAAGGCTCTTCGGTGTAGTTGAGGATACCTTTGAGATCACCTTCGGCCGCTTCGCGAACAACCTGATGAACTTCTTCCACGGTGGTATCGCGAGAAGAAACGAATGACAAATCCACAACCGACACATTGATCGTTGGGACTCTCATCGAGTAGCCGTCGAGCTTGCCGTTCAATTCCGGCAATACCAGACCAACGGCAGCTGCCGCACCGGTCTTGGTCGGAATCATTGACATGGTCGCGGAGCGGGCGCGTCGCAAATCCTTGTGATAGACGTCGGTCAGACGCTGATCATTGGTATAAGCGTGAATGGTGACAATCAGACCGGATTCCACACCGATTTTGTCGTGCAGAGGTTTTACCAGAGGCGCCAGACAGTTCGTTGTACAGGACGCATTGGAAACCACCTGATGACTGGAACGGAGCACGTCGTGGTTCACTCCATATACCACTGTGGCGTCAACGTCCGGGCCACCCGGAGCCGAAATCAGTACTTTTTTGGCACCGGCCTTGATGTGCTGCATACACGCTTCTTTGGTACGGAACATCCCCGTACACTCAAGCACAATATCCACACCCAGTTCTTTCCACGGCAGGTTGGCCGGACTGCGCTCGGACAAAACCTTGATCCGGTCGCCGTTGACGACAATGTAATCACCGTCAATCGACACATCGGCATCAAAATTGCCATGGGCCGTATCGCGTTTGGTCAGATACGCATTGACTTCGACATCCCCAAGATCGTTAACCGCAACGATGTTGATTTCATCGGTCCTTCCCGACTCGTACAGTGCGCGTAAAACCATGCGCCCAATACGACCATAGCCGTTTATCGCTACGTTTATAGCCATTTCCTTCATCTCCTGAACTGCGCGGCGTCATCAACGCCTGCGGTTAAATAATTGAGTTAACTTCGTCAATGATGCGTTGAGTGGTCACGCCGAGATATTCGTATACCTCAGGCGCCGGTGCCGACTCGCCAAAGCGATCGATCCCGATTACGCGCCCCTGTGTTCCGGCATAGCGCCACCAACCGTCGGTAACACCCGCTTCAATTACGACACGGGCGGTTACTGCCGCCGGCAGTACGCTTTCGCGATAGCTGGCGTCCTGACGATCAAAGACATTCGTACACGGCATCGACACCACCCGGGCATTGATACCTTTACCTGCCAGGGCCTCGGCGGCCTCGACGGCAAGATAGACCTCGGTCCCGGTACTCATCAGTATGACATCCGGCGTTCCTGTCGAATCGACCAGGATATAGCCGCCCTTTGCCACGTTGGCGACCTGTTCGTCGCTGCGTGCCTGAAACGGTACTCCCTGACGACTGAAAACCAGACAATGAGGTCGTTTGTCGCTTTCAATCGCTGCGCGCCACGCGACGACCGACTCGACGGTGTCGCAAGGACGCCATACATCGAGATTCGGCATGATTCTCAGGCTGGCCAGATGTTCTATCGGCTGGTGCGTTGGTCCATCTTCTCCCAGTCCAATCGAGTCATGCGTGTACACAAAAATACTGGGCACTTCCATCAGTGCCGCCATTCTCACTGCATTTCTGGCGTAATCCGAAAACGTCAGAAACGTACCGGAATACGGCTTAAAGCCTCCATACAGCCAGAGACCGTTCATCATCGCCGACATGCCGAACTCCCGCACGCCGTACCAGATGTAGTTCCCGTCAGCCGTGTCCGGGGTAATCCCTTTCGACTGCGACCAGAACGTATTGTTCGAACCGGTCAGATCGGCAGAGCCTCCGATAAGCTCAGGAACCAGCGGGCCCAGAGCCTCCAAAGCTTCCTGCGACGCTTTGCGGGTGGCCATGGTTTTGGCTTCTTCGGCAAGCCTCGCAATGGCTGCATCGGCATGCGCCTCCCACCCCTGCGGCAGATCTCCTGCCCAGCGACGTTCCAGCTCTGCGGCCAGGTCGGGATGTGCCGACCGGTAGGCGTCAAACTCGTCGCGCCACTTTGCTTCTGCCGTTTTTCCCTGCTCCGTGGCGTTCCATTCCTCCCGGATATCGTCGGGAATTTCAAAGGGCCCGTGCTCCCAGCCCAGCTGTTTACGGGTCAACGCGATTTCATCGTCCCCCAATGGCGCTCCATGCGATGACGCTTTGCCCGATTTGTTCGGTGATCCATAGCCGATCACGGTCTTGCAGCAGATCAGCGTAGGCCTGTCACTGCTGGCGCGCGCGGCGCGAAGCGCCTTGTCACAGGCCTCGGCGTCGTGGCCGTCAACGTTTTCAATCACTTCCCAGCCATAAGCCCGGAATCGGCCCGGAGTGTCATCGGCAAACCAGCCGGACACTTCGCCGTCGATTGAAATGTTGTTGTCGTCGTAGACGGCAATCAGTTTTCCAAGACGGAGCGTACCAGCCAGAGAGCATGCTTCGTGTGAAATGCCCTCCATCAGGCAGCCATCTCCAAGAAACACGTAAGTGTGATTGTCGACTATGGAGTGCCCTGGGCGGTTATAGCTCGCGGCCAGCACCTTCTCGGCCAGCGCCATGCCCACCGCGTTGGTGATGCCTTGTCCCAACGGACCCGTGGTCGTTTCAACACCGGGCGTCAGGTTGTATTCAGGGTGACCGGCCGTACGGCTGTGCAGCTGGCGGAAATTAATCAGCTCATCCAGCGGCAAATCGTAGCCGCTCAGATGCAGAAGCGAATACATGAGCATGGATCCGTGTCCGTTCGACAGAACAAATCGATCACGATTCGGCCATTTCGGGTTCGCCGGGTTGTGCTTCAGGTGATCGGACCAGAGCACCTGGGCCACATCGGCCATCCCCATTGGAGCCCCGGGATGTCCTGAATTAGCTTTTTGCACTGCGTCCATGCTGAGCGCTCGAATGGCATTGGCCAGATCTTGTCTACTAGGCATTTGATCCCCCATGTGATCCCCTAATGTGATCCTCCGGTTAGGCCCGAGCAGGCCACCACAGAAGTAAGCGCGCGAATTGTCGCCCAAAGGTGGACCTCCCGGCAACCGCAAGCGGTGAATCGTGTCGAAGCCGCATGAATGGCAGCGTCGGACTCCATGAAGTATCAGCGAATCTGGTTTGTGACGCGTGAAACCATACGGTAATCGCACGTTTGTGCCGCCATCAATTCGCGCTGCTCAGTCGACATGGGGCGGTCTTTTGACAACCCGGCGGCCCGTGCCACCTTCACATCATTCAGTATGGTAATGCTTTATATTGTGGCGCCCTATATACTTGGGCGTTTGGTCCGCTTGGGCCACCTTTTTCTCTGCCACACTAAAGAAGGTAGTCATGTCAGAAAATTACGTATTCACGTCCGAATCGGTCTCAGAGGGGCACCCGGACAAGGTCGCAGACCAAATCTCAGATGCCATTCTCGACGCCATTCTGGCCGAAGACACACAGGCCCGGGTCGCCTGTGAAACCATGGTTAAAACTGGCATGGCGATTGTCGCGGGCGAGATCACTACCAGTGCGTGGGTCGATCTCGAAGAACTGGTACGTGGCGTCGTGCTGGATATTGGCTACAACAGCTCTGAAGTCGGGTTCGACGGTGCTACGTGTGCTGTCATTAACGCGATTGGCAAGCAGTCTCGCGACATCGCTCAGGGCGTTGACCGCGAAACGGATGAAAATCAGGGCGCCGGAGACCAGGGGCTGATGTTCGGATACGCCAGCGATGAAACCGACGTGCTCATGCCCGCACCCATTACGTACTCCCATCGCCTGGTGCAGCGTCAGGCTGAAGTTCGCAAGAACGGCACCCTGAGCTGGCTGCGCCCCGATGCGAAGAGCCAGGTAACGTTCCGCTATGAAAACCACAAGCCCGTCGGCATTGATGCCGTCGTGCTGTCTACCCAGCACAGCGAAGACATCAGCCAGAGCGATCTGCGGGAAAGCGTGATGGAAGAAATCATCAAGCCGGTACTGCCCGCCAAGTGGCTGGAAACCTGCGCTGCCGAGAATATTCATATCAATCCAACCGGCCGGTTTGTTACCGGTGGACCTGTCGGCGACTGCGGCCTGACAGGACGCAAGATTATCGTCGACACCTACGGCGGCATGGCACGCCACGGCGGCGGAGCATTTTCAGGCAAAGACCCGTCAAAAGTTGACCGGTCAGCCACTTACGCCTGTCGTTACGTGGCCAAGAACATCGTGGCCGCCGGCCTCGCCGACCGCTGCGAAATTCAGGTGTCTTACGCCATTGGCGTCGCTCAGCCCACGTCGATTTCGCTCGAAACATTTGGTACGGAAAAAGTCGCCGTGACAAAAATTGAGGCGCTTGTTCGCGAACACTTCGATTTGCGCCCATACGGCATTCTGAAAATGCTGAATCTGCTCCGTCCGATCTATCGCAAGACTGCGAGCTACGGTCATTTTGGACGTACCGAACCTGAATTCACCTGGGAAGCTACAGACAAAGCCCAGGCTCTTGCCGATGCCGCCGGGGTAACCCCGCGGTCGGCAAGCTAACTTTTACACATTGACGCTGTACACACGGAGAGCATCATGAGCAAGCCAGCTGAACATTTACACCCCGACTACAAGGTTGCCGATATCAACCTCGCGTCCTGGGGCCGCAAAGAAATTGCTATCGCAGAAACAGAAATGCCTGGACTGATGGCACTGCGCGAAGAGTACGCCAACCAGCACCCGCTGAAAGGCGCGCGTATCGCTGGTTGCCTGCATATGACCATCCAGACCGCTGTATTGATCGAAACGCTGGTTGATCTCGGTGCCGAAGTGCGCTGGTCGTCATGCAACATCTTCTCTACCCAGGACAATGCGGCCGCGGCTATTGCCGAAGCTGGCGTTCCTGTGTTTGCCTGGAAAGGTGAAACGGAAGAAGAGTACTGGTGGTGCGTTGAGCAAACCATCCAGGGCCCGGACGGATGGACGCCTAACATGATACTGGACGACGGCGGCGACCTGACCCAGCTGGTTCACGACAAGTACCCGAAGATGATGGAAGAAATCAAAGGTGTAACTGAAGAGACCACCACAGGTGTCAAACGTCTCTATGACATGCAGCGCGACGGCAGCCTCAAAGCGCCTGCGTTCAATGTCAACGACTCCGTCACCAAGTCAAAATTTGACAACCTTTACGGCTGTCGCGAATCGCTGGTCGACTCCATCAAGCGTGCCACGGATGTCATGGTGGCTGGCAAGATCGCCGTCGTAGCCGGATTTGGAGACGTCGGTAAAGGATCTGCACAGTCTCTGCGCGGACTGGGCGCCACCGTCTGGGTCACAGAGATCGATCCCATCAACGCCCTGCAGGCCGCGATGGAAGGTTACCGGGTTGTCACCATGGAGAACGTGGTCGCTGACGCCGACATTTTTGTCTCAGCTACCGGCAACTACAACGTGATTACTCACGATCACATGAAAGCCATGAAAAATCAGGCCATCGTGTGCAACATTGGACACTTCGACAACGAGATTGATGTGGCCTCGCTCAAACAGTATGAGTGGGAGAACATCAAACCTCAGGTCGATCACGTTATCTTCCCCGACGGCAAGCGCATTATCCTGCTGGCCGAAGGCCGCCTGGTGAACCTGGGCTGCGGAACCGGACACCCGAGTTTCGTCATGTCCAACTCGTTCACCAACCAGGTGCTCGCGCAAATTGAGCTGTGGCACAACCATGAGCAGTATCCCAACGAAGTGTTTGTTCTGCCAAAACACCTCGACGAGAAGGTGGCCCGGCTGCACCTCGAGCGCATTGGTGCCCAGCTGACCGAGCTTACGCCTCGTCAGGCCGAGTACATTGGCGTCAAGAAAGAAGGCCCATACAAGCCGGACTACTACCGCTACTAAGTCACCGCTACCGGCGACTTGCGAACAGGCGGCTTTCGAGCCGCCTGTTTTCGTTTCGGGACAGCCGGGCGTTCACCAGTACCGGTTGCCCGGGTATTACTCACCCGGGTGTATCCGGGTACTGCAAGGGTCAGAGAAACCGACACGCCCGCGCCGTAGCGAACCGGGCGATCAATCGGGCCAGCGCGGACTATCAGAAAGAAGACACGCTTCGAACCCTATCGCGTTCTACGAGCGAATCAGATCTACGGGCTTGAAGTTGCGCAGCCCGTCGGTCACCCGGGTTGCGTCCAGCCACTGGTCCGCAACCGTCCGGTAAATCCGGCGGTAGTCGAGATTGAAGGACAGGTCCTGATCATTTTCCTTCGGAAAGTCGGGCTGCTGCCCGGAAAATCCGCCTTTGATTGACCCGCCCATAAAGAACAGGGGCGCGGCGGTTCCGTGATCGGTGCCGCGGCTGCCGTTTTCGGCGGGACGACGACCAAACTCTGAATAGGTCATGACGAGCGTGTGTTCCCACTCACCCGAGGCCCTCAGACGATCCCGCAGGCCCGCCAGTTCAGTGCCCAGATCCTGCATCAGCCGCTTGTGTCGGTTCGGCTGATGAAAATGAGTATCAAAGCCCTTCAGCGTTGCTTTGTACACGGGAACGCGGGCACCGAAATTGATCATGTCGCCAATAACGACGAGCTGCTTGTGCAGGTCGGACCCCTTCACTTTGGTACCGTCCCTGGCATCTACTGCGGCCGTAACGTCTTTTAGCGCATGGGCGATTTGTTGACGAACACCGATCACATGATCAAGCGCCGGGTTGGAGGTTTGTGTGTGCACCGGCCGCATCATTCTGGCCTGTTTTACAAACGTATCCGGGTTCTGCAGAACCAGGCTTTGCGAAGAACCCAGAAACGGCCCGTAATCATCACCAAACGCGATACCTTCAGCGCTGAAGCTGGCCTGACTTCCGGGTGAATACCCGTCCGCGAGCCACCCTTTTTTAAGCACCCGGTCGCTTCCTGATGCCGTATGCCAGATATCGGAGGAACGAAAATGGGAGCGATTGGGGTCGGGGTAACCAACGCCCAACGCAATATGCAGGTCGTTTTCTTTCCAGGCGGGCAGCAGCGGCGCCAGCTCCGGGTGCAGCCCCAGGTGTTCGCTGAGCATGACGATTGAGTCACGCTCAATCGCCAGCACGGGTCGCGCCTCGTAGTAGCGTTTTTGAGTGAACGGAATGACCGTATTCAGCCCGTCGTTTCCGCCGGCAAGTTCGACCAGCACCAGACGCCGGGGCTTGTTAACCGCATCAGCCCACGTCAATCCTGCCGGCAGCGCGGCCACAGCCATCATGGACTGAAGCAGGGACCGCCTGGTCATGGTCGGTGCCTGAGTATCGGGCTCGAATGTATCTTCACGCGACCGTGTGTTCAGAACGTTTTTCATCGTCATATTCAGTTGCCAGGCCTTTAACTATTTGACGTGAACCGCAGGATCACGAATGTATTCGAGTAGTTGCCGCTGTGGAATGTAGCTTTGAGGAATTACCGTCACCGGGTCAATCGCGTTGAGGTAGGCCATTACGCTTTTGCGTGGCGCCAATCCGGGCATGTACGCCAGGTAAGGGTTTTCGCGCGTACCGGTCATTTTGCTCAGACCCAGAACCAGATTGCGTGCCGTTTGCTCACGTGACAACAGCGTGCGGCTATCGATCCATTCGCGCCCCCCGGGCCAACCTTCGACGCTCGGAGGATCAAACAGATTCTGACCGGCAT
>CAWUKD010000009.1:0-49936 GCA_963922815.1 uncultured Gammaproteobacteria bacterium
TGAATTTGACGCTGCAATGATAGCGTTTGGACTGGTCCGACCCCAAGGTCAATCAAGGTCAATCAAGGTCAAGAGCTATGAATACGAAAACCAATCCGGGTATTGTCATCCTGACGGGCGCCGGTATTTCCGCTGAGTCCGGCATACGCACGTTTCGAGCCAGTGACGGTTTGTGGGAAGAGCATCGCGTCGAAGATGTGGCATCGCCTGAGGCCTTTGTGCGTGATCCGGCGCTCGTGCAGTCATTTTACAACGCCCGGCGCTCTCAGTTATTGGATGAATCCATCCAGCCCAATGCCGCCCATTGTGCATTAGGCGAACTGGAGGAATCGTTGCCTGAGGGCGAGGTCCTTGTGGTCACCCAAAACATCGATAACCTGCACGAACGTGGAGGTAGTCGCCAGGTCGTACACATGCACGGCGAGTTGCTTAAGGCTCACTGCATTAACACACAGAGCGTAGTCGATATTCAGGAAGACCTGACGGTAGACAGCGTTTGTGCCTGCTGTAATCAGGCTGGCACCCTTCGTCCTCATATTGTCTGGTTTGGCGAGGTGCCATTACGCATGGATGAAATTTATGCGGCGCTGGTCACGTGCCATACGTTTGTGAGCATTGGCACGTCAGGTCATGTCTATCCAGCTGCTGGATTTGCCAGCGAAGCGAAGGCCCGGGGCGCACATACAATCGAGATCAACATTGATGAGTCCAACATCAGTGATATTTTCGACGAGCATCGCGTGGGGCCTGCCTCTGAAGAGGTGTCCCGCTGGGTGGGGTCTGTGTTGAGTTCTGTGGAGTCGAACAACTGATTACATGTCAGGGCTCAAGTCTGTTCTAATCCCATTTTCACGCACACTGGCCTTATTGGAAAAAGGAATTGCAGGCTTGGGTCCGTATCCTCAATAACGAATTAATTCCAACTGCACATAATGCAAAGAATCACGGTAACAAAGCGAACGCTGTGACATTAGTCACGCACACCCCACGCGATGTGTGACAATCGACATCGCGAGTAATTGCTTCAATTATGGTCCAGCGAAACACGACCTCAGGAAGCATCGACTCATGTCCAGGCAAAATCTCTTTTTCACATTTTGTGTAATGATCATGACCGCCGGGATCGGCGTCAGTAATTGGTCTGAACCTTCTGAACCGATTGTCGCAAACCTCACGTCGCTTCTTACACAATCTTACATCGTGCAGGGAGAAAGCTTCGAGACTGTACGCTCTGCGGTGGCCAGCACCGGCGGTGATATAGCTCATGAACTGAGCGTTTTCCGGTCCGTCACTGCAAACTTTAGCAGCGACCAGGTTGCCAAGCTTCACGGCAGTGCCGGAATTAAACGAATTCTGGGCAATCCTGCGATAGAAGTAGCCGCGAGGGGCAAGAACAAATCTGATGGCTCACAGCCTAAACGCTGATACGATCCAATTGTGCCCGCGCGGTCCTTAGCAATGTCTTTTCGGTCGGAGGTTTCAATTAACCGCCGACCGTTTTGACTAGATTTCGATGGTAGAGAGCTCGACGTTATCGTAGAACATCCCAGAGTCATCGAAGTTTCCGGATGTGTTTTGAAAGCCAATCTGGAGAAGCTGGCCATCCCAGTCGCCTGCGGTTATTTCCATCGTGTAGGTCTGCCAGTCTGTAGAAGCACTGGTTAATTCAACCTGATCGATCGCCGTGGTTGAAAACCCGTTGCTTGGATCCAGTACCTTGATAAACGCAAACGCAGTAGAGTTGCCGCCGATGCCGCCGCGTTTCGCCTGAACTGTAAACCGCAGAATTGTCCCAGCGTCGGCGGACGTCAGCAAAGAATCAAATTCTCTGAGAATGTTTACTTCAACCGTGCCCAGTCCACCGCCCTGATGGCCGGCTATAGGTGGCCCAAAACAACACTCATAGTCGCTATACACAGATAACTGCTGGGCACCCTGATCGACACCACCCTGGTCGAAAACCAGTGCTGACATCTGCGGACCTACTGCCGACGCAATTCCGCTATAGCTAAACTGGAAGACGCCATCATCAAAGACGTTGGTGAATCGTCTCCATATGACGGGATCCGATGGGTTGGAGAAATTCGTCAGTGTGGATCCGGAGAATCCTTCAAAGTCCTCAAAATAGATTGACGTTATTGTAGGTGGATCAAAAGCGGAAGACGCTGACGCCATTTCATTGCCGTTTCCGGCGGCATCCTGTGCGGCGCCGGCATCTATGTTAATTGTTAAGTCACCGGCACCATCAGGTGTGATATCTGCCGAGTAAGTATCAGCGTCTACCGCTACGAAGACGCTTACTGAACCATTGGAAACCTGAACATCGCTCACATCGAAATCAATAACCGGTTCGCTAAACTGAAACGTTACGGTTATGGGGTCCAGCGTTGAAAATGTACCCGGCAGGCCTTCGATAACAATCACAGGCGCAATATCATCAATAACCGGAGCAATCTCGCTGGGGCCGGGTGGTTGCAAGAAATAGGATGTGTAGAGAACATAGTCTGCGAAATTGGCCGATCCGTCACCGTTAAAATCCGCGTCGCCCGACGTTGCTGTATTAAAGAAAGGTACCCACATCGATACATCGGCGAAATTTACAATGTTGTCGTTGTTCAAGTCTGGATCACACGCATTGCCATAGCCGTCGCCGTTTGTGTCGCGTTGATCAGTATTTGGCACAAGCGTGCAATTGTCCATCGAGTCGTCAACCGTGTCGTTATCAGTGTCAACGCACGTCATGCACTCGGGAGCCTGCAACATACCTGTACCGCTCACGGTGCCAAGAACACCGCCGTCCGCGAAAAATGACCCATCATCCAAATCAAACAATATGGCAATGGTTACCATGAAAGTCGGATCCAGTGCCGTAATCGTAAAGCTTCCCTGTAGCGCTCCGCCGTTTCCGGTGATTGCCGCAGCGTCAATTGACTGAATAGGAATCAGCGTTCCCCCCATCGGGCAGTCATCCACGATCCCCTGTGTCGAAAAACAGAATTCTCCAACGTTTACATCAATGGAAATAATGTCATCAACGCCGATAGAACCTGCAGCGAGCTCTGCACTGTCGACAATGAGAGGTCCACCCGCTGCTGCCATCGGTGGCGCCAGCGCCGCAAATGCCAGTGTTGACTCTGTTATTTCTCCGGAATACGTGGCGATCTCGGTCTGTCCGTACACGGACCCGGAGAATGAGATGGCTGCTATTAAGACGAGCAGACCACCAATAGACCGTATGCGACGAACGGCGTTTGAATTAGCGTACTTGGTGCTCATATGATTCCCCTGATTCCGGTTGTTGTTATGCGGGGCTTTCTCTGATTTCGCAGTGCGGCAGGCAGTATTTTGACCATCCTTGAGCGAGTCGTTTCAGACAGTAGTCCCTTACAAGAACTCAATCCAGTATATCCGACTAGGCGAAGTTTTTGAGCTTGATCAGCTTTCTGCAACTAAACTTTCCAGATTAATAAGGGTAATCCGAGCCTGCGCGATTCGTTCGGACGCGTGCGACGTGATTATGTAAAGCGCCTGGTGGGTGTGGGGGTGTGGGGTCGGACCAACGATTACTCTGCTATGTGTTATCGAAAGCGCTTAAACTTGCGATTCTCAATGCTTAGAACGTATTTTTGACCCCAAAAAACAATCCTAAGCTAACAAGCCTCTCTATCTTAAGCGTCTTCGCTGAGTAACCTTAGGTCGCCTTTTTGGTATGAAAATGGAGATCTAAGGCGTGAAAATCGGCACTCTAAGCTCGGAAGTAAAGCTATTACAGCCTATTCACTGGTCCGACCCCAGTATCTAAAACTGGAAATAGATAAAGGGTGATGTGTTCACCGGAGCGAACAGCGCGATCAGAAAAATAAGTCCAATGAGTACGAAAAGTGAGTAGTAGCTGCGTGGATTTGCGTCGGGAAATTTGAATAGTGCCGGTAGTCGAAGCTGGTGAGCTATATGCCAGACTACGGCAATAAGCATTAGCAGGATTATTTCGGGGTTCAGCCATTGGATGCCGCCGCTGCTGAACATGCCGGCTACGAACGTGCGTGTGGTGTCAAAGTCGGGAGCCCTGAATGGGATCCACAGGAATAAAACGAACAGCAGCGTCACCGCGGCGGCAAAGAATCTATACATGTACCCGGACTTTAATTCTGCATAAGCTCTGGTTAAGGTCTGCCAGTGCTTGTGTACGATCAGGCCGAAGCCATGTAGCGCGCCCCAGATAATAAAGTTCCAGCTCGCTCCGTGCCATAGCCCGCCCAGCAGCATGGTGACCATCAGGTTAAACTGTGTGTTGATGGGGCCCCGACGATTACCTCCCAAAGAGATGTAGAGATAGTCCCGCAGCCAAAACGAAAGAGTCAGATGCCAGCGACGCCAGAATTCCGTGATCGACTGCGACAGGTAAGGCATGTCAAAGTTTTTGGGTAGCGTGAATCCGAGTGATCTGGCAACACCAATTGCCATCAGCGAGTAACCGCTAAAATCACAGAATATTTGCACGGAGTACGCGAGTGCGCCGAGCCAAAGCGTGCCGCTGGAATAGAGTTCTGGCTGTGAGAAAATCGGGTCGACAAACGTGCTCAGGTTATCCGCGATAAGAACCTTCTGCACAGCGCCGCCAAGAAAGATCTGGGCGCCTATAATAAAGTCTTTGGCTTTAAGCTTTATTTGCCGATCAAGCTGCGGAAGAAACTCGGAGGCCCGGACGATCGGCCCGGCTACCAGCTGTGGGAAGAATGCGACGAACAGCATGAACTTGGGAAGGCTGGTGCATACCGGAATTCGACCGCGATACAGGTCGATGGTGTAACTCATGGTCTGGAACGTAAAGAAAGAGATCCCTACGGGAAGAACGATATCGGCGTATTGCCATTCCATACCAAAAAGCGTTGCAACACTGTCGGCAAAAAAATTGGCATATTTGAAATAGGCGAGTACGCCCAGGCTCAGAGCAATACTGATCCACAGATAGACTTTTCTTTTGAATGCCGACCTGGTGCTGTACATCAGAAAGCCCAGTCCCCAGCCCCACACGCTGCTCACGACGATCAGAACGACAAAATAGGGATTCCAGGCGCCATAGAAGACATAGCTTGCCAGCAACAGCAGGTATTCTCTGGCCCGAGTGCCCCGGAATACGAACAAGAGTGCGAGCAGGGCGGTGTAAAAAACCAGAAACTGTATGGATGTGAAGATCATAGTCAGCGCTTGAGTTCGGGGAGCAGTATCAGTTGCACAAGCCGAACGCCGAGAGCCCGGATTGAAGCTCTCGGGCGACTACCTTGTGCCCCCACTCGTTCAGGTGGCCGCTGGTGGGTGAGTTATTGGCGAACCCATGGCCGGGTTGACCCGTAGTTTTGTACAGTGTCACCAGTGCATCCGTTGTATCCACAAAGTGGGATTGGGATCGTGCGGCGGCTTTTTCCAGCAGCAATGCGAATGCGGTCGATCGCGGCGTGGCCCTGGCGCGACTACTGTTCATGTATTCGAGCTCGGGTAAGAAAAGCACGATTGATGGTACATTCTGCGAGGTCTCACCCATCTGAAAGGCAAGTATGTCTTCGATGTCGGAATTATCGTCTGAATCCTGTGAGGATAATGAGTCTGACTCCGGGTGGTTTTCACTCCGAGGCGCCGGGGCGAGAGCGGCTTTCAGGCGGTTAAGCGCAAAGGTCGCCAGTGCTGAGCGGCGAAGTAGGGGATCAAGTTTGATGCGCAGGCTGTTTTGCTTCGGCGGACGATAGGTAATGCTCTTGATCTCGTTGTTGTCGTCCGTGTCGATGATCAGATCACTGCCTTTGATATCACGCAAGTCGCCAGGGCTCATTGCCATGACGACGGCTTGAGGTTCGACCGATCCACGCACGTGAGCAAGCATGGCGGGAAAATGAAGAGGGGAAATACCGCTACGTCCTGCATTTAATACACTGCTGCAGCTTCCCATTCCTTCCGCCAGCGAGGTGAAGTTGCGGTTGGCCGGAAGCTGAAGGCTTTCAACAAACGAGTCGCCGAGTACCACAATAGGTCTGGCCCCGGACACGCCTGCAATTTCGTCGTCAACAAGTCCCAGTGAATTAATGGAATGAACGGCATAACCTTCCGAGCTATGACGAATGGTTGAGCCCGGAGCATAGCGCCAGCCAAGGCTTTCGTCGGCCTCAATAGCTGCGGGCATAATCAACGCTCGAATGCCTATCTCGCCGATCAGGGTCAGGATCAAAACTACGGCACAAATGCGAAAGAGTAATTTGGTCAAAGCTTCTTCTTTATTGTTTTTATTGGGGTCGGACCACATTTTACACTGTTATTTTAGCCTGAGATAACCTAAACAGTTGGTTTTCGAAGCTTAGAACGCAATTTTGCACTGAAAATAGCGATCTAAGCGAATCACAATTGATTCCTGCTCCAAAAAAGACGGTACGGCTTTGCGGGTAAAAAAACTACGGTAAGTTTTTTTAGATCCCTGCCTCTAACAGGGGAGTAGCTACTTCGCTTTTGACCGTCGCAACCCAATAAGCGCCGCGTCCAGCAGGTCCAGTGGGATACTCCAGCGAATCTTGCGTATGAGGCTTCTGCGTATTCTGCGCTTTGAGGCCGTGTGCGCCCGTTGGTCAAGCTTCTGATACTCGCCGGCCAGGAATTGTGCACGTGTTGTCAGTTCGTCGGGTTCCACCAGTTCATCAAACAGACCTGCCGTCAACGCGGTGTGGGTGTCGAAATAGTGCGATACGGTGACCGCACGCTGGTAGGCCGACGGAATCAGTCGATGTTTCAACATCGCCGCGGCCACCCTTGGCATGGTCAGGCCAATGGCCACTTCGTTAGCCGCAATTTTGAAGTCACCGCGACTGCCAATGATGTAGTCGGACGACAGCATCATGAAAACCCCCATCGCAAAAACGTGACCATTACAGGCCGCGATGACCGGATACGGATAGGCCATTATTCTGGCCGTTAGCGCATAACCGGAGCCCAGCATCTGCAGCGCATGGCGTCCGCCTTTTTTCATGACCTTTAGATCGAAACCCGCGGAGAGTACCGATTCTCGTCCGGTAAGAATAACGATGGCTTTGTCGCGCTCGGCTTCGTCAAACGCGTCGTAGATCCCGCGAAGCACCTCAGGTGAAAGCGCATTTCGCTTTCCGTCATCGATTTGAATCGTTGCGATTCGATCATGCACGGTGTAGCTAACGGAATTGCTGGTCATGAAGTTGTCCTTTCGGTGCCCTGTGTCGCGAAGCACTAACGACGTGAGCCCCAAAGAGTGAGGCTCTCCCGGTTCTCTGTCAATAGCCTGCAATCGGCTCTTTAAGGACGATAGATGCGAACGCAAACGTATACGCATTTGAGGCTCCCAGGAAAGACCGTGAAAGCTTGCACAATTAGGTAAACTGTCCCTTTCATTTTGACAGCTGAAAGAAAGGGTGGGCGGCGCGGTAGCGCATGGCATGTTGCGTCGCAGTAGGTAGCGGAAGCCTGGCAGCCTGCATAGCGGCGCAGGTTGTGGCTGCAACCAAAAAGGTTTTAGGCTACTTTATGCGATCAGGATCCTGATCGCCGACTCAGGATCAACGGGTACGAAAGCGCTCAGCCAATAAGTACAAATTACGCCCATTTTGATGCCGGAACACCACGAACTATGAGTAATTATTTTCAGAGCGCTTTTGACGAAGGGCGAAATCTCACCGAAGAGTCCACCGATTTTCCCGCAACGCTGTTTCGGGATGAACAGGTGTTCAAGATCATTCAGCTTATTGCCCGCGGGCGATCGGTGTTACTGGTTGGTGAAAACGGCATCGGCAAAACCCGGGTGGTTCACGAGCTTGTTAGCCAGATGCGTCGTAGCGGTCGCGCCAAGGTATTCGAGTTTTCCGTTTCCCAGCTGTTAAGCGGTACCAAATTTCTCGGCGAATGGGAAAGCAAAGTTACCCAGATTCTCAAAGGTGCGGAACAGCGCAAGTGCATTATCTATTTCTCCGACATCTGGAATTTACCGACGGCCGCAAAATCGTCCAACAGGGATAGCAACGCCTGGGACGTTATTCGTCCCTATGTGGAGCAAAACAGGGTTCAGCTCATCGGGGAATTAACGCCATCGCAGCTGACCGGACTGTCTCAGGTCAAGGGGTTCTCCACGCTCTTTGAGTCGATTGAGATTCCGCCACTGTCACCGGAACAGGTTTTTTCCATAGTAAAAAATGAAGCCGCGCGTGGAAAACTGGTCTTTGATGATGCCACGCTTACTCGCGTTATGGGCTTGTGCCAGCAGTTTCTCGCGGCGGCAGAAGGACCTGGTCCTGCCCTGGAGTTAATCGAACAGGTGCGTGACTATCAGTCACAGAAGCGTGACAACGATGAGCCCGAAAACCTGTCGCCAAAGTTTGTTGAAAAAGTGTTTTCCATATATTCAGGCTTGCCACTGATCGTTGTATCGCCATCTGTGACGAAACCGGTTACAGAAGTCAAAGCCTGGTTTGAGGATTGCATTATTGGTCAAAAGGCGGCGATCGATGCCGTCGTGGAAACCATAGCGCTTTACAAAGCCGGTCTTCACGATCCGGACAAACCTATCGGTTCGTTTCTTTTCGTTGGGCCTACCGGCGTCGGTAAAACCGAAATGGCCAGAGCACTGGCACGATTCCTGTTCGGCACAGAGAACCGGCTGCTGCGTTTTGATTTATCCGAGTACAAGGACTATCACTCGTTTCAGTTGCTGATTGGCGATCCCGCCAGGCCGAGCCAGGAAGCCCGGCTGGTAGATCCGGTGAAGGCCAAGCCGTTCCAGGTCATCCTGCTTGATGAAATTGAGAAGGCTCATGCCAACGTATGGGACTTGCTGCTGCAATTGCTTGACGAGGGCCGTCTGACAACCGCATCAGGCAAGCCGGTAAATTTCCGCAATACCATTATCATTGCAACATCAAACGTCGGTGCCATGGAGCGTGCAAAATCGGCGCCGGGATTTGTGTCCGAAGATCCTAACGTCGCCGATGAACGCATGCTAAAGGCGCTGGAAACGGCCTTTCGGCCGGAATTTCTGAATCGTTTTCAGCATGTGGTGCCTTTTCACGCGCTGTCAAGAGACGATGTACGCCAGATTGCGCGCATGGAGCTCAATCGGATATTGGGACGGCAGGGCATCGCATCACGGCAAATCAGTGTTGATGTGACAACCCCTGTTTTGGACCTGATCGTTGCCGCCGGTTACGACGAGAGCTATGGTGCGAGGGTGCTGCGGCGCATGGTACAGCGCTTTGTATCGATGCCAATTGCTACGCTGTTTCTGGAAAAGCCGGTTGAAGACGGCAGCATACTGCGACTTGTCGCACAGGATGGTCGGGTCAAAGTCGAAGTGATAGAAACGCCCGAAATTCGCGAAAAGAAGGCCGAGGCACGTCCAATCAAATCCCGGCTCGGATCGGTTTCAACCCCCGCCGACGTTGGGGCAATGCTCGCGCAACTGGAACAGGATCTGAATCACCTGGTTCACAAGGTCAATGATCTGGAAAAAGAAAAAGGTGGTGACGACAGGGAGCCAGAAGTTTCGAGCGTTTACAAGTGGAGCAGCTCTGAGGATCTGGCTCGCTACTATCGAAAGCGCGAAAAAACCCGGTCCCAGAAACGAAGACTGGATGCTTTGCACCAGAAATATGCGGAGCTTGAAGACTGGCAGGGTCGTGCGGTGTCGCGCGAAGAACGTGAGCAGCTCGTCGGCAGCATGTGTTCTTTTCAGAACAAGTTAGAGTCAGCGCGGCGTGAAATGGTGCTAATGCCCGAAGGCTCTTTTGCTGATGCCCTGGTGGTGCTGTCATCGCTGGGCCCCGGTACGACGGAGGTGGCTGCGCTCTTTGAAATTTATAGCCGATGGGCGAAAGCTCGTGGATACTCTCTGAGCATGGTGTGCGAACCCATGTCCGAAACTGAGCCAGCCATTTTTGCGCTCAGTGGCAACTACGTCTACGGGTATTTACACCTCGAGACTGGCCACCACCGATTTCGCAATCAGCAGGGACGTAATGTTGTTAACGTGCAGGTCATGCCCTGGATCGATCGTTCGGAACCGTGCGATTTCAAGACCCAGCGAGCGCTTAAAAAGAATGGCCTGCTGGGAGGGCGCGTGCGCTCCCGACTGCAGCCTCGAGGTAACGACCTGTTAATCCAGAATGAGAAGACGCTGGCCGAAAACCGCTTGTTCGCCGGAAGTATTGTCGCGTCGTGGCAGGCCGCTTCGGGCTCCACTGCCGGCGATGAGCTGGTGCGTCGCTATGACAGCGAACCCTTCTTGCTGAAGGACTATCTGACCGGCATCAATACCGGTAAAGCCGACGTCATTCTAGCCCAGGGCTTCAATGAGCTACTGTGTGAACGACTCAGAGTGACCTACGCTCCCCGGTAGAGTATCGTACATAGCCGTGTCATCAAGCCCGGCTATGAGCAGAAACGGACGGCTGAATGCATAAGCTTTCCGAATGTCGGCGAAGAACTTACCGGCTTTCGGGAAGCGCCGCCGACTCGCGTTTGCCTATCGACACGAAATGCCGCCACCCACATCGACATGGAAGTGGTCACGATGAGCTGCGTTGTAATCAGGCCCTAGCGTCACATTGAAAATGCGACAGGCGTCATCGTGTACCGCGCGCAAGAACCTGCTCTGAACACCGTTTTCGTTCCAGTGCTTGAGTACCGATACAACTCTGCCATCGTCGAGCTCGAAACCCGTCACGTCCCAGGCTTTGGCAAACGCGTGTTCGCTCATTTTTCCGGATGACCTGTTGTACATGCGTCGGCAAGAGTACGTGCCTGCGTGATGCACGCGCTTTAACGGGCTTCCCAGCAGGTTCTGTGCGTGGTGGTCAATGCTGCGTATCCAGATGTGCGCGCCCGCGGCCAGCGAACATTGCATGGGATATACCGACTTGCCGGTCATAATGGCGCTATGACTGACGTCAAGGTGATAGGCCTGAGGCCAGCCACAATCGCCGTCGTCGAACGCATCAATGGGAGTGGTTTCAAGCTGTTCAGATCTGGCGAGCAGGTCAGTACACCAGGAAGCTGGTCCCATATTTATTGCACGTAGTTTGAACTCGGTGGCAAACCCTGCGCGCTCATCGATAGCGAGCGGGCGCCACGGCAGGTGACGTTTGTCGAGCGTGAGTTCGGCAAGCGTGATTCCGGTAATTAGTATAACCACTGTTGCAATCGCGGCAATTCTGCGATTCTTACGGCTGCTCAACAGCCATATCGCACCCGCCAGGATGAGCGTCCAGAACCGCGTCAATAGCCTGAGCAGAAGTTGCAGGTATTTCATCATCGGGTGCTAATGTCCCCTGACCGATGCCCGTCGTTTATCGCTACTGAAGAAAAGCCTTTGGAAAGCATGGTAGTCAATCAGCTCGATTAGGGTTCATTGAAACGGCGTCACAGTATCCGGGCCCCGCGCTCTTTCGGCTGGTCGTTATGGTGTAGGGCCTTTTCTTGCAGTCCTGTTGCCAAATTGCGCGAACGTGCCGATCGGGTACTATGTGTCTATCGAAATAGTCTCATACTCCTGTCTGATTTTGGAAATAGTAAAGGAGGCGTTATCCGTGCCTTTTACCCTTCAGAAACGCGTACTCATTCTTGCTGTCTGGCTGCTCGCTGGTTCCGCCTGTGCTCACGAGCATGATGAGCACGATCATGGCGCTGCCCACTATCTCGGCAATGAAGGTGTGCTTGTATCAACAGAACATGGGAAAGTGCTGTTCGACCCGTTCTTCCACAATGCCTACGGCAATTACACGCTGGTTCCCGAGGATATTCGCAGGCAGATATTTTCCGGCGATGAACCCTATGACGAGATCAGCGTCATTTTGGTGAGTCATGCTCACGGAGACCACTTCTCGGCAGAGGACTCTCTGCGCTACCTGAAAGAAAACGAGCATACAAAACTGGTTGGTCCAACGCAGGCAATTGATATGATTCGCAGCCTGGAAGGGGCGGCTTCCGTCGAGCCACAGCTTCGAGCTATTGATCTGCAAGTTGGCGATGCGGTTATCGAGAGCAAAATTGGCTCCATTTTGGTGGAAAGCGTACGAATTCCCCATGCAGGCTGGCCTGGCAGGAAGAACGTGTCGAATCTGGTGTATCGAGTTACGTTCGGTGATGTCCTGAATGTTATTCACATGGGCGACGCCGACCCCAATGACCTGCATTTCAAGCCGTACAAAGAACACTGGGAGGAAAGCGAGAGCGAGCTGGCGTTCCCGCCGTACTGGTTTTTTACGAGCCGATTCGGACCGGCTATTTTGGATGAACGTATCAATGCGGTTGAGTCAATCGGCGTTCATGTTCCGGTGAAAATACCGGAAGACCTGAAGCAAACCGGCGAAGATTTCTTTTCGGATCCGGGAGAATCGAGAACGTTCTCACCTCGTTAGTTGCACCATTGCGTATTGCAGCCACAGGTGTCCTCAATGATCGCGATAATCTGAGTTCTGTTCGAACGTACGCTATGCGACGGATTTCCGACGGTTGCGGTCCTGTCGAAATTCCTGGGCAGCATTGCGGACACGTTGCGTTTCTTTTCCTGTTAGCGGTAGGACGCAGGGAAAACGGTCGCCGTATCGACTCCTCGTCCGTAACGATTCAATCGCCTGCGCAGCAGAAGCCCCTGCAAGAATAGAAGCGTCCAGATGTCAGAGGCACCACCACCGCCCCCGCCGCCATTTGCGACAGGGCTTTGAGACGGAGGTGCTGAGAGCTGAGCGTATTCAGCTGCGATAATATCCAGGCGGCCATTCAAACTGGCTCGCGAATACCATCGCCCTTTTGCCATTACGCCCATCGCTTCAGTCAGGTTGCGCACATCATCCATCGGGTTGTTCTCAAGCAGAAGCAGGTCGGCGCGATTCCCAACGGTAATGGTACCGAAACTTTCTACGGGCGCCAGAGTTTCGTCTACAAACTCGCCGGGGTTGGCGGTTGCCATTTGCAGAATTTCGAAATTGCTGATATTCAGTTGTGCAATGACCCGAAGCTCTTCGTGCAGGGAGAACCCAGGCGCACCTAGAACTGTAGGTGAGTCGGTGCCTGCGATGAGTCGAATTCCGGCGTAGTGAAAGTCGCGCGTATAGTCTTTGACAAATGTAAATCGTGAATCAATTGACCCCGGGACGCTCCCGGCCGGATTCCAACGCGCCCCTTCAAAACCGTCTCGCCATACTGCGATCTCGTCGGGGTGAACATACTGCATTTGCGGTTGTGCAAGAAAGGCATCGAAGGCGGCCGCATCTCCTCCCCATATTGCAGCAATGGTTTCCTGAATATACAGCGTAGTATTCACCCATGTGCCTGCGGATAGCGTTTGATTAATGGCCGGGGTTATCAGCGATTCATCTTCGCTGAAGTGAAAGTGACTGTAAAAGTAGGCTTCGGCATGTGAGACCATAGTCATTCCGTCGGCTAATGCCAGGGTGGATCCCACCGCTATCGGAAAGTGACCCATTACGGCCATTCCTTCGAGTCGTGCCTGGTCAACAATACCCTGGTAGGCTGCTAGTGGTGTGTTGTTATAGATCTTGATGTAGTCATAGCCCGCTGCCTTGCTTGCCGTAACGTGATTGCGTCCATCCGCATTTGTGACAACGATCTGCTGAGGCGTACCTGTGTCGCGTTGGCCGCGAGCGTAGCTGGCCGTGTAAATGGTCGGGCCTGCGTCGCGGCCACTATTTATGTCATCCCTGAGTGATATCAGGCCATTGCCAAATGGTGAGAGAAAATCTCCCTGATTCAAAACGGTGGTGACACCGGCGGCAAGGTACACTTGCGCCTGATTGCGGCCAATACCGCCGGCTATGCCAACCTCGGCACCCATGTGCGTATGCATATCCGCCAGCCCCGGGAACAGGAATCTGTTAGTACCGTCAATAATTGTGGCGCTGGCGGGGATGATGGCGCTTCCCGTGGCTGTAATGGCGGCGATTACTCCATCTGTGACTATGACGGTTTGATTGGGCAACACCGCATCGCGGTCCATAGGAACGACATTGACGTTAACGAATGCGACAGGCGTTCCATCGAGAACTTCGAAAGGCGGGCTTTGAGCGAGGACGACCGGGGATGCGAGTAACAATGCCAACGCGAGTACTAGTGGCTCAGGAACTAATGACGGCGAGCGCCGGTCTATATCAAACACGGGGTTCCTCTCGGATACGCCTCCAAGATTCGATTAAACACTGAGAGGGGGCTTTTGTCATGCGAAATTCATCATGATAATCTCATGAAAACCTTACGAATCGGCAAAATCATCATGCCTGAACAAGAATTTGTGCTGAATGGTTGGCTGGTCGACCTGGCTGGCGGTCAGATTATGCGAGCGGGTCGGTCTGTTCATCTCGAGCCACTCGTAGTTAAAACTCTGGCGTTTCTTATTCGCAATCGGAACCAGGTTGTCAGCAAGGACGACATAGTTGAGGCTGTGTGGGGGCACAATGACGTTAGTGACGCCGCACTAACGCGCTGCATTTTCGAAATACGCAGGGCCTTTGGTGACAATGCGAGAGCGCCGAAAGTTGTCGAAACCATACCCAAGGTCGGCTATCGCTTTGTTGCTGTTCTGCAGGCGCCGCCAAAAACGTCAGACTCTCGTCGGTCCTTATTCAAAGGTTCTATTGCCGCCATATTTGTGGCCGGAATTCTGATTACCGTTGGCATTCAGTCGGGACAAAGGGAATCATTTGCCCAAATCAAAAGCCCGGAAGTCACCCGGAATGCACAGGCTCACGATGCTTATCACAAAGGGTTGTCGCAGCTGGATCAGTACACCTATCTGAGTAATGAGAATGCGATAATACTGTTTGAAAGAGCCGTGGAATTTGATCCGGCCTTTGGGTTGGCCTATGTGGGATTGTCCCAGTCTCTTGCCAGGCAGTTCAGGCACTGGAATGGGGAGCGACTTGAGGAAGCCCGCGGGGCAGCTCGGAAGGGGCTTGAGTTGCTGCCGTCTCACGCTCAGTCACATTTTGCTTACGGGATGGTGTTAACGCTTGGTGGCGAGGTTGATAAGGGCATTGACTATCTGCTTCAAGCGCACGCACTCGACCCGGGCCACTGGAAATCGGCCTACAATGCTGCGGTCCTGTTCAAGCAGGACTTGCAATTTAAGAGAGCAGAAGAGCTGTTTCTTGAGGCTCTCGAATACTCACCGTTAAACGTGAAGGCCATGTCACACCTGGGCTTTCTATACTTGCGAATGGGTCAGATAGACGATGCGCGGCACTGGCTAAACCGGGCAATTGATCACTCTCCTCTTGAGGTTGGTGCCCGGGCACAGCTGGCCTCACTGGAAATGGTGGTTGGCAATTTCGATAAGGCGATCCAGGATTGTCTCGAAGTTCGCGAGGTTTTCCCAACTCAGCGCAGGTGTTTGCAGGTGCTCGGTGCCAGCCATCTGATTGATGGTAATTTCGAGCAGGCTCAGGCGTGGTTTGACTACACGGCCGCGACGTATCCCGATAGCAGCTACGCCCAGCTGGGCATTGCCCAGGTTTTGCTGCGTAACGGGCACGTGGCTGAAAGCATGGATATTATCAATCGAGTGTCTGAAAAGGCACAGCGCGATATGGCGGCCAGTGATTTTCCCTGGGAAGAGTATTGGCTTCTCGCGGCCTGTCACGCACTGAAGGATGATCGGGCGGGCGCTTTCGAGTGGCTCGAAAAGGCCGCCAAAGCCGGCCGCCGTTTCCACCTGTGGGATTCCGCTGATCCGGTATTCGCCACGCTGCAGGGCGACAAGCGATTTGATCACTACATTGCGATGACACACGGCAACAATCGCTAGATCGGCCAAAACAACCCCGCCATAATATCCTCATAACCGAATCATCATGTCTTCCTAATGACGTGCGGCGAGCAATAGTTTGCAATGGGTCTTCGATCGGCGCTCCGGCCGGTGAGTGACGAAGAGGTAGACCTGTATGCTACGTATCGGACCGACTCTGGTGGTATTGCTGATTGGATTGAGCGCGTGTGGTGGTGGCGGCTCGTCGTCTCCTGCACCACCGCCTCCACCGCCTCCGGCAACTGGCGCTGACTTGCAGGTCACGGTAAGCGGGCCGACCAGCGCGGTGCCGGGTGATTCGTTTGACTATGTCGTGAATGTCGTAAACGCTGGTCCCACGGCGGCAGCTAACGTGGCTATTCAGGCCGTACTGGCAGGAAACTTCACGATTTCCGCGATAACGGATGGGGGAGCGGAAGCGAGCGGTACAGTCACATGGCCGGCAATTGCAAACCTTGCCAGTGCACAGACGCAGACCTACACGATCACGCTGTCGTCGGCGGCAGACGGCGATATAGGCGTCACCGCTTCCGGCACAACGACGAGTACCGACCCGATAGCTGCCAACAATGATGGATCGGCCAGCGCGGCTCAGGTCGCTACGACGGTAGGCACCGCGGCGGATCTCGTCGTAACGCAGTCCGGCGGCGGGGAGTTTACGCCAGGTACGTCGGTAACGCTTACCGTTACCGTTCGCAATGCGGGTCCCAATGATGCCGAAGACGTCGTCGTCACCAATGCCATTGCAGGCACACTGGCCATCGACGCAATTTCCGATGGGGGTGCGTTTGCAGGGAGCGCTATCACTTGGCCGGCAATTTCATTACTGGCCGCGGGTGACAGCACAGTCTTTACCGTGACGGCCAGGGGTCCGTCAATAGGCCCTGTGGAAGGGCGGGCGTCAGCTGTTTCCGTAACCAGCGATCCCCAGCCTTCGAACAACGATGGGAGTTCTGCCAGTGCCCTGGTCCGATTGCTTACGGCATTCACGACGCTTCAAATGATTCGAGGAGAAGGCGCGGGCGATCAGTTTGGCTGGCTAATGGAAAACCTCGGCGACATTGATGCAGACGGGGTGGCGGACTATGTGGTGACCGCACCTACCAACGATCAGGGTGGTACGAATGCGGGCAAGGTGTATGTGTACTCCGGCGCTACGGGTGCTTTGATACGCACGTTTACAGGCACGGCCGGCGAGCAGTTGGGCGCAGGTGTGGATATGGCCGGCGACATCGACGGTGACGGTACTGGAGATCTCATTGTTGGTGCACCTGCCAGCGCGTCCGGTCGTGCCGCCATTTTTTCTGGCGCAACCGGTACTTTGATTCGGTCCATCTCAGGACCGACGCTCAATGAGCAATTCGGCTTTTCAGTCGCACGGGCGGGTGATGTCAACAACGACCAGGTGGACGACGTAATTGTAGGCGCACCCTCAGCAGCAGGCACCGGGGCTGGTGCCGGACGCGCCTACGTCTATTCAGGGCAGGATGGTTCGTTGCTGTATACCCTCAACCCTGCCGTCGCCGGCGCGGCGTTTGGCTCGTCGGTGGGCGGGCCTGGTGACCTTAACGCCGACGGATTCGATGATTTGCTGGTAGGTGCGCCAAATACCACCGGAGGAGGTCGCGTATACGTGATCTCGGGCGCGACGGGGACCATGCTGTATCCGTCTGTTGCGCCGGACGCGACGGGCGGTTCACTCGGAAACTTCTGGCTCGAAAGTCCCGGAGATCTTGATGGTGACAATGTCCCCGACATATTTGCAGCAGACATTACCAACAGAGCGGGCGGCACTAACTCCGGTCGTGCGTACGTATATTCTGGCGCAGACGGATCAACCATTCATACGCTTACCGGTGAGCAACCCAATGACCAGTTTGGTATCGGGCGTGGCGCTGATGACGCGAATAACGATGGTGTGCGGGACATTTTTGTTGCAGGGTGGCTTAACAGCGAGGGCGGTGCAGCGGCGGGCAAGGCGTACTTGTATTCCGGCATGAACGGGACTTTATTGCGAACCTTTACCGGTACTACGGCCGGCGAGAACCTGGGCTTTGATGCAGTCAGTATTGGTGATGTGGACGGAGACGGTATTCCCGACTATTTGTTGTCTGGCGGAATTTCAAATAACACCACGGGGCACGTTCGGGTAATCAAGGGCGTTGCCCACTAGTCCCATCAAATCGGGGACAGTTTACCTATTCGGTCATTCGAACAGGCTATTGGGAAGCTTGTACGGAGATCCCCTGAATCCGGCGATAACCTTTCCGTGAGGCGAGCCGCATGTCAGTACCCGTGGCATGAACTCTAACCAATGGTGCGGGCGCCGGATCAGGCGATGCTGACGGTCTCAGAGCACTCGCTGCGTGTGATCGATCACTAGCACCCAAGATCAGCCATCGATGACGAGTCTGCGTTTGGAAAGCAATTTCCCGTTGGAAGCTCGGTCGGTACGTAGCGATCCAGCTCCGCATCATACAGCGCTGTCTCCAGAAACACGGTCAGGTCATCAATCTCTTCTTCACTCAATCCCAGCGGCTGAAACCGGGAATCGAGCTGTTCGCTGGCGATCGCCTTTTGCGGGACCGCAGCGTTCTTGTAAGCCACGACATCCCTGACGCTATTGAACGAAGCGCCGTGACCGTAGAAGCCGGCGTCGGCCAGGTTGTAGAGAGATGGAATCTTGAATTTGTAATCGTCATCGGGATTGCCGGTGAATCCACCGCGGCCCCTCGAGTCGGCGTTACTAACAGCGCCATGCACACGTGGGTCGGTGGTATCGAGATCCGCGAATCCCAGCGCCATAAACACGGCGTTGGTCGTTGATCCCGGGATGGAGCTCAAAGCGGGGCCTGAGTGGCATTGGACGCAGTTGGCTTTGCCAAAGAACAGCAGCGCACCACGCAGCTCCTGTTCGTTCATGGCGTTCTCGTCACCTTGCAGCCAGCGCTGAAACGGGGCGCGATTTGCCAGGAGTGTGCGTTCATACGCGGCAATTGCCTTGGCGGCATCCTCAAGTGTTTCTGTGCTTGCGGGAAAAGCGTCGGCGAACATCTGCATGTACTCGGGCTGGTTTTGCAGCAGGGAATCGGCCTCTACGCTGAGTCGATGGACGCCCAGCCCGGCGATGGCCTGGGTCTCTACGCCGGACAAGCCGCGGACGTTTTCTGCTTTGGGCGTACCTGGAGTGCTCAGAATATCCGCAGGCAATCCGCTGTTGATAGCGCTATTGCTGGCATTGCCAAATTGACCGTTCCACAGCATCACTTCCTGATAGGCCACGTTCAACGTTGTGGGCGACGCGAGCGGCTGGAGGTCGGGGCGGTGTGGTGAGTCGGCTGCCGCGATCGGGTCCATGTCCGCACCCAGAATTCGTCCTTCGCCAACAAGACCAAATCCTTCGCCGCCATCTGCGACCCCTTGCGGCACGCCGGCTTTGAAACCGGCTGCGCTATGGTGACAGCTGGCGCAGCTGTAGGTGCCGGTGCGTTCCATGTCGTTGGGTCGCGTTGCGAGGCCGGTTTCGTGATACAGCAGTTGTCCCAGCGCCACTTTCTCAGCGGTAATAGGGTTGGCAGGGTCTGCGGGTATTTGATCGAATGCCGTTTCATCTGGCAACAGAAAGGATTCGGTTCCGGAGCCAGCGGCCGCCAGCAGCGTTTTGAGTTCGTCGCCGAGCCGCTCTGTCTCGGTCTTTGAGTCACTGCTGCAGCTCGACAGCGCAAATACAAGCATCATAATCAGGGCTATGGGACGGGCAGAAGAAGACATAATCGCGAATCCTTTGTTGTTAGATCACTCAGCTGTTGGATAAGGCAATGGCACAAGAGAATACCGGATCAAGCCCCGCGGGTCGTTGATCTGTGTCGCACTGTACATACCGGACATAGGTTGATTGTGTGCGAATTGTGGTGCAGGTCGTGTGCACGATTGCTTGTAATACATTGAGTGCCTCAGTCAGACCATGACGGCGGCAGGAGCTGATTGGTGGGTTAGTAAATGTGTCTCACATAATGTAGTCGCTAACAGTCCGCATCAATTCCGAAATCTGGTCGAATGGCCGCAATTTTCGGTACTGGCCAAAAACCGGGGACAAGAAAACCGGGGACAGTTTACCTTTTAAACGGATCGGGAGTCCTGCGACGATAGGACGATCATTAAAAGGTAAACTGTCCCCGGTTTTCTTGTTAAAAGGCAAACTGTCCCCGGTTTTTTGTCCCCGGTTTTTCCGGTCAGCTTATTGAGTCTGGTTGCTGGCCATGCGGGCGGTATACGAAATCGTGAAACGGAGTTGTTCATGTGCGCCGAGCCACACTGTCGCTATGGCAGCGGACAGTTGCCAAGACCGGGTCCCGGGTTTTGAAAAAACGAATCGGTCAGGATGCTGAAATCCAGGAAATTAACGTTGGCGTCGTCGTTCAAATCAAACAGCTCGTTTGAGCCTAAGAACGCGTCCGCAAATAAGGACAGGTCGACAAAATTAATAGTGCAGTTGTTGTCGAAGTCGGAGTCGCACGCGTTTCCATAACCGTCGCCATCGCTGTCGGTTTGAGCAGTATTCACTTCGTTGGTGCAGTTGTCTTCAAAATCGGGGACGCCGTCCGCGTCCGTATCGAGCATGTTGTCGATCTGTGTCAGTCGTACAAGCGCCGACTTTTCGCCAATAGAGTTGTCGGTCTCGCTAACGCCTGTCATGTCGTTGGCGAATGTATTGGCGGCGAATATGGCGTCTCCCGAGTTGGTGATACTGACCGCGCACGCACAGGAGTCTCGACCGGCTCCGCCCAGATAGGCGCCTGTGAGTTGCGCTCCGGCCACGGCGTCAATCGTAGCCATGTAAAAATCGGTGGAATTAATGTGACGATACACAGCCGGCCCATTGGCATCGGCTACGGGAACCACGTCGTTAAACGATCCGAAGCGGTTCTCTCCGAACTGTGGGGCCGTTACCGAACTTGCTGATTCGCCAATCTTGACGATTTGCCAGCCGTTGCTGACGTCGACGTTGTAGATGTGAACCGCATCGGAAGTCGCTGCCAGAAGTCTTAGCTGGCCCTGCTCAAATCCCATGGTCATGGACAGAATGCCCGGAACGTCGGGGTCCACAACGACTCGCGTTAAGCTGTCAAGCTGACCGCCGAAAGGCGTTACCAGTATTTCGCTGGCGCCATTGGCGTTGGAGATCAATATAATGTTGTATGTGTCATTGACACGCATTTCGTTGATCAGCATTCCATCAAGCGTCAGCTCGTCCAGCAGAGAGCCGTCACTGGTCGAGTAAGTCACCAGCTTATTGGGTGATTGAGCCGTTAGCAGGCCGAGGAAATCGGTGTATTCAACGCCAACGATGTCGTCGTTGACGTTGCCAAACGTGCCGGTCTCAGTGATGTTGCTGCCAGATGGCCACGTATAGATCCTATTGGGCTGGCCGTCATTAACCACATAAATTCTGTCATTGCTGACAGCCGCATGGGTGGATAGCTCGCTGCCCGCACCGAACGGTATGCTCCCAATCGAAAACCCGTTAGTAAACGCAAAATTCACGTCGTTGTAGTTGACCAATACTCCGCGGCCAGTTGAGCCGAATGTGCTGAGCGCAATATCCCGAGTGTCACTCATCGATGAACCGATCGGTTCAGGCAGCAGGAAGCGGGTCAGGTTTTCCGGGTAGGCAACGCTGTAATTCTGACCGTTTTGAGCCAGCAGCCCATTTGACAGCGTTTGGTTTATTGGTTGCAGCGCGATAGAAAAGTCACGGGCGCCGGACGTTTCAATGCCCAGCGGGATTTCGGAGCTGAGAATATTGATCGAACTGTCAGGGGCGTTGAGTACAGGTAAAGACTGATCAACAGTCTCAAAAGTTATCCAGATTTCATCCGACGAATCGACGGCCAGGCTTCTGATGTATTGATGCGAAATATCGCCGCCAATGTATGTGGCATAGTTCACAGTGGTCACGGCCTGGTTTAGCCGCAGAAGTATTCCTGCCGCATAGTAGTCCGGGAACTCGGGTTCACTCAGTTCGGTTTCAACCAGCTCGCTTTTTATCGCGTTGGGCGACGGGATGATGCCCGGCGCATTGCTGCCGCCCACAACGATCAGCTCGCCGTCATCGGTAAACTGCATGTCGGTGATAAACGGAAATCCATCGAGTCTTGCAACCAGTAAAACGGCTCGCTCTATGGCCGCGGTAGCGCTGTTCAGTTCGAGCAGGAACAGGTAGCGGTTCGTTGGAGTGGGGTCTGCCAGATTGATAACCGACGCAGGGTATGTAAATTCACCCGAATCCGTACGTCCGGCCACGTACACTTTGCCTTGTGGTCCCGCCACCACTTCGTAACCGGCGGAGCGTCCGGTATCTCCGCCGAGACAGTACATATTTAACAGCGCACCGTCACTGTCGAATCGGGCGTAAAGCAAGTCCGTGTTGGTTGATCCGAAATCAAACGAAACGCAGGCTCTGTTGTCAAAAAGTTCTGTAACTTGCAGGTCGGCACTGTGGGTAATGCCGGTGGTGTGAATCGTGCCGTCCTGTGCCACCGCTACACTTAATAACAGCTCGGACGCGAAAGATCCTGTGCCCCCGACATAGGTGGCAAAATTCAAGGTGCCCAGGTCCGCGCTGAAGCTGGCCACGAACCCATCCATCCCGCCATTCAGCGTCGAGTCGAATGCGTTGCTGACCGGGAAATCGTCAGATTGGGTTTCCCCAACAAGAACAATGGTGCCATCCGGGCTAACGGCGAGGCTTTCACACTCATCGAAGCCGGTGCCGCCAATGTACGTTGCCGCTTGCAGTGCCAGAGTTTGTTCATTGTAAATGGCGACAAAAGCATCCAGTCGTGAACCATTGGAGGGATTAATGCTGAGAGTTTCGAAGGCCGCTCCCGGTGTTGCAAACCCGTCAGAGGTCGTCGAGCCGCACACCGCGATATTGCCGTCGCCCAAAGAAAGGCTGTCGTTGATTCGTCGATCACCGGTACCTTGCAAGAATCGGCCGCCATCATACTGAAGGGCGTCTGACTGTGCGTAGGAGGGGTGACCAACAATCAGCGTAAGCAGGCATGCGGTGAACAGGGAAATTGAGCGAATGGAAATAGACATAGAAAACCGTAGCGTTAATTATTGTTATGCGCTGAATATCGACTACCTGCTCTATTCGCGCAGCTTTTTGGTTAGAGAAACCCGATTCGTTGGCCGAGTCACAATTGTGAGCTTACCAGATAGTGGCAAGACATGAGTTACTCCGCCAGTAGCAATGCTCGGCAGCTTCGAAACGACTTACAGGCGCAGCAAAATCATCCTGGGATTGTCACGATGTTTCACAGGCCATTTGATCAGGCTGGTCTAAATCCCAATACGGAAGTCACTAAAAACTAAAGCCATTATCAGGAATTAGGCAGCAGCTGGCAGGCGTCTTTATTCCGTGCGGTATCGTATCGGCCCGGTTGATTCCGCGTTGAAATTCCTGGTGCGGCATATGTTAAGTGAGAACGCATAAATCGAGGCGATTACTTATCCGGAGGCCACTGAATGCTAAAGGCACCTCGCAGATCGCCTGCGGCGTACCCGGTGGCCAGATCCTTCGGGTAGTGCTGATCAAGCGCTTCGGTAACGGCCGCGCCAAGCGCCTCGCCGTGACAGGCCAGGCACAGGGGTTGGGTATAGATGGGTTTCATATATCTCGCGCCGTCTTGATGTGATCCGTCAAAGTACTCGGCGGGATCATTGTCTGCATTCAGACGCGCATCAAACGTTTGAAGCGCATTGCGCTGCCATGGGCTCGGTGCGCTGTTCGGATTGCGCCATTGCACACTTGTTCGCATGACGATTGCGCCGTGCAGCTCAGACAGCTCTTGCGCAATGGCGGGCGCGCGCTCCTGACAAACCGCAATGGCACGCACGGGCCCACCCGATTGCATGGCGCCGGTCAGCTCAGCCTGAAGCTGCCCCGCAAAGTCCTTAACGATCGCCCGGCTTTGTTCCAGTTGCAGCGCACTATCCGGAGGCGATGACTGACTGCAGGCGATCAGCGCAAGGGGCAGGCAAATGACCGATATTTTGAAACGGGCAGTAACAGCAAACACGTCGTTTTTCATTCTGGTATTTCCGCCTGGTTCAGCGCTGGCGCGCTGTCAGTATTGAACAGGATTTACTGGCCGGCGCTGCGCCTTTGACCGTCCGGTATAGCCCGCAAAGGTTTTGCCAGCCATTCACGACCGCGCAGCATGAGCTTGTAGTATACCGGGGGAAGCAGTCGCTCTTTCAGAAACCATGCCAGTTTTGAAGGATGCTTTCCGTCAATCAGCCACTTTGGAAACGACGGAAGCAGCTTTCCGCCATACCCAAATTCAGCCAGCACGACTTTACCGCGTTCGACCGTCAGGGGGCAGGAGCCATACCCGTCATAGTGTGACAGTGGTGCCCGATGCTCCAGGCAATCAATGACATTTTCAGCAACAATGGGTGCCTGTTTTCGCGCGGCGGCCATAGTTTTTGCATTGGGTGTCGACGTCGCGTCACCAAGTCCGAAGATGTTGTCGTATCGAACGTGCTGCAGCGTTTCCGGATGAACATCGACCCATCCTGCGGCGTCAGCCAAAGGACTGTTGCGGATAAAGTCCGGAGCCGTCTGGGGAGGACAGACATGAAGCATGTCAAACGGTTTGCCGACACGGGCGGGTTTGCCATCCTCGTCGGGAGACTCGAACCATGCGATGCGTTTCGGGCCGTCGACGGCCACGAGGTTCGCCGAGAAATTCAATTGAGCATTGTATTTTTCAATGTATTCCATCAGAGCCGGAACATAGGTATCTACACCAAACAATACGCCACCGGCGTTGTAAAACTCCACGTCAATCTGTTTCAGGCAATCGCGAGTCAGCCAGTGGTCGCAGGACAGGTACATGGCTTTCTGCGGAGCGCCTGCACACTTTATTGGCATCGGCGGCTGCGTAAACAGAGCGCGGCCGGATTTCAGGTTTTGCACGAGTTCCCACGTATAGCTCGTAAGATCGTGTCGGTAATTCGACGTCACGCCGTTTATACCCAGGGTTTCAGACAGGCCGTCGATTTGATCCCAGTCGAGCTTGAGGCCGGGCGCAACGATCAGCTGTTGGTATTGAACGCGGCTGGAATCTTCCAGAATAACCTCATTGTTATCGGGGTCGAACGCGGCGGCGGCTGTCTTTATCCAGCGTACGCGTTCAGGCATCACGTCTTTCATGTCTCGCGACAGCTGAGGTGTTCTGAATACGCCGGCGCCTGCGAGCGTGTAACCAGGCTGATAATAGTGTCTATCCCGCGGTTCGATAACGGCAATGTCGAGCGAGGGGCGGCGCTGGAGCAGACTTGCCGCGGTCGCAATGCCAGCGCTGCCTCCGCCAATGATCACCACTTCGTAGGTGGTGGCTTTGCCGGCAGCCGGTTGCGCCTTTGATATCGGCAATGCTTTTTTGGAGGCGTCTACCAGTCGGGGCCGAAGGTCATTCAAATTGTAGCCCAGCTCTTTGGCCGTTGAGACGATGGCGTCAATATCGAGGCGTCCAACCTGTGAAAGCGCCCACAGGGTTATGGACCGTGTACCGGTTCGACAAAACGCCAGCAGCGGCCCCTCGAGCGTTTGCTGTGCGTGCATAAACGTTTGCACATCGGCGTCGCCCAGCTGTCCGGCAATTACGGGAACCTCGCGGTAGGCGATGCCCTGTTTTCGGGCCTCTGCCGCCAGATCGGCATTATCGGGCTGATCGTCCGACTCCTTGTCCGGACGATTATTGATGATCGATTTATAGCCCTGCTTCGCCAGGTGTTGAATATCCTCTGTCGTGATCTGGCCGGCTATCGATAGATAGGGCGAAAGTTTTTTAATGTCCTGCATTGAATTCTCCTTACAGCGTAGCCAGCACGTCGGGGATGGATCGGAACAAAATGTACGCGGCCATAATGATCAGGAACACGCCGAAAATTTTGCGTAGTCTGGCCTGCGGAATGCGGGTCGCCAGACGATTGCCCACCAGGCTGCCGCCGACGCCGAGTGCCGTAACGGTGCCCATAACGTTCCAGTCGAGTTCGAGGGACAGCGAGTCGAGCACGTCCAGGTATTTCCAAAACCCGCTGAATGATTTGAGGGCGATAATCACAAGACTCGTGGCAACGGCCCGATGCATGGAAAGCCCGCCCAGCAGCACGAGCGCCGGAACAATCAGGAAACCTCCGCCCACACCGACAAGTCCCGTGAGAATGCCGACCAGTAATCCGTCCACAGCGATTTTCCAGGCCTTTCTGGACGTGGGTACGGCGGCTTCGAGCTTTATCGGTCGAAGCATGAACCACGATGCCATCAGCATGACCACGGCAAACAGCGTCAGTTGGATAAGGCCTGATATCAAAGCCGCCGACCAGGCACCAAGATAGGTGCCGATCATGCCGGGCAGGCCGAACATGATGACATTGCGCCAGTCGACCAGCCGGTCGCGAATGTACGGCAGTGCGCCGGCCAGAGCGATGCTGCCGACAATGCCCAGCGAGCCGGCGATGGCTACCTTTTCATCTTGCCCGAACAGGTAAATAAGTACCGGCACGGTAACGATCGAGCCACCGGAACCAAGCAAGCCGAGACTCACGCCGATGGCGATCGCGCCTGGCCAGGCGAGCAGCGCGGCGCTCATGAGTCCTGTTGTCCTGTGAACGAGTAGTACATTATTATCGTTGGCGTTCGGAGCTTAAAGAACGTTCAACGGAATTTTCAGGTACCGGTTGCCGTTTTTTTCCGGCGGCGGCAATTCCCCGGCGCGCATGTTTATCTGTACCGACGGCAGAATTAAACGAGGCATGGCAAGCTGCGCGTCCCGCGCCTCTCGGAAGGCCACAAATTCTTGTTCAGTTACGCCGTCGTGCACGTGAACGTTGGACGCTTTTTCGTCGGCGACCGTAGTTTCCCATGCGAACTCATCGCGATTGGGCGCCTTATAGTCGTGACACATAAAAAGGCGTGTCTCTGGCGGTAGCGCCAGAATCTTTTGAATGGACTGGTACAAAGTCGAGGCGTCGCCGCCGGGGAAATCGGTGCGGGCCGTGCCAAAGTCGGGCATGAACAGCGTGTCGCCGACAAACGCCGCGTTGCCTATCACGTAGGTCATGCACGCAGGCGTGTGTCCAGGCGTATGCATTGCCGCAAGCTTCAGGTTACCAATCATCAGGGTGTCGCCATCGTTAATCAGTTTGTCGAACTGGCGGCCGTCTCTTTGAAACCCGTCTTCGACGTCGAACACGTCGCCAAACACATTCTGCACCGTGACGACGTTCGCTCCGATGGCGATCTGTCCGCCCAGCTGCTGTTTGATGTAAGGCGCTGCTGACAGGTGGTCTGCGTGCACATGGGTCTCAAGAATCCATTCGACCTCCAGCTTGTTCGAGCGAATGAAGTCCGCCAGTTTATCGGCGGACCCGGTGCTGGTGCGGCCGGCGTCGGGGTCGTAGTCGAGCACAGAGTCAATCACGGCACACCGATTCGAGTCGGGGTCTGCTACCACATAGGAAACGGTGTACGTGGGGCGGTCAAAGAATGCGGATACGGTTGGATTCATGGTCGTAACTCCAGTATTAAAAGTGGCGCCTGCCGGGCTATTCAAGGGGTAGGCCAAGCTCTGCCCATCGGTCGATTCCACCATCAAGTATTGAGACACGACTGAACCCGAGTTGGGCCAGCGTGTGCGCTGCAAGCAGCGAGCGCCGGCTGGTGTTGCTGTACAGAAGGATGTCCCGGGACGTTTCAATGGCGGGATGATCAACGAAATAGAATTCGAGTTGACCGCGCGGCACGTTGGTGGCGAACGGCAGATAGCCGTGGAGCGTTTCCGCAGGCTCACGAACGTCGATAACCAGCCATTGATCGATTCTCGGCAGTACCCCCTGGGGCGAAATACCGTGTATACGGCTTTCGGCTACAGCCAGCAGTTCAGCGAGTTGGTCGGATGTGATGGATTCTTTTTGGCAGCTCATGCCCTTAACAAAGCAACTACTGTGCCAAAGATGAAAATATCAGCTAAAACAGTCGGTAAGGATTGCTGGGCAGACTGATTTGGCTCCTGGAGTGACAATATTGGCAGGCAGGGGTCGCAAGAATCTGCCATAATCGGCAGATGAACGTATTACCGGATGTCCGCGCTATTCTTAATTGTCTGAGCGATCCCGCCATTTTGCTCGGTAATGACTACCGAATACTGATGGCAAACGATGCGTACCAGAAGACTTATGGAGACGGACGACCACTGCGCCAGCGATTCTGCTACGAAGTCAGTCACCGCTACAGCGTTCCGTGCGACCTTGCCGGCGAACTCTGTCCCTTAAAGAACAGCCGTCAGTCGGGACAGCCGACAAAAGTCCTGCACGTTCACCATACGCCCCGGGGGCGCGAGTACGTCAACGTTGAAACGCTGCCGGTTAAGAACGGCGACGGTGAGATCGCCTATTTTGTCGAGGTAATGAAGCCGTCTGCCATTGCGCAAACAGGTCCCAATTATCAGGGACTCGTCGGCCTTTCCCGTCCGTTTCAGGACATGGTTAATCATATTGACCGGGTTGCGCCAACGAATACGGCGGTACTGCTTCTGGGCGAGACGGGTACAGGCAAGGAGGTAGTTGCACAAACTATTCATGACAGGAGCGCGCAGTCGGCGGGGCCCTTCGTACCGGTAGAGTGCACGGGCCTTGCCGAGTCGATTTTTGAAAGTGAAATGTTTGGGCACATGAAAGGCGCATTTACCGGCGCAACGGCGAGCAAGGCGGGCCTGGTAGAAAGCGCCGATGGGGGCACCCTGTTTCTTGATGAAATCGGGGACATCACTTTGGCAGAGCAAGTGAAGCTTTTACGTCTGCTCGAGACCCGGCGATTTCGCCGCGTTGGCAGTACCGAGTCGCGTGCGGCCAATTTTCGACTTATCTGTGCCACCAACAAGAATCTCACCGAGCTGATAGAAAAGGGCAGTTTTCGGGAAGACCTCTACTATCGACTTAACGTCTTCGAGATCATGCTGCCGCCGCTGCGGGACCGTGCCGATGACCTGCCTTTGCTGATTAGCAGCGTGCTGCAGCGCTTGGGGTCCCAGCTGACGTTTTCGGACGAAGCGTTACGCTGCCTCCGCCACTATCCGTTTCCCGGCAATGTACGTGAGCTGCGCAATATTGTAGAACGCAGTTTGCTGATGTGTGATGGCACTACCGTATTACCCGAGCATCTGCCGGCTCAATGCCGGTTCGAGAGTGAGACTCCGGGCGGAGTCAGTGAGTTTAAGTCTTTAAAAGAGGTGGAGCAGGACTACATACGCAGTGCCATCGCCCGACATCAGGGTGATCGCCGTGGTCTCGCCGCTGTGCTGGGTATCAGCGAGCGCGCGCTTTACAGAAAGCTGGCGGAACTGCGCGACAGTTAGGGATTTCCAGGCTGCCGTTTGCAGCACCATGGCGATATTCACGGCTGAAGCCAAACGGGCCTTTGAATTCCACCACCGCTGGCACTTAGTGTTGTATAAAGTAATACTCGATACCATTGTTGCAGGCCCGTTGTGAATGGCGTGAAACTGTTCTGAACTGCCGGTAAGCGGATAACAGAAGGCAGTCTGGCTTCGTTGTTTTGTGTCACGGAGTCTGCATCCGCCAGGAATCAATTTTTGCGTTTCAGGAATACGCCCGGCGACGCACTAAAATAACAGGGGTAAGCAATACTATGGCGATACAACCATCAACCAAACCACAGTGGACTTCGCGCTTCGCATTTGTGATGGCGGCAGTCGGTGTTGCTGTTGGTCTTGGCAATCTCTGGCGGTTTCCGTTTCAGACCGGTGCTAACGGCGGTTCAGCATTTGTGATTATCTACCTGTTGTGCGTGGCTCTGATTGCATGGCCGGTTCTCATGGGCGAGATTGCTATCGGCCGGCGCAAAGGGTTGTCGGCGGTTGGATCGACGCGAGAACTGGCAAAGGACGTGGGCGCTTCGCCCGGCTGGGCTGTGATTGGTTTTGCCGCAATCGCCGCAAACATTCTCATTCTTACAACGTACAGTTTCATAGCGGGCCAGGTGATGGCGTATTCAGCTATGGCGTTTTCGGGTGTCTTTGTCGACTACGATTCGTCGACAACTCTGCCGCTGTTTCACGGTGAGGTGTTACCTGTCGTCTGGTTTACGGTGTTTCTTGGCCTGACCATGTTTGTGGTAGCGCAGGGACTGAAAGACGGCATCGAGCGGATCGTGACCATTCTGATGCCTTTGTTTTTCATTCTGCTGGTCGCGCTGTGTATCTTCTCACTGACAACAGGCGCAGCCGAAAAAGCCCTGGCGTACCTGTTTGCGCCGCGCTTTGATGAACTGACCGCCAACGTAGTACTCGCGGCGCTGGGGCAGGCGTTTTTCTCTGTCGCCGTGGGCGCCGGGGCCATGATCACGTATGGCGCCTATCTGGCGCGCAAAGAAAACATCGCAAGCAACGCCGGCTTGATTGCAGGAACCGATACGCTGGTGGCGATTATTGCGGGACTCATGATTTTTCCGGTTGTGTTTGCGTTCGGGCTCGATCCGGCTGCTGGTATGGGACTGATTTTTGAAGCGCTGCCGGTGTCCTTTTCGGGAATGACCGGTGGCACGTTTATTGGTGGCTTGTTTTTCTTCCTTGCCTTCATTGCGGCTCTGACGTCGTCGATCTGTATGTTGATGGTTCCTACGGTATATCTCGGAGAGTCCCGGGGATGGTCGACGCGCAAGTCAGTACTGTTTCTCGGTGGCATTGTTATGGTACTGGGACTTGCCAGTACGCAGTTTCCGAATCTTGTGCAAAAGATTGACTTCGTCGTCGGCGCGATTCTGCTGCCCATAGGCGGGCTTCTTGGCGCGCTGTTTGTCGGTTGGATCGTGCCGCGCGATATCATGCGCGACGAGTTTCACAATGCCAGTGATGGCCTGTTCGCCGTCTGGCAGTTTTTGATCCGCTATCTCGCGCCTGGAGCGGTGGCCGTGATTCTGATCTTTGGCCTGATGGGTTAACTTTTCAGAGCACGGTTTTGCGTTAACGCTCACTAGTAAAAGGGAATACGTATGTGCCGCTGGCTGGCTTATTCAGGTTCACCTGTCGCGCTAAAATCGCTGATCATTGAACCATCGCGTTCCTTGCTGATACAAAGTCGCTTCGCGCGCGAGAACTACGTGGAAGGCCTGCCGGAGTTTCCGGACGGCGCTTTTCCAACCAACGGAGACGGTTTTGGTATTGGCTGGTACGACCGGCTTCCCAAGCCTGGCGTGTTTCGCGAATCGCGGCCTGCTTGGACGGATCGCAATCTGGTCAGTATCGCAGAACAAGTTCGCTCGCCGCTGTTTTTTGCGCATCTCAGGGCGGCATACGACGGCATTGTGCAGCAAACCAACTCGCATCCGTTTTCCTACGGCAACTGGCTGTTTCAGCATAACGGCGAAATTTCAGACTATAAGCGTATCTATCGGCAGCTGCGTGGCGAGGTGCGGGCCGATCTGTATCCACACATGCTCGGCACAACCGATACTGAAAACTGTTTCTATCTGGCGCTCGGTTTTGGTCTTGAGACGAAGCCCAAGGATGCTCTGCTTAGAATGACCGCTCTGATTGAGCAGTATCGTAAAGATGCCAGCATCGAAAGCCCGTTTCGGCTCACGTGTGCCGCAACGGACGGCGAAACGATTCATGCGGTTCGCTACGCGTCGCATGGTCGCCAGAAAACGCTGTACATCAGCAACGAAATTGAGGCGCTACGGGAGATCGACGGCGGGCGCGAAGATATTCCCGACGACGCCAAAATTGTATTGTCCGAACCGCTGGATGATTGCGAAGAGCATTGGCAGGCGGTGCCCGAAAACTCATATTTGACGGTTCGACACGGAAGTATTCAGATCAGTGATTTTTCACCCTGATTGGGCCGGACCCGATCTCAGGTCGTTCAGGTGCTGACTCTCAACGACGCTTCGTAAGGCGGCCATAGCGCAGAAAAAGCGGACAGAAAATTTTCAGGTTTATCCAACTTGCGAGCGCCCCGGCCATTCCCATAATCATGGTAATACCCAGCGGCTTCAGAAAGGTCACTGTTTTCTTGCGCAGGCGTCTGACGGTGTCTATCTGGTCAAGCCAGCCGATGATGCGGGCATTTTGCGTAAGCGCAACGCCAACAATGACAACGAGGCCGAGGACTACCCAGGCCGCCGTCGGAATGGGCGGCAACAGGTAAATCAACAGGGCCGCCAGGCTGATCGGGATCAGGGTAGGAAGAATAACAATAGCCCAGGGCAGCGGTTGTCCCAGATAAAACACTTTGAAAAACTGTCGTGAACCTACATCAAGATGACGCAGTATGTGTTGTCGCTGCCGGGTGTCCTGCGCCTGCTCACGAATGCTGGTGAACTGCCAGTAGCTTTGGCCCGGGTCCTGAGTCGTGCTTTCGGCGGCAGAAGTCTTTGTACGTGCCGTGTCGCTGAGCAGATTGTGTTCGCTGACCATGTATCCGTGATACATCAGCGCCGAGGCCTCAATATCGCTGAACGCATCCAGGTCCGTACGAATCGATCTTAACGAGTGGGTAAACCGAGTGGCGTCGTCGCCAAAAACATCGCTGCCGTCATTGCCCCCCAGATTGAATACGGCGATGTTCTCAGCCTTGTGTTGTGCCAGTTTTTGCATGACCTCGATACGGATTCTGTCCATGAAGATATCATTAGCACGCATGGCGGCAGCGTGAAACACTTTGTCCGGATCAGACTGCCACTGCAAGAGGTCGGAGGCGTCGCTGCAGATAATATGTGTACAGTCTTCTTCGAACAGCGACACCAGTCCCTGGTTGTCGAACACGCCCCCATCGACCAGGCGCACGTTGACGTCATCGCCTTTGTCATCCTGATAAAGCCCTTGAAGGCACAGAGGTTCCAGTAGTCCAGGTACGCAGCACGACGCCGCTACTGCCTCCCCCAGCGTGATCCGGCTGAGGTGTTCGCGTTGCTTTGCTGAGAGCCTGGGGTCATCGAGCCGTAACGGCTGCAGCTGCGGCATGGTGGTGGTTCCGCCCATGACCGACGATATTGACGGTTCACCAATATGGGTGCCGGTTAACTGAAACAAATGTCCGGTGTTAAGCGCCGTGGCGTTTAGTATCAGTTGGGGTACTCGCACCCCCTGCTGATCGTTGTCTGCGTCTCCAGTCAGAATGTCGGGGTCTGGCGTAACGGGCAGGTCACGCAGCAAGTTTGTGGTGCTGCCGGTTATTGGGGCATAAAAATACCGGTCAAACAGCTGAGCCACTCGCAGGGTAGGCGAGGACTCGCTGGCCAGCATGCGTGCATTCTCGCGAGGGTCGGCGAAGGTCATGATGCGCATGTTGTTTTGTATCGCCGCCAGAAATTCAACTTCAATTTCCTGTATCAGCTGGCAATAGGCCTGCTTCGAAGGGCGGAGCTTGTCCGATCGCTTTCCTTCCAGAAGCTGTTTCACTTTCAGATAGTAAAACGCGCCGATGATGGAGCCGCCGGAGACTGTAGATATCCATTCAATCTGACGCAGTAAATCACGCTGCGCGAGTCTTGCCAATACGCCAATATGGAACAGCGCCGCCCGAAAGCCACCGCCAGATAACGCAAGACCGGCTTTTCCATTCTTGAGACCGTCTGCAGACAGGCCCGTCGTTGGCAAATTCATCATGGGGTGCTATACATTGATAGTTTAATTCGGGGACAGTTTTGTTTAATTCGGGGACAGTTTACCTATTTTGGCCAGGCAGGGCCTGATTTGTTATATGAAGCTACAAAATAGGTAAACTGTCCCCGAATTAAACTAAACTGTCCCCGAATGTCATGAAAAAACCATCGGCGTTAGTTCCGGTTTGATGGCCTGGTGCCAAATAGCGACATGCCACAGAGTCCCGGAATATACAGGCCAAGTGCACCAGGTGGCGGTGCCACGCCACCTGAATACATAGCGTTCTGCGATGTTGTCGGCGAAATATTTGTGCGGTTATCAGCGGCTATTGCCTGTGAGCCGGAACATTCCGTCGCTTGCGGCATCCAACAATGAGACCTGATAACATGCGCCTAGATCAGAACGACAAACATCACCCCTGTCAGGCCCGTTACGGGGTCGGGAACACATAAGGATATAGACAATCATGAAAAACATACTCTTTGCCACACTGCTGCTGACGGTTACTTCTGCATTCGCCGAAACCGAGATAGTGCCTCTCGATGTTGACCCCGGTTACTGGGAAAGCAATACAGAATTGGTGTTTAACAAAGAGATCGATGACATGCTGGCCAATCTGCCTGAGTCGCAGCGCACCCTGATGAAAGAGATGATGAAGAGCAAGGCCGTTGTGCCTACAGTCAAAACCTGTATCACCGACGAGTCTTATACGGATTTCGAAAAAGACTTCAAGGAATCGATGGACAATGCAGAAGGTTGCGAGATGACGCTCAAAGAAAGCACCGGTGAATCTTTTATCGGTGAGTATCAGTGTGATGACTTTAACGCGACCTTTTCCATTGAGGTGGTCAATTCGAAACGGCACGTTACCGAGGTGATTACAACGGCGGGTGGCGCAGTTCAGACCAAAGTCAATGTGATTGCTGAATGGAAAGGAGCCGATTGTCCGGCTGATGCGGCCAGATAGCTCGCTGGAAATCAGGGAGGCTTAACGTTCGAAGGCGCCTGCTCGGGTGTTTCACCAGCACGTGATTCGATGACTGACCTGATGGTACGAATAAATAGGGAGATTTCGTTATGGCAGTTACTTATTTGACCCGACGTTCGATACTGCTGCTTATGGTGTTCTCATGTGTGCTTATGAGCGGATGTGCCAGTGGTTCAAGAGTACTGGATGAACCCGTGCCAATGACGGCGACAAAACCGCTGGTCAGCGAGTCCCGGCAAGGTCTCGACGTTACGCTCAACTGGGTGATCGTTCGAAACGGCCCGGGCGCCTGGGCGGAAAAAGTGGACTGGGACGAGTACTGGGTGACGGTTCGCAACGACAACCAGGATTCCATTCAGGTTACGGGATTTGAAGTGATCGATTCGCTCGGGTTTCCTGTGCGGCAACAGGTGAACCGTAAATCGCTGGTCAAGCAGAGTCGGTCAACGGTAAAACGTTACGATTCATCAGATTTGCGAGTTGAAGCGGGCGCCGGACCCGGTACGCTGCTGGCTTCTGGCGGTGTGGCTTTCGTAGGCGGAGGCATGGTCGCTGGAAAGGTGTTGGCCTCTGCTCTAATGGGCGGTTTTGCCAGCGGATCCACCGTCGCCAGTACAGCGGGCATGGCGGCAACGGGTTTGTTTATTGCTGGACCGGTAATTGCGGTAAACGGCCTTATTAAGGCTTCGCGTCATCGAGCCGTGGACGCTGAAATTCAGAATCGACGCACGGCGTTGCCCGTTGAGATCATGCCGGGCGATGAGCTTACTTTTACGGTGTACTTCCCTATCGCCCCGTCGCCCCAGGCCCTGACTCTGGAATACACTCAAGGCGAGGATGAGCTGCGGCTCTTCATCGACACCGCTGAGGTTCTCGACGGGCTGCACATTCGCGAGTAAGTAATTCGGGTGGTGTTCAATTCGGGGACAGTTTACCTATTTTGTCGTTTCTATTAGCAGCACAAACCCAATTTGGTCAAAATAGGTAAACTGTCCCCGAAATAATACCCGAATTAAATGCCTCCGAAACATCACACGCGGTCGCGAATGCTAATTCCAAGAACAGTGCCCAGTCCGCTCAGTAACAGCAACAGTCCGGCAGGCAGTGGAACGGGAGCAATTTGCACGAAGTCAATCGGGTTCGGGCTGCTACCGACATTGAGCAGGAACGCGCCGGTACCAAAGAAGTTACCCGTTGTTGGGTCGAAGTCGGCGATGGAAAGACTCGTTGGCAGGTCAATGCTGTTGAACACCGTCATGGAAGAATCGGCCAGTTGAAAAAGGAATTGACCGCCGTCCGAATCATCTGAGGTGTCCGACATGTTCACTGCAAAAGCAAAAATATCGGCGCCGTAAAAAACATCGTCATTGATCGTGGTAACGGTGTTCGAGGTGGTTTGGTCCAGTGTGTACGTCGAGCCACCGAACTGAAGCTCGAACTGCGTAACCGCATTTTCGTATAAGCCCTGACTAGACGCGCCGTTGGTGTTAGGTACGCTGTAATCCACTATGGCGTAGCCGCTGTAGGCGTCGTTGGTCGCCAGAACTGTACCGGAAAAGTCGATTCGATAAGAGGTGGCAAACGCTGTACCTGTGACGCAGAAAAATGCGATGAGTATGGCAATTTGCGCGGTAACAAGCGGCTTGAGCTGATGGCTGGCGATAGTTGTTATTTTCACGATTTACTCCGTTAAAGTCCCTTTTGGCAAGGCTATCATGAAAACCTAAACGCAGGCTCGGCCGAATGCTTTGCTGAGAAAACGGTGTAACCTGTTGATCTACTGGTCTTCGAGTCGCGTAACTCGCGATAGTGCCCTATTTTCATTAGTATTGTTTCCAAGCAATACATAAGAATACGAATACCTGAAGGGATGCCATGAATATCAAAAATGAAGCCGCCTTGCTTCTTGCCGTGCTGTCGATCATTGCCGGTGTACACACGGCTCACGCGACTCCGTCAGCAGACACTCACTACACTCCGGTGGTGGTAACGGGCAACGATCCTGTTCCCGGGAACGGGCATGACAAGGGCGTGTTCGATTTAATTGGTGAGCCTGCCGATCCGTATGAAAACCCGATAGTGGACAGTAGTTCGGGTGGGGCGCCGTATTTTCCGTACAACATCGTCAATGACAACAATAACGCCCTTTACGTTATTGGCGACGACGGTCATTCGGTGGCGTCGTACAACGCCAAGACCGGTGAACTGCTCTATGAGGTGTCAGTGAATGGACAATACGTCCGTTCCATTGAATGGTCAGATTCGCACGGACGATTGTACATCGGCACGGACGATAACCAGGTGCATTATATTATTCCGGACCAGCCGGAACAGCTTCAGTATTTCACTACGCTGGGCGCTCCGGCCCTGAGTATCGTTGATACGGGTGAACGCATCGTCATTGTAGACGGCACGGGAGCCTGGGAGTCACACCACGTTTACACAGAAGATGGTGTGCTCATCGACAGTCGTGAGTGGAATCACTACTCGCGCGTTTATGGCTGGAACCCGGTACTTAACCGGTTGTATTACTTCAGGGACGGCACGAGTCCCAATGACATCGAGTACGAAGACTTCGATCCCAACACAGGCCTGATTCTGGCTCAGAACGACTCACCGTATCACGGTGACTTTTTAATGAAGCCACCTATTCTGGTGTCTCCGGCAGGTGATCGGGTCATGCTGGGAACGGGTGACCAGTTTGATGCGGCCACGCTCAATTGGCTCGGCTCGATCGGCACCGAGTTTGCCACCGGCGTGTGGGAAACCCAGGAAGAATTTATTGTTCTGCGAGATATCGGCGGCGATACGCAGCTTGAGCGTCGTACGATAGATGCCATCGTTGTTGAGACACGGGTGTTTCAGGGCCAACCCCAGAAAATTGTGCCAACTGAAGACGGCTACAGCGTCATTACGGCAGTGGGTAGCGAGCTTACCGCGTACGACTACATGCCCAATGATGATTCTGACGGCGACGGCGTAACCAATCTGCTGGACAGTTTTCCGACCGACCCGGCGGCCTCTGTTGATACAGATGGCGACGGCTATCCGGACGAATGGAATCCGGGCATGGGTCCTGACGATTCAACAACCGGCCTGGAGCTCGACGCGTACCCGAACGATTCGGCGTGCTATCTGCCCGAACACGGCGATGGCACACAGTGCGACTACGGTGCCACCATTCCCGACTACACGCCCGACATGGTGGAAGTTGATTCCAACGGCGTTGTGTACCTTCTGAGTCAAGACAATAGCCGCGTGTATCGCTGGGACAGCGTCACCGCAACGCACCTGAACCCGGTGGCGGTTGGCATCACCCAGGGAATTACAACGATCAGCCCGATCTCCATGACGGTGCATGAATCGCATGAGCGACTGTACCTGGGGTATGACAACGGGCAGGTTTCCTATGTAGAACTGGATGACCTCGGCAACGAACAAAGCTTTTCGTTCACCGGCAGACCCGTGCGCGCTTTGATCGCAGCAGATGATTATCTGATTTCCTCTGAAGGTTACTACAGCGGAGACGTGTTCCTGTATACGTCGGATGGCGTGGTTGCGGATCAGCTCGATTACAACTATGCGTCCCGGCACAACGCCTGGAACCCGGTACTCAAAAGGCTGTATCACTTCAGGGACGGCATTAGCCCGGCGGACATCATTTATCAGGAAGTTGACGTGGTGAACGGTCAGTTTCTTGGATCGAGTGATAGTCCATATCATGGCAGCTACAGCATTAGTCCGCCCATTCGAGTGTCGGCTGATGGTGCGTCTGTGCTGCTCGGAAGCGGCGACATTTATTCGGCCAGTACGCTGGAACTGGAACGCTCTATTTCGCCCGCGTTTGTTGATGGCACCTGGAGTGATGAAGGCGAAACGGTCGTCATTTATGCCGAGGGCGGCAACTCTGTCGTGTCACGACGAACGGCAGGCGGTGGATTAACCGAGCAGCTGGTGTTTGACCACAGTCCGGCTGCACTGCTGCCCGTCGACGGCGGCTATGTGATTGTCACGCTGAACGGCCAGCCCGAGTTTTCCTTTTATTATCCGAGCGACGACAGCGATGGCGACGGTGTGCCGAACGATCAGGATGCGTTTCCAATAGATCCGGCCGCATCGGTGGATACCGATGGTGACGGTTATCCTGATCGATGGAACCCGAGGCAGAATGAGGACAGCAGCACAACAGGCCTGGTACTCGATGCTTTCCCGAATGATTCGGCCTGCTACCTACCGGAACACGGACTGGACGGCTCCGAGTCGCGCTGCGACATCACGGCCACCATGGCGCCGTATTTGCCCGAAAATACCGTTATGGACAAGGCAGGTATCGTTTATTTGCTGAATGCAGAAAGAAGCCTGATCTATCGCTGGTATCAAAAGCTGGGAATTCATCTCAATCCCATCCCTGTCGGACGTCAGCAGTTGTTTGAGCCTGCTACTCCAAATGTGATGGCCTACTCGGCAGAGCATGATCGTCTGTATCTTGGCTATCCCGACGGTTCGGTAACGTATATTTATCTGAAAATGCCGACGGTGGAGCACGCATTTGCCACGGTGCCCGGAAACGTACGCGGCGTCGCCTCTGTCGGTAATTTCGTTCTGGTGCAAGACCCGAGCGGTGCGTGGGATACGCATTACATTTTTGACCAGGACGGCAACCTTAAAGACAGCAAAGAATGGAACGAATATTCTCGCGTCTATGCCTGGAATGACGAGCTCGATCGCGTGTATTTTTTCCGCGATGGCTCAAGTCCGAACGATCTGCACTATGAAGATATTGACCAGGTAACCGGCCTGATAGTCGGCAGCGGCGAGACGCCTTATCACGGCGACTATGCCATCATCCCGCCCATACGCGTATCGCATGACGGAACGCAGGTACTGCTTGGCAGCGGCGACGTTTATGATGCGCAGGATTTAACGATCATTGGCCGGATCAACGACGGATTCAAAGACGCGCTGTACACGGCATCCGGTGGCACGATCACGCTTACCGAAGAACTGGGTCAAACGCGCCTTGTACGTCGGAGCGCGGAAGGGGTCGTGCTGGAGACGAGACTGTTTGATGGTGCGCCCGACACTCTTCATGTATTTGAAGATGTCTACACGGTTGTAACCAGCGATCTGATTCCGCAGTTTTACAATTACACTATCAATGAAGACATTGATGGAGACGGCATTGAAAACGCCGACGATGCGTTTCCGGATGACCCGGCTGCGTCCGTGGACAGCGACGGCGACGGGTATCCCGACGCCTGGAACCCGGGCCAGAGCGGGGCTGACTCGACTACGGGCCTGACGCTTGATGCCTACCCGAACGATACGGCCTGCTACTTGCCGGAACACGGTGACGGCTTCAGCTGTGACTACTCCAGTACGATTCCGGACTATCTTCCCGATGCCACGCTCATGGACAGTCAGGGCATGGTGTACCTGTTAAGCGCCGATAACTACAGGGTGTATCGCTGGAACGGAGAAACAGGCGAGCACGCTGACGCACTGGCCGTGGGCACCAACGTATCGATAGATCAGAGTGCTCCAATGAACATGGTTTATTCTCCCGACCATGAGCGACTGTATTTTGGCTATGCCGATGGGCACGTTACCTACATTGACGTGCTGAGCCCGAACGGAGAGCAGCCGTTTACCCAGGTGGTTTCCGGAGTGGGTCAGCTGGCAGCCGTTGGTAATTATGTTTTTGTGCAAGACCTGAGCGGATACTGGGCTACGCACTATCTTTATGACGTGGACGGCAATCTAACCGACACGCGAACCTACAGTGACACCTCGCCTTTGTATGTCTGGAATTCTGTCACCGAGCGCGTCTACTATTTCGATGGTCTCTACACTACCTCAGGCATGGTGTATCGCGGCATCGATCAGAGTAGCGGTCAGTTCACCGACATGGGATCGTCTCCGTACAACCAGAATCTGGAAGTAAAAGCACCGATACGATTTTCTCAGGACGGCAGCCTTGGGCTTCTCGGTTCGGGCAGCTTCTTTGATGCGTACACCCTGCAAAAAATCGGTGCTCTCCCAGGAGATTTTGTCGATGGTCAGTGGACTGAAGATGACGGCACGGTGGTCTTGAGGAATTTTCAGGGCACCAGCGAGCTGGAGCGACGTACCGCTAACGGTGCGGTAGTTGAGACGGTGCAGTCCGATAATTTACCGCTTGCGCTGATGCCGCTTGCGGATCAGTACGTGATGGTGACTCATTCTCAAAAGCCGGTGTTTGGCTACTACGTACCTAATGATGACACCGACGGCGATGGTGTCGACAATATTAACGACGCGTTCCCGTTAGACCCGGCGGCATCGGTAGACTCTGACGGGGACGGTTATCCGGATGCCTGGAATGACGGTTATACGGCGGAAGACTCCACGACCGGGCTAGAGCTTGACGCGTATCCGAACGACAGCGCGTGTTTCCTGCCGGCCCATGGCGACGGCGTTAATTGTGACTACGGCGCGACGCTGCCGGACTTTGTTCCGGATCAGATACTGGCGGATGAATCAGGCTACGTGTATATGCTCAGTATCGAGAACTCGAGAGTGTTCACATGGGATTCGCTGGAGCAGCAGTATGTGAATCCGATCATTGTTGGCAGCGATAACCTGCTGATGCCCCGCGCACCGCAACGCATGGCCTATTCACCAGTTCATAATCGTCTTTACTTCGGTTATGACGACGGAGAGATTACGTATGTCGATCTGGAAAACCCGGCAACTGAACACTTTTTTGCTTCGATACCTCTTTCGGTAAACGGATTGGCGTTTGCGGGTAATTACATGTTGGCGCAAGACGCGTCCGGCGCCTGGAATACGCATTACATTTTCGACATCAATGGTACTTTGATGGATAGCGAAGAGTGGAATCGATATTCCATCGCCTACGACTGGAACGAGCAGCTAAGCCGGATCTATTTCTTCCGCAATGGCACCAGCCCGAACGACCTGCAATACGAGACTATCGATCAGGCAACCGGCCAGATACTGGAAGAGGGTGATAGTCCCTATCATGGCGACTACTCCATTCTTCCGCCCATTCGCGTGTCTGACGACGGGACCGACGTGCTGCTAGGAAGCGGCGATGTTTACAACGCGCTGACCCTTGAATGGCGTTACAGTCTGCCCACTGTCATTGAGGACGCACAGTGGCTTCCTGATGGCTCTATCGTTGTCGTTCGCCAAGCGGGCGACGGCAATTCGCTGTTGCAGCGTCGGGCACCGGGTGGGCAAGTGCTCGAAAGTGAGACGATTGCCGGTTCTGTGACGGCGCTTTTGACCGGAATTAACGAGCTGATTGTTGTTACCCAGGGCGCGCAGCCGGAATTCACGTCGTACGTCTCAAGTGACGATTCAGACGGCGACGGCGTCAATAATCTTGACGACGATTTTCCGATGGACCCTGCGGCTTCAGTGGATACCGACGGCGACGGCTATCCGGATGCATGGAACGAAGGCTATACCGCTGAGGATTCAACCACTGGTCTGCAGCTTGATGCGTATCCGGTCGACAGTGCCTGCTATCTGCCCGAGCACGGCGACGGTGTGAACTGTGATTACGGTGCCACCCTGCCGGAATTCGAGCCGGACCAGATTCTCGCCGATGAGTCGGGCTTTATTTACATGCTCAGTCTTGAAAACTTTCGGGTATACGTTTGGGATACTCAGGAAGAGAGCTACGTAAACCCGATTATTATTGGCGAAGAAAATGCACTGCCGTCCCGGGCTCCGCTGCGTATGGCGTATTCAGCTGCGCACAATCGGCTGTATTTTGGCTACGCGGATGGCGCCATTACGTACGTGGCACTCGACGATCCGGCGGAGGAGCAGTACTTCGCCTCCATGTCTTTTGCCGTTAACGGTCTGGCATCAGCGGGGCAGTACATGCTCGCTCAGGATAGTTCGGGCGCGTGGTACTCGCACTATATTTTCGATATCAATGGTGCTTTGACCGACAGCGCTGAATGGAATCGGTATTCTGTGGCGTATGACTGGAACGAACAGTTGAGTCGTATCTACTTCTTCCGCAATGGCACCAGCCCGAACGATCTGCATTTTGAGACGATTGATCAGATGACAGGCCTCATCGTCGAAAGCGGCGAGACGCCGTATCACGGTGATTTTCTGATGATTCCGCCGATTCGCGTGTCTGACAACGGTGACCGGGTCATGTTGGGCAGTGGCGATGTTTACGATGCGCTAAGCATGGAGTGGGTATTTGCGTTTCCTGATTCGTTCGTTGACGGACAGTGGCTGCCCGACGGCGGGGCGGTGATGGTGCACCAGATTGATCAGAGCGTAGCGGAACTGAGGCGACGTACATCGACCGGTGTGCTGCTCGAGAGCGTGACGTATGCGGGCGTCGTTTCATCCGTTCTCGATGTCTCGGGAAATCTGATTGTGGTGACACAGGCCGAGCGACCGGCATTTTCCGTTTATGTACCCAGCAACGATTCAGACGGTGACGGAGTCGATAACGTCAATGACGACTTCCCGGCGGATCCTGCCGCATCGGTTGATATTGACGGCGACGGTTACCCGGATGCATGGAACGCCGGCTATTCCGAGGCAGACTCAACGACCGGACTTACGCTGGATGCCTATCCTTTGGATTCTGCGTGCCAGTTACCGTCCCACGGTGACGGCACAACGTGCGATATCGACGCCAATATCCCCGCGTTTGTCGCCGATGAGGTCATCACGGGTAGTGACAACGTCATCTACTTGCTGAACGCCGATAGCAACCGGGTGTACCGCTGGGATGCGGCATCCGGGAGCTATCTGAACCCGCTACTCGCAGGGCGCTTGCCGGGTGGCGAGCAGCGTGACCTGAGAACGATGGCTTATTCTTCAATCAGCCAGCGCCTGTATCTGGGATATGCCGATGGGGCTGTTAGCTACTATGGCAGTGACGAGATGCTGGGTGAGACTCAGTTCTATCAGGGCAGTGATGTCAGTGCCGTCGTTCCCATTGGGGACCTGGTGCTGATTGTCGACAGAGTTGATTATTACTCCGAGCACAAGGTGTTGGATGCTGAGGGGCAATTCTTGGCCAACCATGGAAACTATTCGGGGTCTGCGGACTATTACTGGCAGTCGTCGCTAAATCGCTTGTACTTTATGAATGACGATTACAGTCCGGGAAGGCTGATCTATACTGAAATTGATCCGGTTACCGGCGTTGCGATATCCGAGCTGTTTGGGCCCTATTATGGTTCCAGCTTCATGGCGGCGCCTATTCGGTTGTCGCCGGATGAAGACAAGATTGGCCTCGGTAGCGGAGCGATGCTTACGCCGGTAACGCTTGGGATAACGCTTGAAGGCATCAGCGCCTTTGCCGACTTCCAGTGGGTCACCAACGACGAAGTAGTTGGTCTGCAGTCTTCCGGTTTTAATACCCAACTGGTGAGGCAAGGTACCAACGGCGTCACTCTGGATACCCAGTTTCTGGTTGGAGCCCCCGTGGCTATGATCAGAACCAGCACGGGATTTGTGGCCGTTACGCAAACCGACCGGCCGCAGTTTCTGCTATTGGAAGAATCGACGGAACAGCAATTGTTGATCGACCCGGTAACGTTTGGAGCGACGCCAATTGACCGGCCTTCCAGGACGTCTGTCCGGTCGAACGAGCGAATTCACATTCGATGAGCAAGGCGGTAGTTCTGTAAGCAGCGTATTCAGCCATGTGCCGTTGGCCGTGTGTCACAGGTTCGGAGTGACTGAGTACTCCAGCCTGAGGCTATCAATCTGATACTGTCTTCAACAAACCGGGAAGGAGATAACGTGGCTTCGGAATCACGCGCAGAAACAGAGCTTTATCCGGCGATTGAGCCACATGCGGTGGAACGGCTGGCGGTTTCGGATTTGCACACAGTTGTGTACGAAGACGTGGGACCGCGGGATGGCCGGCCGGCGTTATTCCTGCACGGTGGGCCGGGCGTTGGTATCACGCCAGACTACCGTCGGTTTTTTGATCCTGGTCACTATCGACAAATTTTGGTCGACCAGCGCGGGGCAGGCAGAAGCACGCCGCACGCGGAAATTAAGGACAATACTACCTGGCGGATTATTGAAGACCTGGAAGCCATACGCGTTCGGCTGGGTTTCAAAGACTGGGTCATCATGGGTGGCAGCTGGGGCAGTCTTTTGGCGCTTTGCTATGCCATCAAGCATCCTGACCGCGTTGCGGGCGTCATCATTCGCGGGATTTTTCTGGGTCGTCAGTCCGAAGTTGACTGGATTCACGCGCCGAACGGAGCCGCACAGGTTTATCCGGACGAATGGGCTCTCTATAAAGCGCTGGTTCCCGATGCGACGGATAATGTAAAAGCTTATTGCGAGCTGCTGGCTGGTGACAATGAAAAAAAAGCGCTGGAAGCGGCGCGTGCCTGGAGTCGCTGGGAGGGGTCCATGTGCACGGTGATGCCCAATCACGAAGCGCTGGAGAAAGCCACGGAAGATCACATCTCGTTATCAATAGCCCGCATCGAGTCTTATTTTACGGCAAACGGGTTTTTTCTTGAGTCGGATAACTTTGTACTTGAAAACGCCAGCAGGATTGCCCATATCCCGATGCATATTATTAACGGCCGCTTCGATCTGATTTGTCCGTCGATGAGTGCCTGGGAGCTACATCACGCGCTGCCGCTGTCGCAGCTGACGATAGTCCCGGACGGAGCTCACTCACCGTTAGACGGTGGCATGACCGCGGAACTCGTGCGCGCCGCCAATGAGTTTCGTCACCTGTAACTACCTGGCAATCAACCGGGGATAGTTTGAAATCGGGGACAGTTTACCTATTTTTCTGATCGCAATTCATTTACCAAATTCCAATCATAAAATAGGTAAACTGTCCCCGATTTTTGAAACTGTCCCGATATCTAAACCACCCCCAAATCTATCGATCGACTCAATCAGAATCGCCAAATTCGATTCGCACGATATCCCCAAACTCGTAGTCCGCCGTTTCCTGGCTTTGGTTTGCAAAGAGGCTGGCTGAGTTTTTGCTCCATGCCGGCTGGGTATAGGACCAGCTGCCGGTCGTTATCTGTCGCAGCTCGGTGCCATCAGGATTGATGGTATATATGTGGCCAACGCGAGCGGGTCCCGCCCGGTTTGACGCGAACGCGATTCTCGACCCGTCCGGAGCCCAAACGGGCCAGCCATCAAAGGCGGTGTTGGCCGACAGGTTTATTTCATCGGTTCCATCAGTGCGTGCCACAAAAACTTCAGAATTTCGTGTTCCTCGTTGTAGTGACCAGGAGAATGACGCGCTGTCTATAGTCTTGCGATACAGAATCCTGTCACCTGCGGGTGACAAAGAGCCGTAGGTGCAAACCGACTTGCATTGAGTGTGTTGTCGAATATCGGTGCCGTCAGCGTTGGCGCTGAAAATTTCATGCCAGCGATCGCTCCACGCTGCGTTTCGATCCGGCGTTGTTCGGTCGGAATTGAAGACGATGCGCTTCCCGTCAAATGACCAGTGCGGGTGACCATCGTAGCCCGGCCCGTCAGTTATTTGTCGTTTGTTATCTCCGTCTTTGTCCATGACGAAGACATCGTTATTGCCGTCGGCCAGATAGGCCGCATAGGCAATCGACTTTCCGTCGGGTGACCATACCGGGGTTTCGGCGCCCAGCGGTACATCAGTCAGCTGCCGAATGTTGGTTCCGTCGGCATCCATAACGTAAATCTGTCCTTCACCTGTGCGATTCGACTGGAAAACAATTCTGTCGCCAGCGGGAGAAGGATCCGGATATGAGTTGATAATGTTTGACAGGCGCGTGATTCGGGCATCGTCTGCACCGGCACCAGCCACAATGCCACCACTCAATATCACCAGTGTCATAGCCAGGTATTTCATAGACAAGAACCCCTTGGTCATTTTTGCATTCCGATGCAGCGGCATCCGGGTACAGTGTAACAGTTGCGGGCACGGCTCTTTTTTCAATCGGTACATTTGAGTTCTGGGACCGGAGACCAGTTGGATAGTTTCTTCAGGAATAAGAAATGCGACAGGACGCCCGGCACGGGAGATCAATAGCTCACGTTAGTAAGCCTGCGGGTGAAATCGGGGACAGTTTACCTATTTTTCTGATCGCGATTCGTTTACCAAATTCCTATCATAAGATAGGTAAACTGTCCCCGATTTTTGAAACTGTCCCCGATTTTCTGTCCCAATTTGGCCGCTAATTCTCTCTCAGATCGAATCTCTCACGCAGGAACCGTGCAATTCCGTCGTCATCGTGATGGCCAATTGTCGCCGTGGCTTTGGCTTTTATGTGCGCTTTCGCGTTTTCAGGCGCGTACGCTTCATCGGCCAGTTCAAACAGGCTCAAGTCGTTGTCGCTGTCGCCGAAGCAGATAACTCGCTCCAGGCCCAGAAGGCTCTTGAGTTCCATAACCGCGCCACCCTTGCTGGCGTCGCTGTGATGAATGTCGAGCCAGTTCACGTTGGCGTTTTCCATGGCGACACCCCTATAGGCGACGAGGTGAGACTCGTCGGCCACCTGATCGGTGATGCTGCGTATTTTTTCTGGTTCACCAACGGCGCTGATGTTACTGATGATCGCATCGTCGGGCAGAGCTTCCACGGGCAACGTATTAAGGCCGCGACGGACGGTGTACTCGTTGGCGACGTAGTCTTCTGCAGGGTTTCGGGGAGGTCCGTGAAAAACGATGTAATCGTTATTACCCGTGAGCGTGAAAATAAAGGGCGTCACGCTCTGACTGGCGCAGGCATCGAACACGCGCCGCATTTCGGTTTTGGATAACACGTTGTGATGGCTGAAATGCTCGTGCTCCGGGTGCCAGATAACTACGCCATTCTTGTACACGTGGGGCAGCACAAAACCGTGACCTTCAAGCACGTCTCGAGAGGCGTGCAGGGTTCTACCCGTCGCTACTGTGTAAGCGATGTTGCGCTCCGATAACAGCCGCAGAGTATCCTTCGTGTAGGCGCTGATTTGCGAATCGCGATTAAGCAAGGTGCCGTCAAGATCGAATACGATAAGTTCCATGGTCGTATTGTACTCAGATTGATGTTGCAGATGGGCTCATGCGAGCGGAATCGGCCAATGCCATGGGCCGGTCGAGGCGCCTAATGTAAAAATTACCAAAATGAGCGGTCACACGGATGCTCCTTGAGTTCTGTTATTTGTGTTTGTACTGAGTGGGGCAGTAACCACGACTGATACCGGGTTCCCTGAGCGCTGCATGTTTAGTCTTGCGGGCGGTCACCCGTGCCCGCCAGAGCCGAAAGCTCCGCGGTCGGAGTTCACGACGCATCATGCGAATGACGTCACTTTCCGAAAGGCCGAAACTGCTTTGGATCGCTTCGAACGGCGTTCTGTCTTCCCATGCCATTTCAATAATTCTGGACGTTTTCTCAGTATCGAACATGTGCAGGTTCCTGTGTATCACGGCGGTAGGGATCAACAGTGCTTTTACCTAATCAGCATACGATTCTGGTTGCGATGACCCTGTGAGGACGGGCAGGAATCCGGCGTACGGTTTACTTAACGAAAACCGCGTCTATCGGACGGTCGTCCTGGCGGGGCATTCTGGTGAGCTGGAGCGCTCCCTCCCGATAAATCACAACAAGAGCCCTCTTTATCCTGAATTACGGCGAGTTTTTAAAAATCTCGCGACCAATAGTGACCATTTGGCCTCCTGCTGCATCTAACCGTATATAAGGCGCGACTGGTCGCAATTACGCCGGTTCATGTGAACCACGGTGGTAGGTTTCGGTCCAGTCCACTATGAGTCGGGCAGGGAGTCCGAAGAATTGGACTAAGTCTAATTAACTCCTTTCCACTCTCTTTTCATCACAACTACGAGAATTTCGATGAGCCTGACACTCAATTCAGTCCGCAACCCGGCCGGCATTGCTGTGGTGGTCGCTATCATTCTGTTTTTCGGCCTCTTCAGTCTCAGCAAATTGCCGATTCAGTTGTTCCCGAATATCGACCAGCCGCAAATATCCATTAATACAGGCTGGCGTGCGGCGTCGCCTCGTGAAGTGGAATCGGAGATTGTCGAGCCTCTGGAAGAAGTTTTGCAGGGACTGCCTGGACTCAAGGAAATGAATGCCGGTGCCAACAAAGGAGGCGCCTGGATAAACTTGCGCTTTGGTCTTGGCACCGATATGCAGAAAACGCTGATCGATGTGATCAGCCGATTAAACCGTCTGCAGCCATTGCCGCGCGACTCCACGCCGCCGCAGGTCAATCTCGGTGGCGGCGGTGGCGGTGGTGCCAATGAAACGCTGACCTGGTTTTTCGTGCAGCTGCTACCGGGGACCGCGGGCCCCATCGAGGACTATCAGCGGGTAGTCGAGGAAATTCTCGAGCCTCGACTTGAGAGTATTCCTGGTGTTGCTGGCGTTACTGTCCATGCCGGCCAGCAGCAGCAACTTGAAATCGTATTCGATCCGTACCGGGCCGCGGAGCTCGGGGTTTCCATTCCCCAGATTGCGTCAATCGCTGGAGGGTCCAATGACGTGTCGGGCGGATTTGTCGATGTCGGCCGCCGACAGTACACCTTGCGATTTGCCGGTCGCTATACGCCTGATCAATTGTCCGAACTCATTCTGGAGTGGCGCGACGGCCGCCCGATCCATCTGGGTGACATTGCCGATATCAGAACCAGTCGTGGTGATCGCTCCAATTTTTCGGTACAGAACGGCAATCCGGCGATGGGCGTCGAAATATTCCGCGAGTCAGGCGCCAATGCTCTGAAAACGCTTAACGATGTAAAAGCCGTCGTCGCCGAGGTGCGGGAAGAACAGCTCAAGGAAATGGGGCTGTCTATTCAGCAGTCGTTTGATGCGTCGGTATTTATCTATCGTGCCATCTCGCTGGTGACCAGCAACCTCGGAATCGGCATCATGCTGGCCATTGGCGTGCTGTGGTGGTTTCTGCGTCAGGCGCGGGCGACGTTCCTGGTGGCCATCGCGATTCCCGTGTCGCTGCTGTCGACGTTTGTTGTCCTGTATCTGACGGGCCGCACGCTCAACGTCATTTCACTGGCCGGTCTGGCATTTGCTGTTGGAATGGTGCTGGATGCGGCCATTGTCGTGCTCGAAAACATCGTGCGCTTACGCGAACAGGGCAGGGATGCCAATCAGGCGGCTACGGAAGGTACATCGCAGGTCTGGGGGGCGCTTCTGGCGTCAACCGCGACCACGGTGGCGATTTTCCTGCCCGTGATTTTTCTCAAAGACGTGGAAGGGCAGCTGTTCGCTGACCTTGCGCTGACTATTGCCATAGCGGTTACGATTTCGCTGGTAGTCGCTGTCACCGTGTTACCCACAGCCGCTGCCAGATGGCTTAAATCTGAAGGCATTGAAGACCGCCATTCCGGTGCGTGGCAATCGCTCGCGGACAAGATTACCCGATTTAGTGATACGCCGGTCAGGCG
>CAWUKD010000010.1:0-48413 GCA_963922815.1 uncultured Gammaproteobacteria bacterium
CTCGGCGTTTGCTTGAGCCCGAGTTCGGTGTTCCACACGATATCCGGTTTGATCCGTCCGCCAAAAGAAGGCGAGCGCTATTTTGCGCTGCTGAAAGTTGGCCAGATCAACATGGACAAGCCCGAAAATGCGCGCAACAAGGTGCTGTTTGAGAATCTCACGCCGCTGTTTCCGCGCAAGCGCCTTAAAATGGAAATTGGCAACGGCAGTACGGAAGATCTGACCGCCCGTATTATCGATATGGCTGCACCGATCGGTAAAGGCCAGCGTGGCCTGATTGTGTCGCCGCCAAAAGCCGGTAAAACCATTTTGCTGCAGAATATTGCGCATTCGATTACTCACAATCATCCCGAATGTACGCTGATTGTGCTGCTCATCGATGAGCGTCCCGAGGAAGTCACCGAAATGGCGCGTTCCGTGCGCGGCGAGGTGGTTTCCAGTACGTTCGATGAGCCAGCCAGCCGTCACGTTCAGGTTGCCGAGATGGTGATTGAAAAAGCCAAGCGACTGACCGAACACAAACAGGACGTTGTTATCCTGCTTGACTCGATTACGCGTCTGGCGCGTGCGTATAACACCGTTGTACCGTCATCGGGCAAAGTGCTGACGGGTGGTGTTGATGCCAATGCGTTGCATCGTCCAAAACGATTCTTCGGTGCTGCACGTAACATTGAAGAAGGCGGAAGCCTGACGATCATCGCCACCGCACTGGTTGACACCGGTTCGCGTATGGACGACGTCATCTTTGAGGAATTCAAAGGCACGGGCAACATGGAGGTCCATCTGGATCGCCGCATTGCCGAGAAGCGCACATTCCCGGCGATCAATATCAACCGTTCGGGAACGCGCAAAGAAGAGCTGCTTACCGATCCGGAAGAGCTGGCCAAGATCTGGATTCTGCGCAAGCTGTTGCACCCGATGGACGAAATTGCTGCCATCGAGTTCCTGTTGGGCAAGCTCAAAGATACCAAGACCAACGATCAGTTCTACGAGAGCATGAAACGCTAACGAACACTGATCGGCAGAATAAAAAGACCTCGCTTCTCGCGGGGTTTTTTTATGCCTGTTCTAAACTGCTGATCAGCGTTTGGTTATCATTAAGTCAGGCGCTGCGAATAGACACGTTCTTGATCACGCTTTACCTGAAGAGTCTTGGCTTGAGAACTTAACGGGTCATTCAGCACTTGCCCGGAACAACTTGATAAAATAAGGTGGTGAGCCTGAATGGATGTCTGCCTCACCACGAGTTGCGTAGTAATCGGGCTGCAGACGCAAGCTGTGCAGGCATTAAAGGTCCGAATACCGGCAGTTCACGGATGTTGGCGGCGTCAACATCCGCACTTCCGGTGTGGGTTGCAGGCCGGACTGGATAACAGAAAACCAGTTCGGTTGGTCACAACAAAAAGGAGTGTGTTGCAATGGTCAATCTGAATCGAACGCTGGAACTCGTACGCGGAGGACTGTTTGACTCCGAAGCGACCTGGAATGGATATCGGGAAGAGGCCGGGGACTGGCAAAAAACCGCCATACTTTTGCTCGGCCCTTTAATAATAGTTGCGGCTGTTGCCGGGTACGTTTTCGGTTTTCTGGGTAGCAGCGTGTCAATATTCGGCCAGTTCCGACCGACACTCATGTCGACGGTGGGCACTATTATTACGTCAGCGATCGGAGCTGTGGTATTTGCGCTGGTCGTTAGCGCACTTGCCGGCATGTTTGGCGGCAAGAAGAGTTTCGCTCTCGGGCTTGCGGCCACGGCATTTGCGAGTATCCCAAGCTATCTGGGGCAGGCTTTGATGTGGCTGCCGTGGGTAGGCGGACTCATTGCATTCGCTTTGTTTATCTATGCGCTGGTTTTACTCTGGAAGGTGATTCCGGTGTTTCTGGAAGTGCCGGATGCCAAGCGTGCTGCCCACTACATTGCATCACTGGTGGCGACGATTGTGGTCATGATGATTCTGTCGCTGACGATAGGTCGATTTTTCATGCCGTCGATTAGCGGGCCTTCGTTTAGCAGCACATCCACTGGCGGTAGTTCGTCCTCGCCGTTTGACGGAGGTGGCATGCTGGGAGGTTTCGCGCGTCAGGCTGAACTGTTAGATGCCGCAGAAAATGATCGCTATTCCCCACCTTCCGATGGCCGCGTTGACAAAAAACAGGTTCAGGAATTTGTTCGGGTTATGGAGCGGGCAGAAGAAATCAGGCAGGAAAAAATGGATCGGTACAAAGCCATCGCCGAGAAAGCGGAAGAAGATCAGGACCTGTCGCTCAAAGACCTGGGAAGCCTGATGGGCGGCGTGTCGGAAGTTGCGGGTCTGCAGACGATTGAAATCGAAGTTGTGAAAACAGCGGGTGGCAACTGGGCTGAGCATCAGTGGGTTCGGGAGTCGTTACGCGCGGCCTGGATTCAAAGAGACGGCAACGACGCAATCGAGCACAACTACGAACTTTTTCAGAACTTCGAGGAACAGCTGTCGCCGTTTATAAACTAGTCGGTCGTCACCGACCGTCGCGTTCGTCATGGCGAGCGAAGCGCGGCATTCTCCGTAGCGTTTCGTGAGCCCGCCGATTAACGACTCGGCAGTACCATGCGTTTGGGAAGCTCGAACAGTTCAATCCACTTGCCGAAAACGTCATGGGAGAGATCCTGCATGCGCGGCAAGTGATCGGATATGCTGTGGCGAATCTCCAGCGGGTCTACGTAGTCTTCTACGGTTGCCAGGTCTTCCAGGTTAACCGGCACCGTTAGCCACCGCTCGATCAGGGGCTCGTCTACTTCGAGGTGAAACTGAAATCCGTAGGCAAAGCCGTCGTGCACATAGGCCTGAACCGGGCAGTCTTTTGACTCCGCCAGCCACTTGACGCCATCCGGCAGCTCAATCTGATCACCATGCCACTGAAAGATGGTCTCGGTGTCATCGAAGCATCCCATCAGTGGGTCGAGGTGCCCGGCAGACGTCAGTGAGACGGGGTACCAGCCGATTTCCTTTCGGTCGCCGACAATCACGCGTCCACCCAGAGCCTTGGCCAGTAGCTGGGCACCAAGGCAGATGCCCAGCACTTTGATGCCGCGTTCCAGCGCTTCTTTGATCAGCTCTACTTCTACGGCAAGGTTGGGATAGTTGTCCGTGTCGTCAGCATTCATCGGGCCGCCAAGCACGATGAGACCTGAGTAACCTTCGAGTGAGGGCCGTTGATGCGGATCGCGCGCAAAATTCACATAGCGGATGCGAAACCCGGCGTTCTTAAGCTGTGGATCAAACGTGCCGAGAGGTTCAAAGGGCACGTGCTGAAAGACAAGGATTTTACGTTTGCGCATGACAGGAAGGAGTAAGTCTGAAATTAATGTGGTGGGCAGAAGGCCAGAGTGTAGTCTGCGCCGTCGATGCGATACAAGCCATCAATACGAAAACGTTGTTCTGTTGCGGTGTCTAACCCGGCAACTGAATCGTAATCATCAGCCCGCCCACGGTGCGATTAGCCAGGCTCATGCGACCACCGTGGGCCTCAACAATCTCCCGGCACAATGGCAGGCCGAGACCGCTGCCCGTTTTCTTGGTGGAGTAAAACGGTAGCAGTGCGCTGGCCAGAACGGTCTGCGACATGCCGGTACCCCTGTCGCTGACCACAATGCGCCAGCCCGGGTCCATCGCCTGAATGTCGAGCGTAACGTCCTGTGCTTCAGAGCCACTTTCGTGAGCATTCTTCAGGAGATTAATTAACACCTGTTCCATTTGCCCCGGGTCCATGCGGACGGTGCCGACGGGTATGTCGTTAAAGATCTGAAACTCGATGGTTTGCTTTAGGGTATCGATAAAACCATCCCAGCTCACGGTTTCAATTCTAGGGGCCGGCAGTCGGGCAAACCGCGCGTAGCCTTCGATAAAGTCTTTAAGATGGGTCGCGCGTTCTTCAATAGTTGCGAAAATGGTGTCCAGACGCTCTTTGTCCACGTCGTCGCCGGATGCGCGCCGGTGTATGACCGCACCGGAGTGGGCCATCGACGAGATGGGGGCCAGCGAGTTATTAAGTTCGTGGCTGATTACGCGGATCACTTTCTTCCATGTGGCGACTTCCTGCCGATTCAGTTCCTGAGTCAGGTGCTTGAACAGAAACAGCTGATGGTTACGTACGTTCAGTGTGAAATTGCTGCGTGACAAATGGAATGTCTGTGGCTCGTCGCCTTCGATGGTGAACAGGCCGTCATTGTGGCGTCTGACCGCCTCACCAAACGCAGGGTCGGCGTGCTCCAGCACCTCGTCAAACAGTTCGCCGTTCAGCGCCTTTCCTTGCCACAGTAGCTGACGAGCGGCCGCGTTGCTATAAACAATCTTCTTGCGGGCATCGACCAGGACCAGAGCAAGGGATGTCGTCTGAATGACCGTATCCAGCAGCAGTTCGCGTTGATACAGACTCTGACGTTCCTGGCGGAGGATACTGCCCAGTGAATTATGCGCGTCAACCAGTTGGCCCAGCTCGTCATTGCGCAAATTGGCAATCGAAATGCTGAAGTCGCTGTCTTTCATGCTTGAAACGTTATCGCTGAGCGCATTAATCAGCTCAACGACCGGGCGAATCAGGCGGCGCGCGAAAATCAGCCAAAGAGCGACTGTGATCAATAGCCCAACAGACAGCGCGAGTACCGGAGCCTGTGCGTGACCAAGATTAAAGATGTATGCCCCGGCGCTCCCGGCCAGAAGCAGCGCCAGTAAGCCCAGCAGTATTAGTTTTCCCTCGAATGATGTCCGCATCAGGATTCAGTCACGTCAGTTCGCCCGTTAAGAGCTTACTGCATTTTCGACCGCCAATTCGCACCCTTACTTGGGAATGCCGAATTTTTCCATACGGCGGTAGAGCGCCTGCCGGCTGAGTCCGAGCTCCCGGGCGGCTCGGGCAACCACTCCGCCGTTGCGACCCAGCGCCTCGTGGATGACCTCTTCGTTGATTTCCGTCGTGGGCGCGGCCTTGGGTTCAAGTTTTAGTGCGAGATCGGCGACGTCGATGACAGTGTCGGTCGTCAGAAGCGCGGCACGCTTTAGGCAGTTTTGCAGCTCGCGCACATTGCCAGGCCACGAATAGTGGCGCAGCGCGTGTTCTGCGGCGGGGCTCAGCGTGTACTGGTCGGTCAGGAAATGGTTAGCCAGCGGGAGAATGTCGGCAGGCCGTTCCGCCAGAGGTGGAACATTCAGCTCAATCAGGTTAAGCCGGTAGAACAAATCTTCGCGAAACTCACCGCGCGTCACAGCGGCTTCAAGGTCGGCGTTGGTCGCGCTGATAATGCGCACATTGACGTGCCGGGTCTTGCTGCTGCCAAGGCGTTCGAATTCTCCGCTTTGCAACACCCGCAAGAGCTTGGCCTGTCCCTCGAGCGGAAGATTGCCGATCTCATCCAGGAATAAAGTACCGCCGTCGGCGGCTTCAAAACGACCGGTGCGGGCATTGCCGGCACCCGTATAGGCGCCGGCCTCGGCGCCAAACAGTTCGCTCTCAATCAGGTCCTGGGGAAGGGCTCCGGCATTCACGGTGATGAATGGCCCGTCTGCACAGGAGGAGTTCGCCTGGACAATTTGCGCCAGCATTTCCTTACCGGCGCCGTTGGCTCCGGTAATCAGCACCGGTACTTCAGACCGTGCGATGCGTGTTGCCACTGAAACGAGCTCGTGCATTGCCCGGCTGGCGTAAATCATGCCGCACAGGTCATAGCTGTCGGCCAGCTTGTTCTGCTGGGTGCGACGTTCGTCATCATTGTCCCGGGCGAGCCGCGTAACCTGGCGCAGTTCCAGAAGATTGCGCACGGTAGTCATGAGCTTGTCGTCATCCCACGGTTTGGCCAGATAGTCCGAGGCGCCTTCCCGAACGAGTTCCACGGCGGTTTCCAGGTGGGTCCACGCGGTCAGCAGGATGATCGGCAAGTCGGGATCGAGCTTGCGTAGCCGGTAATACAGTTCAACGCCTTCTTCGCCCGAAGTGGTATCTGCGGTGAAGTTCATGTCCTGAATGACAAGATCGATATCGCCTTCAGCCGCAATCCTTAAACCTTCTTCAGGGTCGTTGGCCGAACGGGTCTCGATGTTGTGTACGTCCAGTAACATGCCGAGGGCGCTGCACACGCCCTCGTTGTCATCGATGATCAGAACTCTACTCATGCCCAATTGTATCAATATCCCAAGAGACGGTTATACCGTGCGGGTGGCAATGGCCGGCGAAATCTTCGACGCGCGACGTGCCGGGCCTGCTGCCGCAACAAGCCCCAGGAGCCAAAGCGATGCAATGCCGGCCGGAACATACCAGTAGTTCAGTCGTTCAAGGTCAAAAACCTCCGACATCCACAGGTTCAGGGCTATGGCCAGAATGCTGCCGATAGAGACGCCCACCGTGGTCAGTAACCAGTTCTCGGTCATGAAATAGATAATGATGTCTCGCTTGCGCGCGCCGATCGCCCGTCGCGTGCCGATTTGTTTGGTGCGCTGGTTCACGGTAAAGCTGGCCAGGCCCACAATGCCCAGACCGGCGACTACAAATAGCAGCACTACCACGATGATCAGAATGACAGCCACCGCTGTATCGCGCGAATAGCTGCGTTTGGCCATACTTTCCATGGTACGTGTGCCTGTCACGACTCGACCTACATTGAAGTCTTCAAGCGCTTTTTCGATTACCGGCACCATCGCGTCGGCCTGGCCTGGTTCCACGCGCACCGCGTAGCGTATCCAGGTATCGTCGTTAACCGTTGGGAACAGAGCCACGTTAGTGACGTCGTCCCAGCCGACCCACGATCCCATCATGCGATCAATGACACCAATAATCTGGGTGCCTTCACCCAGGCTGTTGTACATCATGCGACCGACGGCATCGGGCGTGTCGAACAGCGCGATAGCCATGTCTTTGGTGATCATTACAATTCCCGGCATATCGTGTCGGTTCTCGTCATCATCGTAGCGCCACATAATGTCTTCTGGCGTAAAGGCCCGGCCCGCATACATTTCGAAGCCGAAGGCGTCTTGTGCGCCGTTAGTGACGTTCATGTAGTTGCCGTTTATCGTACGGTACTCCTCACCATCAGTGTCGCGCCAGCCGCTGGCGGAACCACTGCCACTGAGCGGAATAGCGTTGCTTGTGGTCACGGCGGCGACACCCGGCAATGCTTCCAGCATGGCAACGTCTTCGCGGATAGTGGCCAGATGGTCGTAGTCTTCACCAAAACCCTGGACTCGGGTGGCCACAATATTGTCGACATCCATGCCGGTAGGGCGTCCTACGTGTTCGAGGCGCTGCTGGATAATAAATACCGCGTTCACCACAACGGCCAGTGTCAGGGCGATTTGGCCGACGACGAGAATGGCGCCGGTTCGATTGCGCAAAAGAGCGCTGAAAATGGGTCGAATAGTCATAGCGATTCCTTGTAAGCCCTATTGCGTCTTGAGTTGTGATGACGGCTGTACGCGACAGATACGCCAGGTCGGATAGATTCCGGCCAGTAGTGTGGCACCGAGTGCAAGTCCGATGGCAATGCCGCCCAGACTCCAGCTGAAAGAGGCGACCGTGCCGATGTCTTCAATCAGTTTGCTCAGTCCCATCAATCCCAGCAATGCCAGTCCAATTCCAATGACGCCACCGCCGAGCCCAATCAATCCGACTTCCACCAGATGCTGAGAGAAAATCGAGGTCTTGCTTGCACCCACGGCGCGACGCAGGGCAATGACCGGTGATTTGGCAAGGAAGCGTGCCAGCAGCAGGCCCACGGCGTTGAACAGGCACACGGCCAGGAACAGAAAGGCAAGACCTACCAGCACTGTGAGGTCATCCGGAACCACTTCATTGACTTTGATCCACGACATGACGTCATCGATGCGGTTGTTCATTGGTCGTTCGAACCGGCCCAGCGCTTTCTGTTCGGTGACATAGCCATCGAGCCAGTCACTGTACGCGGCTTTTTGTTGCTCCGTATTCAGCTCCACCCAGAACTGCGTCCAGACGCATTCGCTGTTGAGCATGTCCTCGAAGCTGTTGATCTCTTCGTCTTTCCAGCAGTTTGTGTTACCGCCGGCGGGTAGCTCCAGCGCAGCGGTAAGCGACATAGGCAGGAATACGTCTTCGGACTCGTCAATTGGCCCATTGTTGACGTCGTAGTATTTGATTTTGGGTTCCCAGGTATCCAGGACACCGATCACCCGGAAATCATGCGAACCGAGCCGTATTGTTTTGCCGACGCTGTTCTCTCCGCCAAACACTTTTTCGTTGGTAGCCTTGCTGAGCACGGCCACCTGTTCAAGCGCATCCTCGGTAGCGGCGTCCCAACTACTGCCGAACATGAACGGCACGTTAAACATTTCGAAAAAATCTTTGGTCGTTTGTCGACTGGTCACCAAAAAGGGTTTCACGTCGTCGTTTCCACCGTCCAGCGCAAAGTACGACTTATGCATCGCAATCTGGCGGGTTGGAATGTCGGAGGTCAGCAGTGCCTGTGAGTCCCGATAGGTATGCTGTGGTGGCGGCTCATCCGGGCGAGACTCATAGTACGAATCTTCCGGATCCCAGTTATCTATGCGCACGGCAAAGAGCTGATCGCTTTTCTCGGGAATCGGATCCGAAGACATGGTGTAGTGAAGACTGAACAGGGTCATTGAAACACCAATGCCAAGTCCTACGGCGAGCATCATCAGGAAACTCAGCGCCGGGTGGCGGCGAATGCTTTTAATTCCAAGACGTAAATAGTAGCCAAACATGGGAAGCTCCTAAGCCGCGTTATTGGGTGCGTTGTGCTCTGTGACACCCTGACTCACGAAATGGGTCTCAGGGTTGGCCACTTGGCCATCCAGCACGTGCACCGTGCGGTGGGCACGCCGTGCGAGCTCAGGGTCATGGGTCACCATGACAATCGTCGTGCCTTTTGAATTAATGCCTTCGAGGATTTCTATCACCTGGCGTGCCATCAACGAATCAAGATTTCCGGTAGGCTCATCGGCCAGAATGAACTTGGGCTGGCCGGCCATGGCGCGCGCAATGGCAACGCGCTGCTGCTGTCCGCCCGAAAGCTGTGACGGCAGGTGTTTAAAGCGTGAACCAAGGCCGACAACCTCAAGCGCCTCTTCAATACGTTTTTTGCGTTCGCTGGCGTTAAAGCCACGGTATCGCAGCGGTACGTCGACGTTGTCGAAAATATTCAGATCGGGAATCAGGTTGAAGCTTTGAAAAATGAAGCCGATTTTTTCGTTACGTATTTTGGCACGCTGGTTGTCCGACAAGCCGGACACGTCGTGGCCTTCCAGCTGATAGGTGCCGCTGCTGGGCTCTTCGAGCAGGCCAGCGATATTCAGGAACGTCGTTTTTCCGGAGCCGGACGGGCCCGTCACCGCCACGAACTCACCGGTTTCCACTTCCAGCGAAAAGTCGCGAAGCGCGTGTGTTTCGACAAGTTCGGTTCGATAAACTCGGTTGATGTGGGTCATTTTTAACATGACAGTTCCTTTTGGATAAACCAGTAAAGAGTTATTAGTGTTAGTTGCTGAGACGAACGGTGTTGTAATCAACAAAGTCGTCATAGCTCGATACAATGACCTGCTCGCCAATTTCCAGGCCAGACAGGATTTCGACGGCATCCACGCTGGTGGAGCCTGACGTGATGGAGCGTCGTTCTGCGACGCCGTCTTTCACGACAAATACAAAGCGACCGCGGCTGCTGTCGAGAAAGGCGCCGCGGCGTACTTTCATCACATCATTGCGTTCTTCAAGAAGAATCTGTGCGGTGACGCGCTGGTTCTGGCGCAGATCGCTCGGCGTGTTGTCGCCGAAAGTAACGCGCGCCGTCACCGAGTTGTTTTCAATCTCGGGTGATACCGACTTGAGCATGCCGGTGTGCGACTGACCGCTGTAGCTGATGTTGACGCGAGAACCAGAGCTGATAGATCCGCTGTAGCTGGACGGGATGCGCAGTTCGATTTCAAGGCGACTCAGGTCCACGATGTTGGCGATCAGCGCATCGGTCGAAATAGAGGCTTTTTGCGTTACCGCCAGGTTGCCAACAATCCCGGATACAGGGGCGCGCAGGTTGAGTTCGTCCACCTGCCGCTGAGTATCGGCTACCACCAGCGCCTGTCGGTCGCGTTCCAGATGCAGGGCATTCAATTCAAAATCCAGGCTTTCCTGTTCAAGCTCTGCGCCGCGTCTGGCATGACCCAGCGCGATCTCGGCGCGAGTCACGTTGTCATTGGCTTCCTCGTAGTCCTGACGGCTAATGACCTGTTTGTCCCAGGAAGCTTCGGCACGACGCTGTTCACGCCGGGCCGCCGTGAGATCTACCTGTGCAATATCAACGACCTGCTGCGCGCTCAGCGCGGCGCGATTGTTCTCAATGCGGCGCCGTCCGAGCTGGGAGTCAAGGCGAGCGAGCGTGGACAGTTCAAGTTCGAGCGCGTTATTCAGCGCGGGGCTCGCAATGGTTGCGATCACCTGACCCTCTTCAACCTGATCACCCGCACTCACGCGCAGTGTGACCACGCCTGAGGTCGGTGCAAACACGCCTGGACTGACGGCCGCGACGACCACGCCCTGAGACGATACGTCGCGAACAAAGTCGCCGCGAGTGACTTCGGAAATCGACACTCGGGCAAGAGGAATGGTTTTCTCGGCGGAGGCGAAACGCTGGAGCATGGGTACCAGAACCGCGATGACCGCGAGTGCGCCGATGGCCGCCGCAATCCACTTCAGGCGTTTCGGTTTTGACGAATCGACCACAATGTCCTGGCCGCTCGTGTCCGAAATGCTGCTCGAGGGTTTGGGCTGACGCAGGCGCTCGACAGATGACATCAGAGCATTTCCTTATCGGAGAACGGTAGACGAATGCGTACCTCAAACGTCAGAACCAGTTCGGCCGCGTCGTTGGCGCTGCTGGTTGATGTTCCCTCAGCGGAGGCTTCGGAGGTGAGGCGAACGCCAGCGAGGCTGATCAGCAGGATCGCGAGCATGAGGGTGAGTATGAGATTTTTTCTGTTCATGCCTTCTATAAAGCATATTCCGTGCCATGTCTGGATCGGGTGTAACTAATTGATTTAAAAGGTTTGGAACGAGTCTGTCTGTGACCGAAAGCGTCCGAAGTGTCCGGACACAGGTTAAATCGGACACTTTCGATTGGTGACATTTGTCAATGGTGGACCGCTGGGGGTATGCCGCACACTGACGGTGTGGCTAACAGGAAGAGCTCAATGACAACACAAACCCGGCATCCCCTCTGCATTAACAATGCCAGTAAATCCTTCGGCGCCGTCGCCGCGCTGAGCGACGTATCGCTCACTATAGACCGGCCGGGCGTGATCGCCGTGCTTGGCCAGAACGGAGCGGGCAAAACCACGCTGATTCGTACGGCCCTTGGGCTGGTTTCACCGGATTCCGGCAGCGCTACCCTGTTTGGCGTGGCGTCCAATCGGCGCGCCGCACGGGAGCGCGTTGGCGTCATGCTGCAGGACTCGGATCTGCCGGATCTGCTGACCGGGCGTGAACTCGTGGAGCTGTTTGCCAGCTACTACCCGGAACCTCTGACTGTTGAAGACACGCTTGCGCTGGCCGATATCGGTGAATTTGCCAACAAGCGGTACAAGCGACTGTCGGGGGGCCAAAAACGTCGCGTCCAGTTTGCCCTGGCCATAGTCGGTAATCCCGATCTGGTCTTTCTGGACGAACCGACCACGGGCCTTGATCCGGATGCACGCCGCGCGCTCTGGTCTGTCGTGCGGGGTTTCGCGCGCGACGGCAAAACCATCATTCTGACTACGCATTACCTGGAAGAAGCCGACACGCTGGCCGACGTTATTGTGATCATGCAAAGCGGCCGAATCGTGGCGCACGCGCCTGCCGACGATGTTCGGGCTACGCTCGGCGGTTCAGTGATTCGGTGCCATACCACGCTCACCGAAGACCAGCTTGCCGGCATGGCCTGCGTCAGTCGCGTGTCAGCGTCAGGACGTGCGAGCGAGATCCACACACAAAATGCTGTCGAGACGCTGCGTGAACTGCTGTCGCCAGAGCATCATGTCACCGATCTGAGCGTATCCCGCCCCAATCTCGAAAACGTATTTACACAGGATTACTCATGAGATTCTTTAACACGCTGGTGCTCGAGTGCAGCGCCGAACTCCTCAAGATTGCGCGAGCGCCGGAGTACATCGTTCCAACCATGGTGTTTCCGGTGGCGTTCTATACGCTGTTTGGCGTGGTTCTGTCTCAGGGGCAGGGCGCCAGCGAATACCTGCTCGCTACCTACGGCGTGTTTGCCGTCATGGGACCGGCCGTCTTTGGTTTTGGCGTAGCGGTGGCCAATGAGCGTGACAAGGGGTGGCTCGACCTCAAGCGGGCGTCACCGGCGCCCGGCGTGGCCTACATAGCTGCAAAAGTGGTCGTCACGCTGCTGGTTGCCACTATCGCGCTGTCGCTGGTGTATGCCGTCGCCGGATTTGGTGCGGACGTGGCGCTACCGCGGATGACCTGGGTATTGCTCCTGGTGACTCATGTGCTGGCAACGCTACCGTTCATACTCATCGGTTTGGTTATTGGTTTCAGCCTGAGCGCCAATGCGGCCGTTGCCATCGCCAACATCGTGTTCATGGGGCTGGCGATTCTCGGTGGTCTGTGGATTCCGATCTCGATGTATCCCTCCGCGATGCAAACGCTGGCGACCGTGCTGCCGTCTTTTCATCTCGCTGAAATCGCGCTGTTCGTATCAGACGCGCCGGGCGAGCATACGCTGACCAATCATGTCATTGCGGTGATTGTCATGACGGTTGTTCTGGCTTTTGTCACCGTGGCGGCGTGGTCGCGGCAGAGTGACTAGCCTTTTCTTCCTGTTCTGTCTTTAAAGGATAATTCTATGAGCCGCCTGTTTGGAATTGCTGTACTGGGTATCGTTGTGTACGTCACCGTATTGCTGTCTCTGCTGCCGACGCCCGTCGCAGAGTCTGCCGGCCAGGTTGCGATCTCGGGCAGTCGTATATTGATTAAAGACGTGTATCTCGCCGACAGCTACGGTCAACGCACCACGACCTCAATGCTCCTGCGCAACGGCCTTATCGAACTGATCGCCGAATCCATTGATGCATCTGCCGATGTGCAGGTGATCGACGCCAGTGGCCTGACGGCCGTGCCGGGATTGATCGACAGTCACACCCATACATATGGAAGTGCACTGGAAGACGCGCTGCGGTTTGGCGTAACGACCACCGTGGATATGTTTTCGCCACCCACACGGCTGGATTCTGCGCGTGCGGCCCGTGACGCTCTGGAGCCAACAGTAGAAGCCGATTTGTACAGCGCCGGCATGCTCGCTACGGCGGAGGGTGGCCACGGGACGCAGTTCGGAACTGTCGTGGATACGCTCGCCGAACCGGCGGACGCATCGACTTTTGTAAGAGATCGTATGGAAGAAGGCTCGGACTTTATCAAGCTGGTTTATATGCCCGGACAGTCCGGTTTGCCGAGCCTCGATCGTGACACGGCCAGAGCCGTGATCGCTGCAGCCCATGACAATGGCCTGATGGCCGTTGCGCACATTTCAACTCAGCGCGCGGCGCTCGACATGGTCGAGGATGACATTGACGGACTGGTGCATATTTTCGCGGATGAAAACATCAGCGATACGTTTATCGAGCAGGCAGTTACCCGAGACGTGTTTGTGATACCAACGCTTGCCGTGATTGCGGCCATCGACGGACGTCATAACGATCGTGATCAAGCGGGCGTGGAGCGCCTGTTGTCTCCAATGCAACAACAAACGCTCGGGTCCGCCTTTGCAGACGTCGGCAGCGGTTTCAATTTAGACATCGCGTTAAACAATGTGCGCAGGCTTCACGCGGCCGGTATCCGGATCCTGGCCGGCTCCGACGCTCCGAACCCGGGAACCGCGCACGGCTACAGTTTGCATGAGGAGCTGGCGTTACTGGTTGAGGCCGGCCTGACGGCGGCGGAAGCCATGCAGTCAGCCAGCGATCTGGCAGTCAGTACGTTCAACCTGGGCAAACGCGGAACGCTGGCCCAGGGCCAGCGAGCGGATGTGCTGCTGCTGCAGGGGAATCCATATCAGAATATCAGTGCGACACGGAACATTCGATACGTGATCAAGAACGGCTATGTCGTTCCGCGCTCCGAGTTTGAGGTGGAGTCGGCGCCCGCCATTTCAACCGGCGTGCTGGGTACGTTTGATGATGACCTGACCGGTCCCGACGGGCTGACCTGGGATGCCACCGTAGACTCAATTGCCGGCGGCAACTCGACGGCTATCGTGCAGCGCGTGGCGCGGCCGGGTGGCGGGCATGCGCTGGCCGTTTCTGCGGCGGTAAAGCCGGGGTTTGCCTGGCCGTGGGCGGGGGCTGGCCTTGGATCGGCCGACCCGGACACCGCGATTGATGTTTCTGACTACGCAAACATTGTTTTTGACGTAAAAGGCACGCCCGGCGTGTACCGCTTCCTGTTGTTCAGCGGTATGTCGGCCGGTGCGCCGCCGACTCGCGAGTTTAGTGTGTCCTCTGAGTGGAAAACCGTGAGAATACCACTGACCGAATTCGCCGGATTCAGGCCCGAAGCGTTCTCCATGCTCGGAATTGTCGCCGGGCCAGCCCCGAATACCGTTGACTTCATCATTGATGAGGTAAGATTTGAACCATGAGTTCAAATCTTGGGACAAACGAGGCAAAGACATCGAGCTGGTATCAGCGGATGGGGACCGTAGCCATGGCCCCGGCGTTTCATCTGATCTATCTCGTATTTCTGATTTTTCCCTGGATGTTTTCACCACCTCGAACCGTTGACGTGGTCGTATCGGTGGTGGCTGTAGCGGTCTTTGTTCCGATTCATTTCTATGCGTATCGCGCCTCCTCGAAAAAACGCATTCTGCCGATTGGTGCGGTAGCGCTCATCGGTGCCGTGCTGGCGTTCTTTTTTACCGGTAACGGCGTGTTTCACGTGTACTGCGCGGCCATGGCCGGATTTCATCGGCCGGTGTGGCGCTCCGGCGTGATTGTTGCCGTGTGCGCTCTGGTTTACGTCGCGGCCAGTGCCATCGCGGGTCGCTCCGGCATTGAAATGGGATTCATCCTGTTCATGTCACTGATTATCTGGTTCAGCTGCCTGTCGGACGCCCAGTCACAGATTGACAAAGCGCAACGCGATCGGGAGCACGAGCTCGATACCCAGACGGCGTCGCTGTTGGAGCGCGAGCGCATTGGCCGTGATCTTCACGATTTACTCGGGCATACGCTGACCATGGTGGCACTGAAGTCGGATCTTGCCAATCGTCTCATTGACAGCGATCCCGAACAGGCCAAAGTTGAAGTAACGGAAATACAGGAAGGCGCGAGAAGGGCGCTCAACGACGTGCGCGTTGCGCTCAGCGGGCTGACGGCCGTGTCGGTGGCTACCGAGGTTGAAAACGCGAGCAAGGCTTTGGAGTCTGCCGGTGTTGAGCTCACCGTGACAGGCGATGTGCCGGTGCTTACGCTTGAACAGGATAAAGTGTACGGCCTGATGATTCGCGAAGCGGTGACCAACATTATTCGTCACACCCGGGCCAGCAAGGCGCACATCGAATTCAGCGCCAACGATCGCAACCGCCAGGTGGCGATTACCGATAACGGCGGCGGCAAAGTCGATGCCGAAGGTCGCGGCCTGAGCGGTCTGCGTCGCCGAATTGAATCGCTCGGTGGTTCCGTGCGGATAGATGATCAGGATGGCGTGAGCCTGACGGCCTCGCTGCCGGTCGCCGCGACATGATTCGCCTCGTGCTCGCCGAGGACCAGTCCATGCTGCGCAGCGCGCTGGCCACGCTGTTATCACTAGAGAACGATATGGAAGTTGTCGCACAAACCGACAACGGCAAGGATGCGCTGACTCTGATCGAGCAGCACACGCCCGACGTGCTGGTGACCGATATTGAAATGCCGGGCCTCACCGGGCTTGAGCTGTCGAGCGCGCTAAAACTGAAAAGCTCGTCAACCAAAGTGCTGATCATCACAACCTTTGCGCGCTCCGGTTATTTGCAGCGGGCGCGAGAGGTCGGAGTCAAAGGCTACCTGCTCAAAGACACGCCGAGTGCCGAACTCGCTGATGCCGTGCGTACCGTTGCGAAGGGCGGTGAAGCGTTCACGCTTGATGCCGGCAGTAACGCCTGGATCGGACCGGATCCTTTGTCCGATAATCAGCGGCGCCTGCTAAGACTCGCTGAGCAGGGGCTGACGAACAAGGACATCGCAGCCCGGCTCCACCTGTCGGTAGGCACGGTCCGCAATTATCTGAACGAAATAAATGACATTCTGGGTGTATCCAACCGCATTGAAGCGTTTCGCGCGGCGCGAGAGAACGGCTGGCTTTAGTCGACGGCGTCAACCTGCGGGTGGGTGGACGGGAGCGTTTTCTTCAGGTTTCGCGAGCGATGGCCCGGTAGGCTATGTCGTCGCGGTAGTAGGCGCCGTTCCAGGAAATGTGTTTGACCGCAGCATAAGCGTGTTGCTGCGCTTCCGTGGTGGTCGCGCCCAGAGACGTGACGCATAGCACCCGGCCGCCGTTGGTGACGACGCGATCGCCGTCCAGCGCGGTGCCGGCATGAAAAACTTTGGCGCCTGTGCTGTTGGCATCGTCGATGCCGCTGATTTCGTCGCCTTTGTCGTAGCTGCCCGGGTAGCCACAGGCCGCCATCACCACGCCAACTGCAACGCGCGCATCCCATTCGGCTTCATGCTGATCGAGCGAGCCTTCAAGTGCCGCGACGCACAGCTCCGCGAGATCGGAGTTGAGTCGCATCATGATGGGCTGTGTTTCCGGGTCTCCGAAACGACAGTTGAATTCCAGCACCTTGGGATTGCCGTCATCGTCGATCATCAGACCGGCGTACAGAAAGCCGACATATTCGTAACCGTCGGCGGCCATGCCGTTAACGGTGGGGCGCATGACGTCATTCATGACCCGCTCGTGCAGCGTGGCATCGAGTACGGGCGCTGGTGAATAGGCTCCCATGCCGCCGGTATTCGGGCCCTGGTCACCGTTGTCGCGCGCTTTGTGATCCTGTGAACTTGCAAGAGGCAGAATGTTGTGGCCGTCGACCATGGCGATAAAGCTGACTTCTTCGCCGGTCAGGAACTCTTCAATCACAACGCGTCGACCGGCGTCGCCAAAGGCCTCGCCTGACAGCATTTGACGTACCGTGTCCTCAGCTTCCTGCACTGACTGGGCGATGATGACGCCTTTGCCGGCCGCCAGGCCGTCCGTCTTGATGACGATGGGTGCGCCGTGCTCACGAATAAACTCGAGCGCAGGTTCGACGGTGTAAAAGCTTTGTGACCGGGCCGTAGGGATGTTGTGGCGAAACAGAAACTCTTTCATGAATGCCTTGGAGCCTTCCAGCTGCGCGGCGTCCTGGCTCGGTCCGAAACAGGCCAGTCCGGCATCCGCGAACGCATTTACGACGCCACCCACAAGCGGGTCTTCGGGACCGACTACCGTGAGGCTGACGTTTTCTTTCTGAGCGCAGGTAACCAGGGCAGGAATGTCGTTGGCGCCAATCGCTACGTTACGCACGCCGTCTTCGGCGGCGGTACCCGGGTTGCCGGGGGCTACCAGTACTTCAGTCACCCGGGGTGACTGACTAAGCTTCCACGCGAGCGCGTGCTCGCGTCCACCCGAACCGATAACCAGTACTTTCATGGGAATGACACTCAGTAATTAATGGCGGAAATGACGCATGCCGGTGAATACCATGGCAATGTCGTTTTCATTGGCAGCCGCGATGACTTCGTCGTCGCGTTTTGAACCGCCGGGCTGAATAACCGCCGTAACGCCGTGCTCAATGGCAATATCGAGGCCGTCGCGAAACGGAAAAAACGCGTCGGAGGCCATGACGCTGCTTTTAATGGTGAGCCCCGCATCCGCGGCCTTCATAGCGGCCACGCGAGAGCTGTAAACCCGGCTCATCTGGCCCGCACCTATGCCCACGGTAAATCCGTCTTTGGCAAACACAATGGCGTTACTTTTTACGTATTTGCACACTTTCCAGGCGAACAGCATGTCGGTCAGTTCGTGTTCGGAAGGCGCGCGATCGGTCACCAGGTTCAAATCGGATTGATCTACCAACTGCAAGTCTCTGTCCTGCAGCAAGATGCCGCCGGTGACCTGCTTGGTGTCGGCGCACGGCGCGGCTTCCATGCTCCACCAGCCGGTTTGCAGCGCGCGAATATTAGGTTTGGTCGACAGAATCTCGCGGGCTTCGTCCGAAATCTCCGGCGCGAGTATCACTTCAACAAACTGTCGCGAGAGAATCGCTTCGGTGGTTTCGCCATCGAGGCGGCGGTTGAACGCAATGATGCCGCCAAACGCCGACGTTGTGTCGGTGCTGTAGGCGCGCTTGTAGGCATCCAGAATGGTCTCGTCGCGAGATACGCCGCACGGATTGGCATGTTTGACTATGACGCAGGCGGGTTCGTAGAACTGCTTGACGCATTCGAGCGCCGCATCGGCGTCGGCAATGTTGTTGTACGACAGCTCTTTGCCCTGAATTTGTTCAGCGCTTGAAATTGACGCGTAGTGCGCATTGGGATCAATGTAAAAGGCAGCGCGCTGATGGGGGTTTTCGCCGTAGCGCAAATCGAATTTCTTGGTGTAGGCAAGATTGATGCTCGATGTAAATTCGTGCTTCTCGCCTTTGTCTCCGGCGCCTTCCAGATACGCTGCGATAGCTGCGTCGTAGCTGGCAACATGGCGGAACGCTTTGGTGGCCATGCTCTTGCGAAAGTCTGCGTCGATTTCTTCGCCATTTCCGAGTCGCGCGAGAAAGCTGGCGTAGTCATCGGCGTCGGTGATGACCACCACGTCCTGATGGTTCTTGGCAGCGGCGCGAATCATGGCGGGGCCGCCAATGTCGATGTTCTCAATGGCTTCGGCAAATGAACAGTCGGGGTTAGCGACTGTTTCGCGAAACGGATAGAGATTAACAACGAGATAGTCGATAGACGCAATGCCGTGATCGCGCATGACGTCATCGTCGGTGCCGCGACGTCCGAGCAGTCCGCCGTGTATGCGAGGGTGCAGGGTCTTTACGCGCCCATCCATGATTTCCGGAAAGCCGGTGACGTCGGACACATTGGTCACTTCAAGGCCGTTTTCTCTGAGCAGTCTGGCCGTACCGCCGGTGGACACCACCTCGATCCCGGCCGCTATAAGCCCTTGAGCGAGCTCGAAAATACCAGATTTATCGGAGACGCTGATCAGTGCTTTGCTAGTGCCAGTCATGGTGTGCCTATGTAGTAGCGATCGAAGTGTTGTGGACGGTCTATCCCATCATGCCGTAGGTCTTGAGCTTCTTGCGCAAGGTGCCACGGTTAATACCGAGAATGCTGGCGGCGCGCGATTGATTACCACGCGTGTACGACATCACCGCGCGGAACAATGGTTGCTCCACTTCTTCCATAACGGTTTGATAGAACTCGACGGGAGCCGTACCGTTTAGAGAACCGAAGTATGCGCTGAACGCTTCTTCAGCCGAATCGCGTAGCAGTCGTGAACCCCCCAGCTCGGAACCGTTGACGCCATCAATAGTTTTCTTGGCCATGTAAAACAACCACCCCATAAAATTTCGTTTTTAGATTAATAATTCTTCAGGCTGCTGCCGACTTCTGTGTGATGAGAACAGAAAAATATCGGTCAACAATCTTTGTTTGTTCGACTGAACTGTCGCTACGGACCAGATCATGCAAGTAGGGCTTTGACAGCGGTCTGTCTTGCAAATACCAGGTCAGGTGCTTCCGTGCGATTCTGACGCCATGGGCATCCCCATAAAAGCCGTACAGATTGGCTAAATGGCCGAGCATAATATCACGGACGAAGGGAATGTCTTCGGAGATTGGCGAATTTTTTGCGCCTTCGGCCGACATGTCGTTAAGAATTTGTTGAAAAATCCACGGTTGCCCCTGCGCGGCCCGGCCGATCATCACGCCAGCCGCGCCTGTGGCCGCCAGCGCTGCGCGTGCGCTTGCAGCGCAACCGATGTCGCCATTGGCGAGAACGGGAATGTTGACCTCGTTCACGATGTCGCGGATGGTGTTGAATTCGGCCGTTCCTGCGAACTTGCACTCGCGCGTGCGGCCGTGAACGGCCAGTGCCTGGATGCCTGCGTCTTCGGCAATGCGGGCAACCGACACGCCGTTGCGTCGTTCGGGTGACCAGCCGGTGCGCATCTTAAGCGTAACCGGAACGTCGACGGCATCGACGGCGGCTTCCAGAATGGCGCGTACCAGCGGCTCGTCTTTTAACAGCGCGGAACCCGCCGCTTTCTTGCAGACTTTTTTTGCCGGACAGCCGAGGTTGATGTCGATGATTTGGGCGCCACGCTCCACGTTCATGCGAGCGGCATTGGCAATCATATCGGGATCGCCACCGGCAATCTGTACGATGCGTGGCTCAGGTTCGCCGCTGTGATCGAGCCGGTGTCGCGTCTTGCGCGTGTTCCACAATCGCGTATCGCTTGTGATCATTTCCGACGCAGCCATTCCGGCTCCGAGCTTCCGACACAGTCGACGGAACGGCAGATCGGTCACACCGGCCATCGGGGCCAGAGCGAGCGAATTGTCGAACGTGTAGGGGCCAATACGCATGGGCAGGCAGAATTGCTGAAAAAGGCGGCAATAATAGCCTGAACGGGGCGCCGGCAGTACCCGGATTTGACTGAAAACGGGCTTATTCGTTGAAAATTGGCTCGGATCCGCAGTCCGGGCCCTCGGGCGTGTCCAGACAGACGTCGAAGCTGTAGCCAATTTCATCTTCCGGGGCCGGATGGACCAGGTCGAGAACGATTTCCAGCCGTCCGTTACCGCTCAACGCGCCGGGCGGCGTGGACTCCAGATATTCGGCGGGCGTAAACACCCGGCCAAATATGGCGTCGCCCCAGCGGTTATTTAGCTGCAGCCGAATCAGTGGCAGCGGTCGATCGAACGCAGTGTTGTTGACGACCGTGGCCCGGGCCATAAGCACGGTCGCATCGGCCTCATCCGGTACAATCGTGTGTCGCGCAACGCGGTAATCCTGCACGCTCCAGTTTGCCCTCAGTTCTTTACCGAGAGCGCTGTACAGCGACGTAATGTGAGAGCCGTATTTCGGGTGCGTGGCCAGCTCGGCCCGGTTGTTGTGAACGTATTGACCAGCAAGCAGACCGACGAGGGCAGCGACTACGGTGCCTTCACCGAGGCGACGGGCCAGCGATTTTTTCGGCGCCAGGTAGCGACCCAGGTCTTTGAGGTCTTCAGCGTCGTCGTCGTATGGCTCGTCGAATTTTCCGTCGACGCCTTCGGTCAGTATGTCGGCAGAATCGTCTACCGTGTCCGCATCGCCGGTGTTGTCTGCCTGATCATTCTGGTCTTGCTGAGGATCTTCCTGATCATCGCCGCCGCTCTGATCTGACAGTTCTGCGTCCTGATGTTCGACGCGGTCAGGGCTCTCGTGCCCGGTCTGGTCGGCGTCATCATCATCGGTCCGGGCCTCCGCGTCTGCAGACGCGTGTTCATCGTCACTCGTTTTATCGTGATCCTGCGTGTCCGACGTCGAGTCATCGGTTGCGTCACTGCCATCGTCTGAAGTTTCGTCGGGGTCTGTGTCGTCGAGTTCGCCTTCGACGGCTTCTTTCGGGTCGTGTTCGTCGGTTTCGTCACGACTGGAGTCCGGATTGTCGTCCGGCACGCCGTCGTCGGCAGCACCGTCGCCGTCTTCTGCCGATTCGGTATCATCGCTCGCATCCGCATCCGCATCCGCATCCGCACTGGCGTCGTCCGCGTCCAGACCGGGGTGGGATCCCGTGTCGGTGACGATTTCTCCACCGACTTCAGCTTCCGCTTCGGCTTCGGCCAGCTCTTCCGCGAAAAGCTTTTCGTCTTCCAGTTCCGCAGCGATGGCCTCGGCCAGCTCTTCCTCACTGACGTCGGCAGGCAGATTGTCGTCCAAATCATCGGCCAGCTCACCAACCAGTTCATCGACCAGTTTTTCGGACTCTTCGGTGCTTTCCGGATCGTCAGATTCATCAGCAACGTCATCGTCCTCCGGCTCCTGGCGAGAATCCGGGTGCTCTTCTGACGTTTCCTGCTCTGCCGGTTCTTCCGCGTCGGTCTTTGCCTCGTCGTCAGCGGATTTTTCCGAATCATTCTCTGGCTCTTCGGCGATCTCAGTATCTATGTCCTCATCATTTGCCAAATCCCCGTCATCAGCGTCTAGATCGGACGGTTCGGCATCATCGCTTTCAGTATCCCTGACGTTCGGCTGGTCGCGATCCGTTGTCGCGTCCTCGTCCGCGGACTCATCGTTCTGCTGATCCTCTTCGGTCGGCGAACTATCGGGGTCGGAGTCGATGTCGGCGTTGTCCGATGGGGCTTCGGTTTCGGCAACCGATTCGTCAAAGAGAGATTCCACCGCTTCTTCAAAAGCCGATTCGTCGAGGTCAACATTAACCAGTTCTTCGGACGCCGCCGCGGTATCGTCACCGGGTGTTTCGTCGTGGTCGGAGTGGGTAAACCACTCATTGATTTCGTCGTCTTCGGAACTCCTTGAATCGTCGCTTTCTACGTCGCCCTCGCCAGGTGCTGCAGAATCATCACCGGTCCCGGAGGCAGTGGCGTCGTCGGAGCTGTCGTCGTCAGCCTCGTCTGAAAGATCAACCTCCGGAGTCGAATCGTTGCCGGCAGTGGCATCGTCGCTGGCGTCACCAGACTCATTGAGGTCTTCGGTATCAGCGCCCTCTGTGACGGGCTCGCCTTCCTGATGTGCGGCGTCATCGTCGTCATCCGTATCGAGCAGTGATTCGTCGGCCAGCAGTGCTTCAAGATTCTGTTCACCTTCTTCCGTGTCCCACTCATCCAGCACCTGGCTGGTGGCAAACAGGTCGTCGGGGTTGACGGCCGGCGTTTCGTTCGAGGCCGAATCGTCCGACGGGTCTGCTTCATCGACGTTCTGGTCTGATGCATCGTGTTCATCAGCTTCGTCGCTCGCCACCGTTTCACCGAGAGGATCAATGGCATCATCCGTGTCGGTCGAGGCGTCGGCCATGTCCTCTTCGGCGTCATCAAGCAGCGCCGCTACCAGTGCCGAGACTTCGCTCGTATCATCCGGGTCGGAAAATTCCACGGGCGCTTCGGTGACAGAGTCGCCGTCGGACGAATCGTTATCGACAAACGGATCGTCTTCGACCGCATCGCTGTCTTTACTCGTGTGTGGTTTTTGTACCGGCGCCGTTTCGGTCAGCCGGCGAAGCGCGTTAAACGTAGTGTCACACACCCCGCAACGCACCATGCCACCGGCCGCCCCAAGATGTTCGGGACTGATCTCGAAAACAGACGTACAGTCGGGGCACTGGGTATACATGGTGCTAAGTCTACTCTGCCGGCCGGTTGTTACGCACGCCGCAAATGAGCGCCCAGTCACCAAGCTGGCGAGTGTCTTGCCAATCGACCCACGGCGCATAGGCGGCCTGCACATCTGCGGCCTGCCCGGCCAGCAGTCCCGACAGCGCGATATGGCCGCCGCTCAGAAGATAGGTGCACAGGCGGGGTGCCAGATTTATCAGCGGCTTGGCCAGAATGTTGGCCACAACCACGTCAAAGTGCTCGTCGACATCGGTCAGGCCAAAACGGATGCCGTCGCTTACTGAATTGCGCTCGGCGTTATCGTGGCCGGCAATGACGGCCTGCGGATCGATATCAATGCCGACGACGTAGGTCGCGCCGAGCTTGCGGGCGGCAATGGCCAGAATGCCCGAACCGTGTCCATAGTCGAGCACGCGCTTGCCGTCGACCGGCGCCGAGTCGAGCCACTGCAGGCACAGATCGGTAGTGGCGTGATCGCCGGTACCAAAGGCCAGTCCGGGATCGAGTAGCAAAGATACGGCGTCGCCGCCGACCGGTTCGAAGCCCGTGGGCACGACCCACAGGCGCTCGCCAAACCGGCGCGGTTTAAAGCGCGTCAGCCAGACGCGCTCCCACTGTTGGTCTTTAAGCGCGCGCCACTGTCGGAAGGCCGCTGGCAGCGATGCATTGAGCGTAGTTTCGATGGCGGATTGATCGGCGTCTTCGCCGAACAGGGCCGTTATCCGCAGATGTGGCCAGACTGGTGTTTCGCCGGGAAGCGGTTCCAGCACGGGCTCGTCTCCCGCGTCGTTTAGAGTAAGCGCCTGAGCGCCGCACTCCAATAACAGGTTTTCAGCCTGTTCGCAGTCCTCAGCGTCAATCTCGACAATCAGTTCAAGCCAGTTCATGGCATATGCGTCGGCGTCGGTAGCGACCGCCGAACGCTACAGCCCGAGTTTCTTGCTTAGGAAATGAATGTCATTTTCACCACGAATAAACAGCGCGTCACGACAAATGTCATCCAGAAGCGGCACGTTCGTTTTGATGCCCTCAACCACAACTTCGGCAAGCGCATTACGCATGCGTGCCAGCGCCACTTCGCGCGTTCTGCCGTAGGTAATAATCTTGCCTATCATCGAATCGTAGTAGGGCGGTACCTTGTAGCCGCTGTACAGATGCGAGTCGACGCGAACACCAGGGCCGCCGGGTGCATGCCATTGGGTTACCAGTCCGGGTTGTGGCATCAGGGTTTCGGGATCTTCGGCGTTGAGCCGACACTCAATGGCGTGGCCATAAATTTCGACTTCTTCCTGCTTAAAGGTCAGCGGCAGGCCGGAAGCAATGCGCAGCTGCTCTTTAACAATGTCGATGCCAGTGATTTCTTCGGTCACCGGATGTTCGACCTGGACTCGCGTGTTCATTTCGATGAAGAAAAACTCGCCGTCCTGATACAAAAACTCGAACGTGCCAGCACCGCGATAGCCAATTAGTTTGCAGGCATCGGTACACACCTTGCCGATCCGCTCGCGCTGTTCCTCGGTGATGCCGGGTGCAGGAGCTTCTTCGACCACCTTTTGGTGACGACGCTGCGTAGAGCAGTCGCGCTCGCCCAGGTGAATTGCGTTGCCGTGCTCGTCGGCCAGCACCTGGATCTCGATATGCCGCGGATGCGGCATAAAGCGTTCCATATATAGTGAGTCGTTGCCGAATGCGGCCGACGCCTCACGACGCGTCAGGTTAACAGCGTCTTCAAGGTCCTCAGCGCTTTCAACCACGCGCATTCCGCGGCCACCGCCGCCGCCGGAAGCTTTGACCATGACCGGAAAGCCAATGCTCCTGGCAATTTCCAGATTCTTTTTATTGTCGTGGCCAATTGGCCCATCTGATCCTGGCACGCAAGGTACGCCAGCTTTTTTCATCGCACGAATGGCCGCAACCTTGTCGCCCATCATGCGAATGGTTTCAGCGCGCGGGCCGATAAACGTAAAGCCCGACTGTTCAACGCGCTCGGCAAAATCGGCGTTCTCGGACAGGAAGCCGTAGCCCGGGTGGATACCCACGGCGTCGGTTACCTCAGCGGCCGAAATCATCGCCGGCATGTTCAGGTAGCTGTCTCCCGGAGGAGGCGCGCCGATGCACACCGACTCGTCGGCCAGCAGCACGTGTGACAGATTGCGATCTTCGGTTGAGTGCGCCGCAACGGTGGCAATGCCAAGTTCCTTGCAGGCGCGCAGAATACGCAGGGCGATTTCGCCTCGATTGGCGATCAGTACTTTATCCAGCATGGTGTGACCTACTCAATGATGAACAAAGGCTGACCAAATTCGACGGGTTCGCCGTTGGCCACCAGGATTTCTTTCACGACGCCGGACACGTCCGACTCGATCTGATTCATCATCTTCATCGCTTCGATGATGCACAGCGTCTGCCCGCTGCTGACGTTTGTTCCAACCGGAGCAAACGGACTCGCGTTAGGCGTAGGCGCTGAATAAAACGTACCAACCATCGGGGAGGTCACCACGTGGCCGGATGAGGTGGAGGCGGCAGAGTCACCTGACTGTTTCGCCGCTTCTTCGGTTGTGTTCGCAGTCGGTGCCGGGCCTGGCATCGGTACCGGTGCGGAGCCGATCGCCATTGGAGCGGCGGTGTAGTGCATCGGCGGTGACATCGAAGACTGCCGCGAAATTCGCACAGATTCCTCGCCTTCGGTAATTTCAATTTCGTGAATGCCCGAGGCTTCCAGCATTTCGATCAGCTTTTTGACTTTTCGAATGTCCATATTGAGACCCTGTAGTCGGCGTCGAACCATCGACGCAATATGAGATAGCGATAAAGAGCGCGTGTGAACGCAGGTGAGGTTCAGCGATTACCCATAGAACTGCTCCGATATGGGGCAAAGTCCTGTTACAGCCGCCACGGGCCCGGCTCAGCGGACAATGGGGGTGTCAATCTGCATTAAGTAAAAGCGGTTGAGCCTCGAATTTTCTCTTTTCGGCGGAGTTGGGCGGATATTACAGGAATTTGACGACGTTTCCAAAAAAGCGACCCTGAGCGCTGTGATGACACTCTGTCGTATGGCATTCGCCGCCGACTGGACGCAACCATCAGATTCAAGTCGTGGTGGCACGCAATGACGGTAGTCGGCCATACGGATACCGCCCGGAACCACCATTACACGAGTTTGCGCGACCTGGTGTCAGCAGAATTCGAAGGGTGGATACCCGGGGATTGCTACCCACGGCTCTACGCGGGAATTTCTACCCGGTGATTGCGGCACTATGGTTGGTTGCCGGATTACAGCGTTTGTGCAGCTTGCTAACAAACGGGGAGGTCATTGCCCGAAGTAGAGCGCTGTAGTCAAGCTGGAAGGTCACTTCCGCGCCAATTGACAAGTCTTGATCTGAAGACTCCAGTACGAGGTGGTCACTGCTGGCGCTACAGATGCGTATGCCTTCGGGGGCCAGAAGGCCCTGGGGGTCAACATCCTGACGGCCAATCGCCAGAATCGTTTGCCGGACGATTCCGCGATCAAGAACAGCAGGATGTTCTCCAAACGCATTTTTGGTAATCACACCTGTTGGTTTTGATGGCTTGAAGCAGGACTCGATGACTTCTGCGGTCAGCGTAATGGCGTCGGTGTGTAATCCGGTAATGGGTTGTTGCTGAATTGTCTCGCGCCCCAGGAGGATGGCTTCACCCAGGCGCAGGTTGTTTATCCGCCCGACGCATGCGCTGCCAAGCGCCCACGTCAGATTGGCAGAATTACCGCCGGATATCAGTCTCAGAATACAGCCCGTGGTGGATTCAACGAGTTCTGCCAGATCACTTAGCTGCGTCATGTTGTTAACGTCGGGCGATACACCACTGCGGCACGCGAGATTGGTCCCTATGCCTTCCAGGGCAATATTCGGCAGGCCCAGTGTTTCGCGCGCGATCTCAATCAGGGCGTCGGGCATGATGCCCTCACGAAGGTCGCCAAGTTCGACCATCAGAATAATCTTATGGGTAAGGTTGGCCTTCTGCGCCTCCACCGAGAGTTGTCGAATGATCGCAAGTTCGGTATTGCAACTGATATCTGCATACCTGACCACCCGAGCTGCCTGGCTGATCATCGGAGAGCGAACGAGCATCATTTCCGAAATGACGTTTGCTTCTCGCATCAATGCGATCGATTCGATACGCGAATCGCCCAGAGACGCAACGCCAGCTCGCAGTAATTCCTGCGCAATGGTCACGGAACCGAGAGTCGCTTTGGTCACGCCTGTTACCGAGATTCCACGACAACCCAATCGCTGGACCAAGCTTCGTGCGTTGTGAAATATCTTGTCGAGGTCGATCTCTAGTCGTGGTGCATGGTTCATGCTGCGGCAAGAGAAATATCCAGCAGGTCCGGGAAAGCCGTAAAGACCATTTCCGCTAAATGCTCCGGGGAGTCGGTGAGAGGGTCTGTTACGGGCAGGCCAAGTTCCCGCTGATAACGTTCGATGACATTGGCAAGTTCATTGCCGATCATATGTTCGTGGTTGATCGCCACCCCAATGACGGACGTCGCGGCGAACGTCTGGATAAGATTAATTTCATCGGCCGGTACAGGCATCTTCATCGTATCGAAGTCGCAACGATTTACGCGTTTCGGTGCGTGTTGCAACACGACGCCATGAGGACAGCTGCCGCGCAAGATAAAAGCTGAAGAGGAAAACGCCGGGTGACTCAATGCACCCTGACCTTCAACAACAATGACATCCGGACGCTCGTTTTCATAGGCTTCAATTACCGTAGCTTCCAGTTCGCCCGCGCAAAACTGCGAGGGAACTGCGTCGAGGCCGATGCCATAGCGTGCCCCCTGAATTAGCCCGGTCTGACCGGTCGCAACCATCACAGTGCGTACGCCGCGCCGGTTAAGCGCCTGAGTCAGGATTGTCGCCGTAGTACGCTTGCCGATGGCACAGTCGGTTCCCAGTACTGCAATACGACGGCACGGCAGATCCAATACCCGTCCTGTGAATATCCGCAGTTCTTTCTTATCACGCGGTTTTCGAACATCCAGAATGGTTACATTGTTTGCGAGGCTTGCTCTCCTGAAGACCGGGTCGTCGCCCAGAAATTCGTGCAGTCCGTTGACGATGTTCATGCCGCGATTCATGGCTTCGATGATCAGGCTTCGCTCGCTTGCCGATAACATGCCGCTGGAGGGCGCCATGCCGTAGATGAAATAGTCCGGTCTGCCATCTGCCATGTTTAGTGACGCAGCGAGATCCCGGCAGACAGGAATGCCATTCGCTTTTTGGTCCAGAATAGATCCGGCGTCGAGTCCCGCTTTTTCGCTGTCGATTACCGACAATATTTTATAGCGCTCGGAATTGCGTACAAGCCCGTTGGCGGTTTTGCCATCGATTGCGCCAAAGTTGCCTTCGCAATAAACAATAGCGGTCGCAATGCGGGAGTCAGCTGCAGTCTGCGCCGTGGGCTGAAGAGTGTTGGCGCCGGGGTTTTCGTGGTCGCACGTGTCGGTATCCGGAAATTCGGATGGTGGGAAAGCAGGCATAGTCGCCCCTCGAGTAATTCTCAGAGGAGGCTACAGGATCGTGACGACCAGAATTAGCCGTATGTCAGCGAGTTGTCCCAACTAAGTGCATCAAATAGCGGAAAAGGATTTCCGTTACGGTAAAGACTAGCAATCACCTTAACACAGCTGCGTGTTCTGAAACGGATACGACTGCGCATCAGGCGGAATGCGGCCATTTGGCTGAGAATAAAAAAAGGCCCCGATTTCGGGGCCTTTTGATGAATCCATTGGGTACCGTTAGGCAGCTACAATGTTTTCCGCCTGTGGGCCTTTTTGGCCATTTGTGACGGTAAATTCGACTTTCTGGCCTTCAGCGAGGGTCTTGAAGCCATCGCCTTTGATTTCGCTGAAGTGCGCGAATACATCGGGGCCAGATTCCTGCTCGATGAAGCCAAAGCCTTTGGCTTCGTTAAACCATTTAACGGTTCCAGTTGTGGTAGACATAGTTCTTTCCTATCTAAATATAAGCAATATAAGCCCTAATCCTAGAGCTGGTGATGCTGGAAGTGATGCAATTACTGATGAAAACAGGACGATGAACTACGGAAGATACTTCTGTGGGAACTTCGAAATGGAGTGCATAGTGAACAGCGCACTAACTAGCGTAGTGAAGTATGGGGGTAAAGCGGGCAGATGCAAGCCTATTTTGCATAAATATTCGATATTTGGGCACTTTATATTCTCAAACACCTGAATGAGTCGTATCTATTGACCAGATCTCGGCGTACAGTGACCCCTCTGCTATACCCGTCTATCGAGCTGTAAAGGCTTCTCTTGCCCGTTTCCTCCATTTTCGGTTCCGATCTTCCGGGAGGACCTATGAGCACCAAATTACACGTCGGCAATCTTGCCGGGACGGTATTGGAGACTGACCTGCACGCGACCTTCGCCCAGTTCGGGCCAGTTGATACCGTTGAAATAGTCAGAGACCCGGGCACCATACTGCGGATCGGTTTCGCCATCGTCGCGATGGGGCGGGAAGAAGATGCGACGGCCGCTATCGGGCGTCTTAACTTTAGTCAGTATGCCGGTCGTACGATTGGCGTCAGCCTGTCGCGCGAATAGAGTTGTGCACGTTTTGGCGTGCGTGACGGAGTAAATCGATGAACATCATAGAGCTTTCCTGCGATCTTCGCGCTGCGATACTGGTAACAGTCGCATTCTTCGCGGGTGCGACAAACGTTGCTGTGGCGCAGAGTACGGCGGGCAGTGCACCGGCCAACGCCACTGCAAACACGTATGGAACGGGTTGGAGATGCGACCAGGGTTTTCGCAAGGTTGATGACACCTGCGCAGAAGTGGTGCTGCCCGACAATGCTTATTCGACGAATTCGTCGTACGGACTCGGATGGAAATGCAAGCATGGCCATGCAAAAAACGGCGATACGTGTATCGCGGTTCAGGTGCCGGAAAACGGCTATCTGACGGCAGTATCCGGCGAAAGCTGGCGATGTCACAGAGGCTACAGAAAAGACGGCGAGACCTGCGCAGCCATAGCGGTGCCGTCCAATGGCTATCTGTCAGAAAGCTCCACTGGCCCGGGTTGGGTCTGTGGTCGTGGATACACGGTAGCGGAGAGTGATTGTGTCGCTATTGTGGTGCCGGAAAACGCGTACCTGACAGGGCGCGCTTACTGGACAGGCTGGGAATGTAGTCGCGGATATCGAAGAGATCGGGACGCGTGCGTCGCCGTGCAATTGCCGGAGAACGCACACCTGAATTTTTCCGGTAACGATTGGGAATGCAATAAACCGTTTCGAAAGCGACAAAACGCCTGTGTAACACAGGGTAGCAATCAGTAAAGATAACTTAATGGATGATAAAAACACTATGAATGAAGAAGACAAGCAGAAGATGAGCGCGCACGGCATTACGCATGAAACCCAATCTGTGTTTTTCTACAAAGGGCACAAATACGACCGCCTGGACGATGCGGTCCGCTATGCCCAGATCGAATCCGCTCAAGCTCAGAAAGGCGGCGGCGATTCGTAAGCAGCTGCGCGTTTACGCGCGCCGGCCACTATCGGAATCGCGGCAGCAGCCCGCTCAGGGTGGCCCCCACAATCACCAGCACGAATGAGCCGACGTCCAGCTCAAGTGAACCGATCACGACATCCGGAATGGGGCTGCCGCCGTACCCAAACATGGCGAGCAGGGCGATGCCCAGGCACAGCAGAAATGCGCCGACGACCTGCCTGGGCGCAGAGGGTACACCTGCATCTTTACTGCGGCCCTGCCGCTCAAAGAAGGACAGCACCAGGGCAATGGGAATCAGCACCGAAATCAGAAAGCCGATCCAGAGCGGGCGCCACAGCCACCACTCGCCCGTAGCCGGTTCAACGCCGAGCCAGAGTCCGCCAGCCAGAGTCAGAAGGGCGACAATGATTACCATCACGGTTATGTGCCACAGATAGACCGTCATGATCATGCCGTTAATAAGTACCGTGGCCGTCCACAATCGGGTGCTTTCAAGTACACGCTTCATCGGGCTTTCGATGGCCATGAGTAATCCAAACTGGAAAACACCCAGTGCGAGCAGGGTAGCTTTGGGCGGTGCCGTATTGCTCAACCCCTCATCGGGCGAGCCGACCATGGCCAGCGGGTAAGGCCCAAGCGAGGTCATCAGGTACAGAATGACAAGGCCAGCCGCAGAGCAGATCAGCAGGATGGCCGGGCCGCCGAGCTTGTCATCACGCCAGGCGAATCCCAGCTGATGAACGGCGAGCCACACCCAGAAGTAGTTGGTAAAGCCTACCCACTTGAGATCAACGGCGAAAAAAGCGTAGTCGGCCAGTACGGCGAGAATCACGAGAGCCCAAAACGACAGGTATCCGAACTTACTCCAGAGGCGGTGCATGATCGGAGCCAGCATGACGATAAAAATATAGATAGCCAGAAACCAGGTCGGTATGAGTGCGGCCTGCGATGAAAACCGAATGACTTCGCGGTCGGCGCCGGCTAGCTTCATCACAAGCGCAATGACAGCCCAGGCTATGATCAGCGCGAGCAGCGGTGCGACCAGTCGATTGAGTCGGCTGGCCAGCCACGTCGCATAGTCGATGCCTTTGCGTTTGGCGCTTTCCAATGACACGCCATGCGCGTATCCGCCAACGATAAAGAAGATGGGCATGACCTGGAACAGCCATGTGAGCCAGTGGGTTTGTGGTCGTTCGCGCAAGAGATGCCCGAAGGCCAGTTCGCCATCGGTGTAGTAGGCGGTGGCCACCAGCCAGTGGCCTACGATGACTACAGTTATCGATACCGCGCGCAGGAAGTCAACGTAGCGATTACGTTCCGGTGGCGTCAGCTTTGCCATCTCGCGTGCCTGTGACCAAATTTGCATATGCTATCTCCGGGCTGTCAAAGCGAAGGCGGATCTTCCTGAGTTCCTCTCCGAGCAGTTACATCGGGTGTCATTGGTTCCAGGGCCATCAAGCAACCGAATCCACCGTAATACGAAGGGCGAATGGTTTCAATGCCGCTCCCCGTTGTCACTTAGATGTAACCGAATCCTAAGAGCCGGTGCGCGAACTGAACCGCCAGTTATTTGCTGGGTGACCGTCGCAGTATCCGGTCGGACAGCGCCGTTGGCAGCATTTGCATCAGGCGAATGGATCCATAGGTTTGCCACGGGAACGCGATGCGGGCCTTGTTGCGCTCAAGCCCGCGAACGATAATGCGAGCGGCTTTGTCAACGTCCATCAGAAACGGCATTTTAAACTTATTCTGGTCGGTCATGCGACTCACGACAAAACCCGGACAAATGACGTTTACCTGAACATTGTGTCGGTGATATGCGCCGCGCAGGCCTTCACCGTAGCTGCGCACGGCGGCCTTGCTGGCTGCATAAGATGCGGCTCCCGGCATGCCGAGGAAGCCGGCGACAGAGGCCATAATGGCCACTTGCCCGCGACGGCGTGGCACCATGCGTTCGAGCGCCGGATGAATAGTGTGAAAGACGCCGTGCACGTTGATGTCGAACGTCTTCCGGGTGATCTCGGCAAGTGTGGGTGCATCTTTCTGGCCCAGTCCGACGCCCGCATTGGCAATAACCAGGTCAAGTGGTGCCTCATCGTCCGCGGCGCCAATCCACTCGGCCATGGCATCGCGGTCTGCAACGTCTATCACTCTCGTGTGGACTATGGCGTCTTTTTGTCGGGCAACTTCAGCGACGCTTTCCAGTCGTTCGGCGTTACGTCCCGACAGGTGCAGGGTCACTCCGGGAGCCGCGTAGGCTTCAGCCAGCGCTTCGCCAATACCGCTGCTCGCGCCCGTGATCAGTATATTCCTGGGGTCATTCATGAGGGTTGCCTGTTGTAAGCCGATAACTGCGGGGACAGTTTACCCGTTTCGAATTCGGTGTATACCAAATTGAGTCCTGTGGTCGGGTAGCGGCTGGCAAGGACCCGTCGAACGCATTCGGTCTGACAGAATCACCCCGCACAGGATGCCGGGCCAGCGCTTCAAATTGGTGGAGCTGTGCCCGGCTCAGTCGCCACTATCTATTTGGCAACCATCCAGTCCTGAAATGCTTTCGAATCCAGTAATTCCTGAAATTCCGGAGCCTCGCCAATGGTTTCCGTTGTGAATTCGTAGTCAAAACCATCTTCAAGAGCCTTCATGATCGTGACCGTGTCATCAAAACGTTTTGTGTCGTTATAAACGGTCAGCAGCGCCAGATAGGCGAAGTCGGTATCGGGCTCCAGTTCAATAGACTGGTTACCGGCTGCAATGGCATTGTCGTTGTCGCCCATCAGGTTGTAGTAAATCGCTGTTAGCGCCCAGTTGACCGAATCCCGAATGCCCATGTGCGTTGCCATCAGTTCCAGGGCGTCGATAGCTTTGTTGTATTCCCCGGCGTAGTGATAGTGATCCAGCAAGATGAATTGGAGCGCTTCGTCATCACCGTAGTGCTCGGCAATCAAGCCCAGCGTTTTTATCATGCGCTGTTCATCGTTACTGATGCTGGCCATACCATTGGCCATGATGAGCACGAGACGATGCTCTTTCAGTTCGTCATCGGCCTTATCATAAATCGAGAAAAACGTATTGAAATCCTGATTGGTGGTGGCGTTTAGCAGGTCGCGAAATTGCTTTCGGGACTCATTCTTGCCCCTAACCAGATCCAGCAGTCTGCCGTAGTTGCTGTTGCCCGGCAGGATCGCAATAAGTGATTGGCGAATTGAATCGGAATAGTTCTGACCGGACGAATAGTCATACCAGTCGATGATTTTTGGCGCCTCGTCTCCCTTCGCATAGAGCAGAAAATCGCGATAGCTAAAACCCAGATCTCCCATATTTGCCCGGACCAGAACCTGCACACCATCGGCATGATGTCGTGCCCGTACTACGCGCATCAGGGAATCGGCCGAGACGAGTGACACAACCACGCTGCCAACCTGACCTTTTGCCTGTTGCATGCCCCGAACAATCTCAAGCTTGTCTTTGTGGCCGTATTTCATACCGTCCAGAGCTCGCTCTGAAATAGTGGTCATGTCCAGCAAGTTGGCGAACGACTCTCCGGAGCGGTCCTGGAATGCGGCGACAATCTCTTCGCCGGTGTCGAAATACTTTTTGCCAACTTTCTCTGCGTTATCACCAATAGACGCAAACGAGTTTGCGGTCAGCAAGACAGACAGAAAAACAAGAATTGGAGTACGCATGATCAGCCACTTTTTGAGAGAGTTTCCACTCAGTATACAGATTCGGCCAAAACTCGCCGAATTGGCTCAATATCCGGAGGTTCAGACGGCGAATTCGGTAAACTGTCCCTGGTTTTATCCGGGTACATTGTAATGAGCGCGGCCGGCGCCTAGCAGCGTAGACCATAGTTCGTGGAGGAGGCTGGTGGCATCGTTCGATCTCACAAGATCTTTGTACAGCAGCACAGCGCCGCTAAATCCGTCGCTTTTCCATTCGGCTTCAGGGGGTAACGGCGTATTGGGCAGCGCGTCCGGCAACGGATAGGCCGTCACGTAAAAATACGGTTCGGAGATACCGTCGTCACCAAACGTGAAACCAAAGTTCATCTGCTTGTCCGAGTATTCTTCGTTGGCGGGATCCTGGTCCGGTATTTTTTCTCCCGGCAGCCAGATCATCGACAGATCAAAGTGGTGTGGCCACAGCTGAATCGGACTGCATTCCTCCGGAATACCCGCGCGAAAATCATTCATGGCGGCGGACACTCCGCTCAATACTTCGGCCAGGCTGCGTGCAGCGTCCGGCGAATATCCGGCAAAGGCCAGCCGGTCGGTTTCATCTTTGCGTTCAGATACTTTGGCGCCCGCTCGGCCAATGCGATCAGGGGACATACCGGCAGACTTGAAAAAACCGCGTAACATTGCGTCCAGATCGGCAGAAGATTGGCCGGTCAGTGCTGTCGAGTAGCGCGCTCCGTCGGCCGTGGCTAACTGAAGCTCGCTTTCACGCAGATTCAGCTCAATCTCGAAGTCAGTATCACCGTACATTACGCCGGTGGTCAATCCGTTCAGAGACGGTCGAAGGCTCGCATGCCACCAGTGTTTTCTGCGCGCACGCGTTGCCTTGAGCCAGTCGCCAAGCAGGCGAGAGTATGCGTGCAAAGCGTTGCGCGTCACCTCAATGGCAGCGGGCTCCAGCTCGGGAAAGTGTCTCTTGGTCATGAATGCTCCTCTGGCATGCCTTCTCTCAGCGGTACGTGGGACACGATTTTGCTCTCCTCGCACTCGCCCATTCGGGCAGTGAGTCGACCGTAGGCGTTGGCCAGCGGTGCAGCGGTCAGTCCGTGCAGGACCACACTGAGCATCACGGTAATCACCGTAGTGGCGAGTATCTCGGCGCGATGCGGAATGTTGGCGTCTTCAACAATTAACAACACGAACAGGATGGACGCCAGGCCTCGCGGCCCGAACCAGCCGAGAAACAGGAATGTGGGCAAGCGCAGGCCCGAGCCGAGCAGCGACAGAGCAATAGGGAGCATGCGAATCACTGTGAGGCTCAGCAGCGCATACACGATGACGGGAGCGTTTGCGTGCTCCAGGCCTTCGGGCAACAGAGCGGCGCCAAACACGAGAAACGTCGCGAGCATCAGCAGTTGTCCTTCGCTCTCCATGAATTCGAACAAATAGGTGCACGAGTGGCCAATGCTGTTACCGAAAACCATGCCGGCAACAAACACCGAGATGAATCCGTTGCCACCAACGAGCTCGGCTAATACATAGGCGAGTACCGACAAAGAGAGAATAGCGATACCCTGAAATGCGGTTGTCATCCACTCGCGCTCGGCGGCTACATCAATCAGTTTCGCACCGACGTAGCCGACAACCGCACCGGCAATCGGGCCGATCACAATTTGCATGAGCCCGAACTGAACCCAGTTGTTGGCTTGTGTTTCAGCCCCCGCGCTGCTGGCCAGCGCGGCAAGCAGTAATACGGCCGGTAGCGCAATGCCGTCATTCAATCCGCTTTCGATGTTGATCGACTGCCGAATTCTTAGCGGCACGGCTTTGGCGGAAACTACTGACTGGCCGAGCGCGGCGTCGGTGGGTGCGAGCAAAGCGGCGAGCAGAGCGGCTTCCCACAGCGAGAACGAAGGGAATACCACAACGGCGGCCAAGGTGCCTGCTGCCATAGCCAATGGTAGTCCGAGAAGCAGCATGCGCATGGGAATATTGTGATCGTCGCGCACCTTGTTGATGTCGATGCGCGATGCATCTGCAAACAGCACCAGAATCAGGGTCAGCTCGGCCAGCGTATGGATCGCGGAGTGTTCGACGTCGATGCTCAGCATTTCAGATCCGCCCAGGCTCAGGGCGAACCCGAAGGCCACAAAGATCATGGGGGCCGTCAGAACCGTGCCGTTGAGCCGACCCGAAACGAGCGCGTAAAGTAAAAACAGTCCGCCCAAGAGCGCTACAGTTGCTGGATTCACAGGTGATTTCTCATTTCTTAAGGCCTCATCAAAAGGGGGCGCGTATTCCTTTTCTTATCGCCGGCAACGACGTAAATAGGGGTCAATCGGATCGCGTACACAACATGTCGGAATAGTTTCGCCTGGCAGCAACAATAAATTACCCTTTGTATACCAGGGCGTCGTTCTCAGGGTTTCCTGCCGAGGAATAGCCGCGCATCACGGTAGCAGAGTATTTGTCAGCATCACCAATGCGATAGGCGGCGTCAATACGTTTGTAAAGATTGCGGGCTCAACGACAATATCAATGCCTTATGACTCTCTGTCTGATCCGCTCTGCGCACGGTACTCTGCAGTCACCAGCCAATTGCACTGCAGCAGCAGACCACTCTCGCGTTACTCGGAGTTGAAGGTATTAGATGACTGGAACGGTGAATTGGTTACATTTGCTTGGGCAGATCAAACGCGGTAGCCAAAACCGGGGACAGTTTACCTATTCTGGCGCCGAAAGCGTTGAGTCATCTTTTAGTTAGTGCCGCCAAGTGCCACTCCACGGTCTCGAAATTAGACATAGGTAAACTGTCCCCGGGTTACCGAGTTCGCTAGACTGGAGATTGACCTGTCAGCCCGTGAGACTCTTATGCGCCTTTCACTGTTCTTTGTTCGCGTTTCCACACTGATAGCTGTTGGCGGTCTTGCGGCTGTATCCGGCGCCGCGCCCTTGCCAGGGATGCCGGAGGGCAAAGACAGCCACGACAAGCTTGTGGAACTCTATGATGAATTCCTGTCCTTTCGCGATAGCGCACGTGCGCAGTATGTTGCTCCCGATTCAGACGTGGCCGAAGCTGCCGCTTCTCGCTACGCAGATTTCGGAGATGCAGCGGTTGCCCAGCGGCGCAAGCGACTGAGCGCTTTTCATGCTCGAATGGACGAGATGGGAGTGGCCAGCTGGACGCTGTCGCAGCAGGTGGAGTTTCTGGCCGTGCGTTCTCGTCTGGACCGATACGATTTCACGCTGCAGGTGTCGCGCCCGTGGTCGCGGGATCCCGGGTTCTATGTGGATCGCATGCGACGTCCTACCTTTGCCAGGCTTCCGCTTGATGCGGACAAAACGCGAACGCTGCGAATTGAGCTGGCTGCGGTGCCGCTGTTAGTAGAGCAGGCGAAGAAAAATCTTGATGAAGTCGCCGCAGACTATGCGGATCTGGCGTTGTTTAACCTGTCCAATGCAGACGGCGTCGGTCATGGCTATCCCTATCGGGAAATACCGCCACCAGGCGTGCTGGGCTGGTACGACGATTTAATCGAGCGCGCAACTGACGAGCAACCTGCACTGGTCGCCGATATCAGGGCGGCACGCAGCTCCGTGCAGGCATTTCGTGATTGGCTTGCCGAAAATCGGCCGCGTATGACCGGGCGAGCTGGTGTGGGTAAGGCGCACTTCAACTGGTATCTCAAGCACGTCAAACTAATGCCGTGGCAGACCGAGGACATTGTGACGCTTGGCAATCGGGAGCTGGAGCGTTTGTGGGGGATCTACGCTCTGGCGCAGCATCGAAATCGCAAGGAACCAGAGCTGTTGTTGCCTGAATCGGCGGAGCAGTACGCCGCGAGGCTTGCTGCTGTGGATGCGAAGATTCGGACGTTTTTAGTGGAGCAGGACATCATTACGGTTCCGGACTACATTGGCGAGCTCGATACCAACGTGCCGTGGATTGTGAGACCCGAGGGGCCGAACTTCTGGGAGCAGGTACAGTTTCGCGACCCGACGCCGGATCATCTGCACGCCGTGATTCCCGGTCACCGTTTCGATGGCGTACTTGAGCGCAACAACCCGCATCCGATCCGTGGCCGCCTGACGAGCGGTGCCCGGGCCGAGGGGTGGGCAACCTATCTGGAAGAAGCCATGTTCGAGGCCGGGTTTGAGACCGATCCTCGCGTGCGCGAACTCATATACATCTTCGGTATTTTCCGAGCGGCCCGCGTACCAGCCGATGTCTGGCTGCAGCTTAACGAGATGAGCGTGGACGAGGTGGTTGACTGGTGGCTGGAGCGCGTGCCGTATCTGGACCGAAACGTGGCCCGCGTAGACGCCGAAATCTATCTGCGACGCCCGCCCGGTTATGGTCTTGGTTACACGATGGGCATGCTGCAAATGCAGCGGCTGCTGGCTGAACGCAAACGTCAGCTCGGCGACGAGTTTGTGCTGCGCGACTTTCACGATGAATTTATGAAGGCAGGCAGGCTGCCAATCTCGCTAATTCGATGGGAAATGACCGGTCAGGACGATGAAGTCAGGCGCCTGTGGTCCCGGCAACGGCTGGAGGATGTGCGCTGATAGCGGGCTAACGATCAACGCTAACGGTTGTAGCCAACGTGACTGATGTTGCTGGTCAAAACATTCATCTCGAAATTACAGCTTCGAATCCGGGCGCTCATTGTTACTCCAACCACCTTAGTCGCTCGATCGGATAGCCAAGGTACCACTTGGACCGTTCCAGAATGATGCGCGTAACGATTCGCTCGATGCCCAATTCTTGCTTTGAGCTAATTTCGTCACAAATCTTGTTTAGCTCCTGGATATTGCGTGCGCAAGTGAAGGAAATGTAGTCGACATCGCCCGAAAGTCTAAGGCAGTCCATAAACTCCGGATACTTGTTTATTTCGGCCTCAAATGCCCGACGGGATTGAACGGTATTGTCAGTCAGCTTGAACTGCACATAAGCAAGTACATGCTCGAAGGTTCTGTCGAGATCTACTTCGCAATGGAAGTTGAAAAAGTAGCCGGCTTCTCGTAACGCAGAGACACGCTGCGAACAGGCGGCGGGTGATAAGCCTATTTCCTCGGCGAGCCGCTGATTGGTTATATCGGACTCAAGATGAATCCTCGCGATAATTTTGCGATTGATCGGATCGAGTTTAACCTGCGGTTTTTTATGAGGCATACGAGCATAGTCAACCATCAACTGAATAGTCTTTCGAGTCTATGCCTAAATGCCAAATTGTTCATTGTTACGACCCCTTAATTCAATCCCGGATTTTGCGCGATTTGAGGATAATACCAGTACTGACAAGAGCTTATATTTGAATTGAGACGTTCGGCCTGTAGGGCGGAGGTTTTGGGTTTGGTTAATACCGGGGAATATCATGAGAATTATGCGAACAATTGCATTTGGGTTTGCGACCACGTTGGCCTTGGGCACCTTTTTAACCCCCAGCGTGGTAGTAGCGCAGGAATCATCTGGTAGCGCTATCGAAGAAGTATTGGTCACTTCCCGAAAGCGGTCGGAGAATCTCCAGGAGATTCCAGACTCCGTAACCGTATTCGGAGAAACGGCAATTGAGCGAGCCGGTATCAGTACATTTTCAGATTTCGCGGCATTAACCCCGAATCTGTCCTCCTACGGGAACTTCAGACCTAACCTTAGCAATATCACGATACGTGGATTGACCTCTACGCAGTTGGGCGAACCGCCTATTGCGTTCGTGGTTGATGGAATCACAGTGCCCAATCTGGAGTTTATGAATCAGGGCCTGGTCGACATTCAGCAAATTGAGGTGATTCGTGGCCCTCAGGGTGCGCTGTATGGAAAGAACGCGATCGGAGGGGCAGTGAACATCACGACCAAAGCGCCCACGGAAGAGACTGAACTGGTAGTGCGAGGCGCTTTGGGCGAAGGCAACGACAAGCGGCTTAACGCGGCGGTATCAGGCAAGTTCGGAGACGACGTAGTGTATCGGCTGTCAGGATTCTATCGGGATTTCGATGGCCTGATCGACGACACATATAACGGTCAGGAATCAGACTATGTAGAAGAAGCGGGCATTCAGGGGTTGCTGGGATTCGAATTGTCAGAACGCACATACCTCGATTTTCGTGCTCGCTATTCCAGCGGTGACTATGGTGTTGGGTACTACGAAAATGTTGACTTCGACACATTGAGTGACGAGTCGATTACGCCGATGCACAACGTTCTGCCTGTCGACGAAAACACTCTGTTCAATTTATCTGCAAAATTAGAGTATGAGCTGGCTGCCGGTTCGCTGATCGTTGTAGCGGGCTATAACAAATCGGACGACGAAAATTTCCTGGATGCCGATTTTTCTGCGCTGGCTCCCGATTTCGATAATTTCATTTTCCCTGGCGGCCAGCTGAGCGTTATCGAGGACAGTGCGTTTACGCTTGAAACCCGCTTTACGTCACCTTCCGATAATCGGTTTCGCTGGCTCGTTGGCGCGTATTATCAGGATCGCGAGCGCGACAACGATTTCGATATTTTCGATGACCTCGATGGAATGATTGTTCGCGATCGCGCGTCGTTCGCGAACGAATTTGTCCTTGAAATTGTGCGAGACCGCCAAATGAGTACGGCGTTTGCAGTGTTTGGCCAGGCAAACTATGACCTGGCCGACGATCTTGAGCTGACCCTTGGGGTTCGCTATGACGAGGAAGAGCGTGAGGGAGTAGATCCTCGTGATCCGGCCTCATTGGCGAAGAAGACGTTTGACGAAGTGCAGCCAAAAGTCTCGCTGGCGTGGCAGGCGAACGAGAACTTTCTCGGCTACGCCACCTTCGCGCGCGGTTTCAGATCGGGTGGATTTAATGAAGTTGCGCCGACAGTGACAAGATCGTTCGAAGCGGAAACCTCGGATACCATTGAAGTAGGTTTCAAATCGACTCTGATTGAGGGGGTTCTCACGGTAAATGCCGCGTACTTCACCACAAGTCAGGACAATGCCCAATTTACGCGCTTTAATCCGGTAACGTTTTCTCTGGAACAGCTAACGATCTCTGAAGTTGATATCAGCGGTTTCGAAGTCGAAAGCTGGTGGAGTCCTGCTGAGTCGATAAGCGTGCAAATGGGACTGGGCGTGATTGACAACGAGATCAAGAGTTTTAATCCAGCTGCGTTTGAAGAAGCGCCGGTCGGGATTATTGGAAATACGATGCCTCGTGTTGCTGACTGGAATGCCAACCTGACGGTGACGCACACGGCCAATATAAACAGTGATATGGACTTTGTGTCTCGCGTATCCGGAAACTGGCTTGGTGAGCGCAGTTTTGATCTGGAAAACACCATGACGGATGATGACGCGATGTATCTAAACGCGTCGCTGGCTCTGGAAACGGATCGCTGGACCGTTCAGCTACGCGGCAGCAATTTACTCGACGATCTGGAACCTGAAGATGCGTTCTTTGGCCCTGTTTCGCTGGTTCGATTCAGGAACAAACCCCGACAGATTATCGGCGAATTTACGTATCGATTCTGATGTCTCCCTCTGATGAAAATGCAGCCCTGCCTGGTTCAGCGTCAAACGTTGAGTCTGAGGAGTTTGCAACAGAGCCCGTGCCCTATGAGCATACGGTGGGCTGGGTACGAGTTGGCCTGATCAGTGCGATGGTGGCGTTTTCGCTCCCCACGTTTGTTACGGGAGCGGAGATATTCCTTGCCATTGATAACGCTCGGGCATTCAATGCTGTTCTGATTGGTTGTGGTCTCCTTACGCTGATAGCATCGATCAGCGGTTCGATTGGTGCGCGAACACGCTTAAGCTCCTATATGCTCGCTCGCGTAGCTTTTGGGACTCGGGGAGCGGCTCTTGTAAACATCGCATTCGCGATTTCTTTGCTCGGGTGGTTTGGCGTCAACATCGACCTGTTTAGCGGCGCCATTCTAAGGCTTCTGAGCGATACTATGGGAATGCACGCAATTCCCTGGATTGTCGAGCTGTTTGCCGGTGCCGCAATGACAATTACGACGATTTACGGGTTCCGTGCGATAAACCTGCTGTCCACGGTACTTGTGCCGGTCATGATGGTCGTTACGGCATTGCTCATTTCCAACGCGCTTGACGTCAGGTCGTTCTCGGACACCCTGGCGCTGACTCAAGCGTCGGCGATATCGTTCGGTGATGCCATTTCATCCGTCGTGGGTGGTGTCATTATTGGTGCGGTGATTCTCCCGGATATCACACGATTTATTCGTAATTGGCGCGGAGCCATTTACACGGCGCTCTTGTCCTATTTTGTGGTGCAGTCGATAGTCATGATTGCCGGCGGTCTCGCCGCTGCAGCGTTCGAAAGTGTTGACCTTCTTGATGTCATGATTCTGATGGGCATGGGCTGGGCAGCGTTTGCCGTGATCATAGCCGGAAGCTGGGTGCTTAACTCGCTGAACCTGTACAGCACGACGCTGAGCGTTGAAGCTACCGTTTCAGGTATTGATAATCGCTTGCTAATCGTAGCGCTCGGAGCCCTTGGCACCATTGCGGCGTTTCTCAATATTTTCGATCATTTTCTGGATTTCCTTTTCTATCTGGCGATCGTATTTGTGCCGGTTGCGGGCGTAATCGCTGTGGACTATATCGTGGCGCGTCGATCGGCCTATCACGAAAACCTGATCGCTGCCGGTCGCAGCGTGTCGGTGATGGCACTTATTTCGTGGGCCGCGGGTGCGGTCGTGGCTCTGCTCGGATCACTGTCCTTTATCCGGCTGTCCGGAATCGCTGCGTTGGACGCTATGATTGTCTCGGCAGTTGCCTACGCCGTACTGAGCCGCTTTGATCGTCCTGCCGTTTTAACGCTGCAGGACTCCAGTGATAAAGGTGAACCGGAATGCTAAGAATTGGTATCGATGTAGGAGGTACTCACACCGACGCCGTGCTTCTTGATGGTGACGACGTAATTGCTTCAACGAAGGCGTTGACTTCGTCGGACGTTCTAACGGGAATTCTGGACGCCCTTGAAGCGATTCTGACAGAGCATGCGGGCAGTGAGGACTCCATTGAAGCGGTGATGCTGGGGACGACGCAGTTTACAAACGCAGTTATTGAACGTCGCGAGCTCGCCGAGGTAGCGGCTGTACGAATTGGGGAGCCGTCCGGCAACGGGCTTCCCCCGATGATTGGCTGGCCGGACGACATTGCCGGTTGTTTGGGTAGTAACGTTTATTCAATTGGCGGCGGCTATCTTTACGACGGCTGGCGTTTGGCAGAGTTAGACGACCGCGAAATAGATCAGGTCATCGGTGATCTTGTCACTAAAAAAGTGGGTGCCGTGTCCATCGCGTCGACCTTTTCACCCATGAATCCGGAGCCGGAGCTTCTTGTGGGGGAACGAATCCGCGCGGCTCTGCCCGATGCCCACGTTACTCTTTCGCACAAGCTGGGGCGTCTGGGTATTCTCGAGCGTGAAAATGCAGCATTACTGAATACGAGTTTGCTCGGTTTTGCCGATCGAGTCGTCACGTCATTTGTGAGCGCTATTCGCCAGCGCGGACTCAAGTGCCGTTTCTTTGTCAGTCAAAATGACGGCACATTGATGGATGCGGAATTCGCCCGGCATTTCCCGGCGCTTACTTTTGCATCCGGCCCTACGAACTCGCTCCGGGGAGCGTGCAAGCTTACGGGGCTTGATAATGCCATTGTGGTGGACATAGGTGGAACTACGTCGGATATCGGTATTCTTCAGGACGGGTTTCCCCGGGAGTCGAATGTCGTAATCGAGGTTGGAGGCGTTCGCACCAACTTTCGTATGCCGGACATTCTGGCGATTGGGCTTGGTGGTGGAAGTCTTGTATCGGCGGACGGCGGCCAGGTTGGACCCCGATCAGTGGGGCACAACCTGGTTGATGAGGGATTGGTGTTTGGCGGGAGTACCCTGACGGCTACCGATATCGTGGTTGCAAGTGGTAATGCACACATCGGTGATGCCGGAAAAGTTACCCATCTGGATCAGAGTATGATGGCCAGAGCGTCGCAGCAAATGACGCGGATCCTGAATCTGGGTATTGAAAAAATGAAGCCAAGCAGCGACCCGCTGCCGGTAATTCTGGTTGGTGGTGGCGCAGTACTGGTTACGGAAAAACTGGCCGCAGCATCGGAAATGATGCGCCCCGAACATGCAGGCGTTGCCAACGCCATTGGTGCTGCCATCGCCCAGATTGGTGGCGAAACCGAAAACCTGGTTTCCTACGACAAGATACCGCGTCAACAGGCGATTAAGGCGGTTACTGCGGAAGCCACCGAAATTGCGCTAGCTGCCGGCGCGGATAGCTCGACTATCCGCGTCGCTGACATTGAGGAAACCACCATGTCATACATGGCAGGCAATACGACTCGAGTCCGCGTCAAAGTGGTGGGTGAAATTGCGGGTCTGTCGACAGGTACAGCAAGGGGTGAAGCATGAAGTTGACCGCGCACGACCTGGAGGACCTCTCAGCAGGTGCCGTGTTCCTGGCAACCGGTGGAGGCGGTGACCCTTACGTCTCTTACCTGGCAACGCGCTCCGTTCTCGAAAAGTGCGGGCCTGTTGATCTGATCTCCGTTAATGAACTGGACGATGACGCCTTTGTTGTTGCCATTGGCAGTGTTGGCGCACCATCTGTCAGTCTGGAATTGCTGCCATCAGTGGATGATCCTGCCAAAACTCTGGAAGCGTTTGAGAAACACGTTGGGCGAACTGTAGACGCCGTTGTGTCCTTCGAAGTGGGAGGTGGTAATTCGATGATACCGCTAATGGCGGCCGCAGGACGAGGAATTCCGGTTGTTGATGGCGATGGAATGGGGCGAGCGCTGCCCGAGGCGCAGATGATGACCTATCCCATAGCAGGAGTGGCGCCAACTCCAGCGGTAGGGGTCGATTACGCTGGCAATGTCGTGACCTTCGAAACAGATAGTACGGCAACCTACGAACGTCACGTACGTGCGATGGCCCAGGCGATGGGAGGGATGATTGTGACGGCAGAGCATCCCATGACGGGCAAGCAGGTAAAATCGTCAATCGTGCCGGACACCATTAGCTTTTCAATTGAGATAGGGCGAATATTGCGAGAATATCGCGGTAACGCAAAAGATATTTATGAACCTCTCAGCAAAGCGTTTGCACAATCGCTGTACGGCGATCTGTTCCACATTTACACCGGGAAGGTGGTGGACTACGCAAGTTCGATTATTGGCGGGTTCGATATTGGCGAAGCGCATGTTGAGCCGTTCGAAGGCAACATGCCCCCGCTAAAAATGAACGTCAAAAATGAATTTCTGGTAGCAAGTATTGGGGATCAGGTGGTTGCATCCGTGCCTGATCTGATCACGGTGCTGGACTATGAAACTTCAACTCCGATTAATGCAGAACGACTGCGCTACGGTCAGCGCATTACCGTCTATGGTATCGGGTGCCCCGACTACTACCGGCAGAAACGGGCTCTGGCGGTGGTGGCGCCTCGTTGTTTCGGGTTCGATTTTGACTATGTTCCCATCGAGCAAATGGCCGAAAGTCATGCTCCTCTGAGGGAGCCTTCTGCGTGACCATTCGCACGATCTGAGGTTAACGGACGCATAGGGCGCCGGCGCGACCGGGCCGCTGCGAACGTGACGCCTGTGACCCTTCACGTTCATTCGGGTATGATCGACCGATCATCTACCTGAGAGATTCCAATGAAACTGTACTCAAGCCTTATCATCTTGCTGTTGTCGCTGCCAATTTCTGCCGAAATCAGCACCTATCGCGTGCTCGTTGGGGGCAGCGATACCGGACATCTCAAAGTGGATCAAAACGCCAGTGAATTGATGATCGATTTTGACTACAAGCAAAATGGCCGTGGCCCGACCATCAAGGAAGTCATAGCGGTTGATAAGCGCGGGTATCCTGTGAACTGGTCCATTACGGGTAAAACGACCTTTGGAAATGACGTTGATGAGTACTTTCGTGTTGAAGACGGAATCGCCCGGTGGCAGGACACGACAGGTATCGGCGAAGCAGGCGTCAAAGACAACACGCTGTTTTACATTGAACAGAACGGCAGCCCATATTCAAGAGCGATGCTGGTTCGCGCTCTGCTCGCGGCGCCTGACCAGCGCCTCGAAGTATTTCCGGCAGGCGAGGCCAGTGTTCGCACCCGCTCCACGATGTCGTTCGATGGTACCGCCGGCAAGTTGGATATAACGGCATACGAGGTACTGGGCCTGTCACTGAATCCTGAGCTCGTGCTGCTCGATCAGAATATGCAGTTTTTTGCTGTGGCATCTCCCCGATTCAGTATTGTTCGTGAGGGATATGAGTCGGCGGATGAAGCGCTGCGCAAGTTCTCGGAACAGCTGTCCACCGAGCGTTTTGTCGAAATCCAATCCAGAGTGGCGCACTCGTTTTCCGACCCCGTTCGAATCCGTAATGTGAGGCTCTTTGACCCCGAAATCACGGGTCTTACATCACTAAAAGACGTGGTGGTTTATGGCAATCGCATCGCGAGCGTTCAGCCGGCCAATAGCCCGGTAAACGATTCAGACGTGGTCATTGACGGAGAGGGCGGTACGCTGGTTCCCGGCATGTACGAAATGCACGGCCATTTGGGGCAGGACAATGCCTTATTGAACATCGCAGCCGGTGTGACTTCGGTGCGCGACATGGGTAATGAAAACGCCGTGCTCGAGAGTCTGGTCGGCCGTATTAACAGCGGTGAAATTGCCGGTCCGAGAATAACGCGGTCCTGCTTCATCGAGGGCAAGAGCGATTTCTCGGCGGCAACAGGCGAGACGGTAGCCACGCTCGAAGAAGCCCTCGACATGGTGCGCTGGTGTGGCGCGCGTGATTTCCATCAGGTGAAGTTTTATAACTCGATGCGCGGGGAGTGGGCTAATCAGCTGGTTGCGGAAGCGCACAAACTGGGTATGCGGGTGGCTGGACACGTCCCGGCCTTTTCCTCGGCGAATGACATGATTGACGCCGGGTTCAACGAAATTACCCATGCCAATCAGCTGATGCTCGGCTGGGTGCTCAACGACGGCGAGGACACGCGCACACTCTTTCGGTTCACCGCCATGAAGCGCTTTCCTGCACTGGACCTGAACGGCGAAGACGTTCAGTTTACGGTTGAGCAAATGCTGGAACGCAATGTCGCGCACGACCCTACCCTGGCTATTCACGAATATGGTCTGACGGCCGTGGACGGAGAAGTTGCGCCAATGGCGCGTGAGATTATTGATCACATGCCCACCAACCAGCAGCGATCTTACAAGTCGGCGTTTTTTGGTACCTCGACTGCACAGGAGCGTGCCGAGTATGTCGGTGCGTTTGAAACGGTGCTTGAAACCATGACAATGCTGAACGCCGATGGTGTGCTGTTGCTACCCGGAACAGATTTGGGTGGATCATTCGCTTACCATCGGGAGCTTGAGCTGTTCGAGAAGATCGGGCTGACGCCGGCGGAGGTGCTACGCAGAGCCAGTTACGATATGGCCGCTTATCTGAATCAGGACGAAGATCTGGGATCAATCGCCAAAGGCAAGTACGCGGATTTCTTCCTGGTTCCTGGCAATCCCGCAGACGACCTGGGCCAGCTTCGCAAGATTCGTATGGTGGTGTCGGATGGCATCGTCTACTTTCCGAGCGAAATCTATCCGGCCTTCGGGATACGCCCGTTCGCCGATGCGCCAACCGTTGTTCAGAGCGAAAACACTACGTCCTCGAAATAGCGGCTGCTGCTAAATTCGGGGACAAAAATTCGGGGACAGTTTACCTATTTATTAATGGCCTATTCTTAAGTGCTGTTATGCCCCGAAAATAAATAGGTAAACTGTCCCCGAATTTTTGTCCCCGAATTTGCGTCCCCGAATT